>NZ_JBOGEG010000005.1:0-134229 GCF_050701915.1 Glutamicibacter sp. | reverse complement strand
GCCGTATCCCCAGCTGGGGATACGGCGGCCTCTGCATGGGACGCGCGCCGGGTCCGTCCTGCCTACAGCTTTTCCTGCGGGCTGACCGCGCGCACGGCTTCGGTGAAGCGGCGCTCGAATTCTTCAGCGGAAACCAGTTCGCGCTCGACTCGGAACGAGGATTCCTCGAGGCCCAGCACCGCTGCAATCAAGGAGCGGGTGTAGAGGGAGATCTTGCGGGACTTGCGGGTGGAAGTCACATGGTCCAATTCGGGAACCCAGATGTTCCACCAGCCAGCTTCCTTGGCGACTACTGCCTTGAAAACGCGCTGTTCACTCATGTCTCGTCCTGCTCCCTGCGCTGCTGCGCTCAGTGGCCTCTTTCTCTTCAATAGTCCACTACCTGCGGCCATGGCGACAAGTCGCCTGCCCCGCCAGCGCTACTTCGCCAGCGGCGCCCCATCCTTGCCGACGGCGAAGCGCACGACATCGTCATAGACCCTCTGCTCGGTCTTTTCCAGCTGGTACTGCGAATCCAGCTGCGGGAAGATGTGCACCGGGGTCAGGGTCAGCTCGGCGCCCTTCGGGGTATTGGCAACATCGATCTGCAGGTGCCCGTAGTGCAAGCCGCCAGAGACCAGCTGCGGAACACCGTTGGCATCCTCGGCCCAGGTTTCCGGCTCATCGGCCGGGGCTGACCACTGCGAGTGCGAGTTGAAGCGCAGCGGCTCGTACTCGCCTTCGGCATTGCGCACCAGCTTTTCGCCGCGCAGGCCATCGGCGGCGACCCCAACGTCATGGGAGTGGAAGCCGCGTCCGTCGCCGTCCGCATCCACCCAGGAACGCTCGAACATCTCATCGTGGCCGGAGATCACAGCTGCGACTCCATGCTCCTCGAACATCGGGGTGTAGGCGCGCATCGCGGTGCCCGACTGGTTATCCGGGTGTTCATGGTTCGGCGGGCTGCCATGCACGCCGTTGGAATAGGCCGAGTGGTGGAACTGGACCAGCACGATTTGGCCGTTGGCGCGTGCATCGGCCAGCTGCTTCTCGGCCCATTCCCACTGCGCCGAGGCGGCATCCATATTCGGCAGGTCGACGTCCTGCTCGGTAGTGCCGGGGAACAGTTCCTTGAAGCCCTGGACATAGGATTCGAAAGTGAACTCGCCCTGGGTATCGGTGGACAGCTTCGCCGCGTCCATATTCGTGTCATCGCCCGAGAACTTCTCCCCGGACAGCTGGCCGGTCCGGGTGTTCTCGTCCGGGCGGCCGTTGGTGGAATCCAAGGTCAGCACGGTGACCGGTCCGTGATCCACCCGGTAGTACGAGCCCTTGTACTCGGGGTGCTGTGGATCCTGCGGCAGCGAGAAGTAATCCAGGAAGCGGTTGCGCGAGATGACCGCGGGAGTGCGGTCGGCGTCCGTTCCGTAGCCGCCGTTCAGCGCAGCATAGGTTTCCCAATTGCCCAAGGCCGGAAGCAGCGGGACGTTGGAGGCCAGGTCCGAATGCTCTCCGGCCACATGGCCGAAGAACTCATCCCAGGCCGGCTGGTAGCCAGAACCCTGGGTGAGATCGCCGGCCATCATGACCAGGTCCGGATCGGCGGCCTGGATATGCTTGAGGTTCTCATTGAAGGCGGTGGACTGGTCCAGCGGGTAGCGCAGGGTCGGCTCGCCATAGCGGGTGGTCATGCCGAACTGCTGGTCCCATAGGGAGCCCGTGCCCGGTCGCTTCAGCGAATCTGCGGTATAGCCGTTGACCGGGGAGAGTTCCCATTCGCGGTGCTCGGTGCGTCCGCGCGGCTCGGTCTCGGAGTCGGAGAATGCAATGATGCGCACGTTCTTCCAGGCCTCACCCTCCGGGGCGGTCTTGAAGGCCGCGCTATGGGTTTCGCCGGACTGGGTCACCGTGTAGTTGTAGGTCTTTCCGGGCAACAGATCCTTGAAGGTCACCGAGTGCTTGTAGTTCGAATTCGACATCAGCCACGAGCCCTGTTCCAAGCCCGCGATCTGCTCATCGAGTTCGGCCTGGGTGTATTCCATGAGATCCAGGTATGTTGGCTCGCTGCTTTGCTTGCCGGACTTGCCCAGGCCAGGTCCGGTGACGCTGACGGTGCCCGGCTCATCGGTTTCGCTGATCCAGTTGATGGTCATCGAGGTGGCGGAAGGTGCTTGCAGGTAGGGCAGCACGCGGAACCCCGGCGCGGGGTCCTTGGCAACTGCTGCCGGAAGGGCGGAAGCCGCGGTCATCGGCGAGGCTGCCGCTCCTGTTGTTGGCGCCAGGGCCAGCGGGAGCAATACTGCGGCGGCCAGGGCGGCCGTCAGTGGCTTGTTCATGTTTCGTTCTCCTGTGCGAGGTGTCGCCTGCAATAGGCGGGTACCTCGAGGATGCTCGGGGCGAATGCCCCAAGGATGGACGGGAGGCAAACGGAGGGGGAACCGGGACCGTGAGCCTGCTCACCGGCTGCCCTTGGGCGCAATGCCACGCCGGAGCCGATAGCCTTGAATCAGATAGCGCAGAAGACCGCGGCGAGGATGCTTCGGTTTTCCACGCCTGCGAAAAGGAAGGGCAAACAGTGCAAGCCTCCCAGCGTTCCAAGGTAGCTCCCTTTGGAGTGATGCAAATTGTTGACCAGGTCGCTACGATGCGGGCCTCTGGTCATGACGTGATCTCGTTGTGCGTGGGCGAGCCTGGCGGCGGTGCGCCAGCAGCCGTGAATGACCTGGCCGCGAAGCTGCATGCCGGGCACGCCGACTTCGGGTACACTTCGACCGCGGGCCTGCTCGAAACCCGACAGGCCCTGTCCAAGCATTACCTCGATACCTATGGGGTGCAGATTCCGGCCAGGAACTTCGTGATGACGACCGGGTCCTCCGGAGCTTTCCAACTTGCCTTCCTGGCAGCCTTCGATGCCGGAGATGTGGTGGCGCTGGCCCGTCCAGGCTACCCGGCCTACGCCAATATCCTCGGGGCCCTGGGACTGGAGGTGGTGGACCTGCCTACCGGTGCGGAACAGCGCTACCAGCCCACCGTGCAGCTGCTTGAAGCGGCCAAGAAGCAGCATGGACGCCTGGACGGGCTGGTGATCGCCTCGCCGAACAATCCCACCGGTACCATGTTCAGCGCACAAGAGCTTTCGGACCTCGCCAGCTGGTGCGAAGCCAACGGCGTGCGGCTGATCAGCGACGAAATCTATCACGGCATCGAGTTCGTTCCAGACCGCAAGGGGCACACCTCGTGGGAGTTCTCCCGCACTTCCATCGTGGTCTCCTCCTTCTCCAAATACTGGGGGATGACCGGCTGGCGCCTGGGTTGGATGATCGTGCCCGATGATCTGGTGTCCACCGTTGATGCGCTGGCCTCGAACCTTGCGCTGTGCGCTCCGGCCCCGGCGCAGCGTGCGGTCGTGGCGGCCTTCGAGAAGCAGAGCCTGGATGAAGCCAATGAGCGCGTGGCCGAGTTTGCCCGCACCAGGGCCCACGTGCTGGAGCACCTGGGCAGCCTGGGGATCAGCGAGGCGGCGCCCGCCGATGGGGCCTTCTACCTCTACGGGCGGCTCAGCGAGCGTGTGCTCGACCGTTTCGGCACCGCCAGGGAGTACTGCCGCCAGGTGCTGGAATGTGCCCAGGTGGCTCTGACCCCGGGCGGCGACTTCGACCCGTTCGAAGGGCACCTGTTCATCCGGCTGTCATTCGCCGCAGGATACGAGCAGGTGGCCGAGTCGCTGGAACGCGTGGCGGCATTTTTGCGCCAGGCGCTTCCGGCGGATTAGTCCTTCGTAGAGCAGGCAAACAGCAGCCAACCGCTGATCGCGGTTGGCTGCTGTTTTCGTGCGCCAGCAACGAGAAAATTCCGTTGAGAAAATTTCCCGGGACCATTGTCAGACAGTAACAGTGTTATGTACCATTTTACATGTTGTGATCTAACTTACCCCGTCAAGCGTCTCACCTCGATGCGATATCTTCGAATGCTCTGAGGAAAATACATGGAAACTTTGACCGCGATTAGTGATGGACTCTGGAATCCCATGGCGTATTTCGCCCTGGCCGTCGGACTGTTCTTCACTGTTCTTACCCTTGGTGCGCAATTCAGGTTGCTGCCACATACCCTCACCCTGCTCTTCAAGCCCAAGGTGGACGAAGCTGGGATTGCCCCGCTCCAGGCCCTGTTGCTGACCATTGCCTCACGCGTGGGCGTGGGGAACATCGCCGGCGTGGGAACTGCGATCGCTGCGGGTGGACCGGGCGCGTTGCTCTGGATGGTTGTCTGCGCGCTCCTCGGAGCTGCAAGCTCCTTCGCAGAATCATCCCTGGCCCAAGTCTTCAAGCGGAAGGTCAATGGCGAACATCGTGGTGGCATGCCGTTCTACGTGAAGTTCGGTCTACGCCTCAAGTGGCTGGCGGCAGTTCTCGCGGTCATGACAGCCGTCGGCTACGGTATCGTGTTCCCCGGCGTGCAGTCGAACAACATCGCTGCCGGCATGAAGAACGCCTTCGGCATCGACCCGTGGGTCAGCGCCGTGGTTGTCACCGGCATTCTCGGCGTGGTCATCTTCGGTGGCACCAAGCGCCTGGTCAAGGCCGTGGATTTGATGGTCCCGTTCATGGCGCTGGGCTACATCGTGGTGGCCCTAGTTGTCGTCGCTGCCAACTACTCCGAAATCATTCCAGCGCTGCGGTTGATCTTTGAGAGCGCCTTTGGCCTGCATGAGCTCTTCGGGGGGATGGCTGGCATGGCAGTGGCCTGGGGCGTGCGCCGCGCCGTGTTCTCCAATGTCGCCGGCGTGGGCGAAGGTACCTACGGTTCGGCCGCAGCTTCGGCAAACCATCCTGCGAGCCAGGGCCTGCTGCAGGGATTCTCGATCTTTATCGACACCGTGGTGGTCTGCTTCGCCACCGGCATCATGATCGTGATCACCGGCTCCTACAACGTCTTCTCCTCCGATGGTGGCACCATGGTGGAAAACCTCCCCGGCGTCGAGGCCGGCGCGGGATATACTCAGAACGCCGTTGACCAGGTTCTTCCGGGCTTCGGTCCAGGTTTTGTCGCCATCGCGCTGTTCTTCTTCGCCTTCACGACCTTGGTTGCGTTCTACTACATCGCACACACCAACCTGGTATTCCTTTTCGGCAAGGAGCCGGGCTCGGTGGTAGCAGTTCTGCTGAAGCTGGGCATGATGGCGATGACCTTCTATGGTTCGGTGGCATCCGCTGCAGTGATCTGGACGCTGGGTGATATCGGCTACGCTTCGCTGGGCTGGATCAACATGGTCTGCCTGTTGTTCCTCGCGCCGGTGGTCCGCAAGGTGATCCGCGACTACGACCGCCAGCGCAAGCTGGGCGGTGAGGTGCATTTCGACCCGCGCCCGCTGGGCATCGAAGGCGCGGAGTACTGGAAGGTACGTGCCATCGAGCGTGAGCGTGGCTACGTGACCTCCGAGCACGCGCCCCTGATTCAGCGCGATGACCTCGACGGAACCGGAAACTAGAAAATACTTCGATTCTTCTATTGCACTGTAAAATTGTACATAGTACATTAGGTGTAGCGGATCACACAAAGGACTCCCGGTGGCGAGGCTCAACCCCACCGGCCGCATCACAAACTTCATTGAAAGGAAGATCAAAGATGTCTCAGACCCGGAAGCCATGGCAGGGTGTACACGTAGCGTCGTCGCTGCAGTTCAACGAAGACCTGAGCGTTGACTACGACGGCTTTGCAGAGCACGTAGCCTTCCTGGCCGCCAACGGATGCGACGGAATCGCACCGAACGGCTCGCTGGGCGAGTACCAGGCACTGACCGAGGAAGAGCGCGCCCGCGTCATCACTACCGCGGTCCAAGCGGCACCGGACGGCTTCACCGTCATGGCAGGCATCGGCTCCTACGGCGGCCTGCAGGCACGCCACTGGGCCAACCAGGCCGCAGAAGCGGGTGCCTCCTCGGTGATGTTGCTGCCGCCGAATATCTACCGCGCCAACGACGACGAGGTCATGGAGCACTACCGTCTGGTGGCCGAGGTCGGGCTACCGGTAGTTGCCTACAACAACCCGATCGACACCAAGGTGGACCTGACCCCGAAGCTGATCGCCCGCCTGTTCGAGGCCGGATACATCGTGGGCGTCAAGGAATTCACCGGCGATGTGCGCCGCGCCTACGAAATCAGCGAACTGGTTCCAGAACTGGACCTGCTGATCGGCACCGACGACAGTGTGCTGGAAATGGGCATCGCCGGCGCCGTGGGCTGGGTTTCGGGCTACACCAACGCCTTCCCGCAGACCATGATGGAACTGTACAACCTGTCCACCAGCGGGGACCTGAACGACTTGGAGAAGGCCAAGGCCCTGTACCGCGAATCGCACTCGCTGCTGCGCTGGGACACCAAGACCGAGTTCGTCCAGGCCATCAAGCTGTCCATGGACATCGCCGGATTGAAGGGCGGCGCATGCCGTCCGCCGCGCGGCCCGCTGAGCGCCGAATTCCACAAGGCGATCACCGCTGACACCGAAGCCGCGCTGGCCCACGGATACAAGTAAACAGCATGACTTGCCAGCCGGTGCCGAGGGGACCCAGAATTTCCCTTGGCGCCGGCTTAGCCCACCAATTCCACTAAGGACTTCAATGCGCACTACCCGTGTATTTCACGCTGTTGATTCCCACACCGAAGGCATGCCCACCAGGGTCATCACCGGTGGAGTAGGAACGATTCCAGGCAAGACCATGGCCGCACGCCGCCTGTGGTTCATGGAAAACAGCGACCACATCCGCAAGTTGCTGATGAACGAACCACGCGGCCACGCAGCCATGAGCGGCGCCATCCTGCAGCCTCCCACCAGGGATGACGCTGACTTCGGCGTGTTGTACATTGAGGTCTCAGGCCTGCTGCCGATGTGCGGGCACGGTACGATCGGGGTAGCCACCGTGCTGGTGGAAACCGGGATGGTCGAGGTCGTGGAGCCTGTCACAGAGATTCGATTGGACACCCCGGCCGGCTTGGTCATCGCCTCCGTGCAGGTCGAAGACGGCCATGCCGCCGCGGTGACTATCAAGAACGTTCCATCCTTCGCGGACCGGCTGGACGCCTCGGTGCAGGTTCCGGGCCTGGGCACCGTCAACTACGACCTTGCCTTTGGCGGGAACTTCTACGCCGTGGTCGACTTGGAATCCATCGGGCTGCCCTTCGAGCGCGAGCGCAAGCAGGAGCTGATCGAGGCAGGGCTGGCCATCATGGCAGCCATCAACGAGCAGGACGAACCGGTGCACCCCGAACGCGATGACATCCGCGGCTGCCACCATGTCTATCTCAAGGCCCCGGACTCCGACGCCGAGCACTCGCGCCACGCCATGGCCATCTACCCTGGCTGGTTCGACCGCTCGCCTTGCGGCACCGGCACCAGCGCGCGCATGGCGCAGCTGCACGCCCGCGGTGAACTGGGGCTGGAGACCGACTTCCTGAACGAATCGTTCATCGGCTCGCAGTTTACTGGCCGGCTGGTGGGCACCACCACCGTCGGAGACAAGCCCGCAGTGATCCCGACAGTCACCGGACGCGCCTGGGTCACCGGCACCGCACAGTATTTCCTGGATCCCACCGATCCATTCCCGGAAGGATTCATCCTATGAACCTGCCCTACTTCGACGAGGCGACCCTCACCGATCGGATCGACCCGGCTACCGCCGTGCAGATCCTGGCCGATGCACTGGCCGCGGGACTGGATCCGGAACTGGATTCCCCGCGCTTGTTCTCACCGACCCAGCGCGGCGAGTTCCTGATCATGCCGGCTCTGGGAACCGAACGCAACGGCGTCAAGGTGCTGAGCATCGACCCGCAGAACACCGCGGCGGGCCTGCCCAAAATCCAGGGTTCATACCTGTTGTTCGACGCGGCGACCAGCGCGGTGCTGGCAGTGCTGGACGGTACCGTGCTCACCGCGCTGCGCACCCCTGGCACGACGGTGTTGGCGCTGCGCGAGATGGCCAGGGCCACCGCATTCTTCAGCTCCAAGCCGCAGGTGCTGGTCTACGGCACCGGCATCCAAGCCAAGAACCATATCCGCTACTTCCGTGCCCTGTACCCCACCTCGCAGTTCGCGCTCGTAGGACGGAGCCTGGACAAGGCGCAGGCTGCCGCAGAGGAGTTGCGGACCGAGGGCATCGAGGTTGTTGCAAGCCAGGATCCGGCCATTGAACAGGCGGATGTGATCATCTGTGCCAGTTCCTCGCCGACCCCGCTCTTCGACGGTTCGCGGGTCGCCTCCCACGCGCTGGTCGCAGCCATCGGCCAGCACGGGCTGGAGCACCGTGAACTGGATGCCCAGCTGATGCTTCGCAGCGACGTGGTGCTCGAAGGCCGTGCCTCGGCAATCCGGGAAAACGGCAACGCCGTCGACCTGCATGCCGACGGCGCATGGCACGGCCAGGCGCCGCTGAACGTGCAGGAGCTAGTGCTCGGGAAGTTCACCCGCGCGCCGGGCCGACCCGCGGTGTACACCGGTGTCGGCATGGCGTGGGAGGATCTGGCCATGGCCAGTGCAGCGGTGGATTTATGCAATGTAGCATTGCAGTAAGTCGATAGCAGCTACATATGATGGGGGAGCCATGAACGCCTTGGCACTGGAACCACTGAACGAGCGCCGCAGCCTGCGGGAGACCGTGGCAGAAAAATTGCGTGCCGCGATCATCTCCGGAGACTTGGTTGAGGGCCAGCTCTACTCTGCGCCCGTGCTAGGCGATGCCCTGGGGGTCTCGGCCACCCCGGTTCGCGAAGCGATGATGGACCTGACCCGCGAGGGCCTAGTTGAAACCATCAAGAACAAGGGCTTCAGGGTCACCGGCATGACCGACACGGAGCTGGAGAACATCGCCGCGATTCGCCTGCTGATCGAGCCCGAAGCCACCCGCCTGGCCGCAGAAAACCACACGACAGCCAACATCGCGAAGCTGACGCAGATGGCGAAAATCATCGTCGACGCAGCGCAGGCCGACGATATCGACGGCTACCTCAGCGCCGACCGCGCCTTCCACCACGAGCTCATGACCCCCTGCGGCAATGCGGAACTGGTCGACCTGGCCACCAGCTACCGCATGCGAACCAGGCAGTACGGGCTGAAGTCCCTGATGCGCGAGCGCAAGCTGACCACCATGGCGGCTGAGCACCTGCAAATGGTCAAGCTCATGGAAAAGGGCAACAGCACCGCGCTGCACGCACTACTGATCAAGCACATCTCGCACGCCCGCGGTTTCTGGAATGTCGGAGATCCGAACGACGAGGTCAAACGCAAGGACTAATGAATGGCACAAGGCACTGACGTTCTCATCATCGGCGCCGGCATCATCGGCAGCGCCATCGCCTATTTCGCCGCCCAGCAGGGGCTGAGCGTCGTAGTTCTCGACCGGGCCGGACCTGCCTCGGGTACCAGCTCGCGCTGCGAGGGCAACATCCTGCTCAGCGACAAGGAGCTGGGCCCGGAGCTGGAGCTCTCGCAGTACTCTCTGGGCGTATGGAAGAACGATCTGGCCGAATTCGCGCACCTGTGGGAATTCGAGGCCAAGGGCGGCTTGGTTGTCGCCTCGCAGGAATCCTCCCAAGCCTCGCTGGACCGGCTGACCGCCGCGCAGCGCAGCAACGGCGTCGTTGCCGAGATCCTGGACCGCGACCAGCTGCTGTCGGCAGAACCGCACATCAGCCCCGATGCCCTGTCAGCTGCCTACTACCCGCAGGACAGCCAAGTCCAGCCCATGCTGGCGGCCTCCTGGCTGCTCCGCCTCGCCTGCGATGCGGGAGCGAAGTTCGTCCCCAACGCCCAGGTCACCGCGCTGCGCCGGAGCAACGGGCGGGTCATCGGCGTGGACAGCACCGCCGGCGCCTTCGCCGCAGACAATATCGTGAACGCCACCGGCACCTGGGCCTCGTCCATCGCCGGCCTGGCCGAGGTGGCGGTGCCTGTGAACCCGCGCAAGGGCTTCGTCATGGTCACCGAACCGCTGCCGCCGAAGATCTTCCACAAGGTGTACGCCGCCGAGTACGTGGACAACGTCGGCAGCTCGGATGCCGGGCTGCAAAGCTCCTCGGTGGTCGAAGGCACCCCTGCGGGCTCCATCCTGATCGGCTCCAGCCGCGAACGCGTGGGCTTCGACGGCTCGGTGAACCTCAGCGCACTGAAGCAGATGGCCAATAACGCGATCAGCCTTTTCCCGTTCCTGCGAGATGTCAAGATCATGCGCCATTACCATGGCTTCCGCCCCTACTGCCCCGACCACCTGCCGGTGATCGGGCACGACGAGCGCGTGCCGGGGCTGTGGCACGCGGCCGGGCATGAGGGGGCCGGCATCGGATTGTCGGTAGGCACCGGCAAGCTGCTGGCCCAGGTGCTGGCCGGGCAAGCCGCCGAGCTGGATCTTTCCCCTTTCGCCCCGCACCGTTTTACCGATCAACCACTAGTGAACCAGGAGTCGTGAATCCCATGGAGCAACCTGTCACCATCAGCATCGATTCGGCCCCGGTCATCGTTGACTCCGGCACTACCGTGGCCGGCGCAATGATCTCCCAGGGCATCACCGCCTGGCGCAGCACCCGCACTAACGAGCGCCCCCGCGGACTGTTCTGCGGCATCGGCGCCTGCTTCGACTGCCTGGTCACCATCGATTCGGTGCCGAACCAGCGCGCCTGCATGGTGCGGGTGTGCGAGGGGCAGCAGATCGACACCGACACCGCCAAGGAGCGCGCATGAGCCAGCAGATCCATGTGGCAGTGATCGGCGCCGGACCAGCTGGCCTGGCCGCCGCTGCCAACGCACTGGCCCATGGTGCTCGCGTGACCTGCATCGACGCCAACGACCAGCCAGGCGGCCAGTACTGGCGCCACCGCATGGAACAGCCTGGGGAGCACCCCGATTCCACCGGCCACCACGATTGGAAAACCTACCTCTCGCTGCGTTCCGCCTTCGATCAGGGCATCGCCTCCGGAACCCTGGCCTACCTGCCCAACACACAGGTATGGATGGCGCAGCAGCAGTCGGATGAGCGCATCACCCTGCAGCTGACCAGCGCCACAGCCGCCGGGGCGCAGGCACCGCCAAGCAGCCTCACCGCCGACCGCCTGGTGGTGGCCACCGGCGCCTACGACCGGCAGATCCCGATCCCCGGATGGGACCTTCCCGGAGTCATGACCGCAGGAGCCGTGCAGGCACTGATCAAGGGGCAGGGCGTGCTCGCCGGCCAGCGGATTGTGCTGGCCGGCACTGGCCCGTTCCTGCTCCCGGTGGCCAGCAACGTCGCCCATGCAGGAGGCAAGGTCCTGGGCATCTGCGAATCAGCCGACCTGTCCGGATGGCTCAAGCACCTGAAGGAACCGCTGGCAGTCCCGGCCAAGGGCGTGGAGGGCGCGGAATACGTCTGGGACCTGCTGCGCCACCGCATCCCGTACAAGCGCAGCACCGTGATCACCGCGATCCACGGCACCGGCAAGGTCGAAGCTGTCAGCATCGCGCGCACCGACAAGTCCGGTGCCGTCATCGCTGGCAGCGAGGAACGCATCGAGAACGTTGACTGCGTGGGCCTGGGCTTCGGCTTCACCACCCAATTGGAGCTGCTCACCGCCTTCGGCGTGGACACCCACGTGGATGCCGATGGTTCCCTGGTTGCCGACGTGGACCAGTTCCAGGCAACCAGCCGGGCCAATATCCTTGCCGCCGGGGAAGTCACCGGCATCGGGGGAGCGGCGCTCGCCGTGGCAGAGGGAACGGTCGCCGGCTACCGCGCGGCGTTGGGTTCCGGACAGGCTCCCCAGCAAAGCGAGGTGGCCAAGGAACTGAAGACCATCTCTCGGCACCGTGCCTTTGCCCGCGCCATGCACCAAGCCCACCCGGTGCCTGACTACTGGAGCGGGAACCTGGAGGAAGACACCGTGGTGTGCCGCTGCGAGGAAGTCACCGCGGGGGAGATCATCCAGGCCCGCGACGAGCTCAAGGCAGCCGATGCCCGCAGCATCAAATCGACCACTCGTGCAGGAATGGGCTGGTGCCAGGGAAGGGTCTGCGGCTACGCTGCCTCCTGCCTTGCCACCTGCGGGGACAAGCATGAAGTTTTTGCCCAGTCAATTGCCAATACCTATAAAAGACCAGTCTCCATCCCGGTTCCGCTGGGTGACATCGCAGACCTCGAAGATTCACCGAAGGAGTAGCACCATGCCTCAGACCACGATTGAACAGACAACAGCTGCGCAGCTGGAACAGATCCTCGATAATGCCCAGAAGACCAGCGCACAGTGGGCGCAGACTCCTGCCACTGAACGCGCAAGGATCATCGAGCATGCCGCCGCAGCGCTGGAAGCCGCCGGGGATACGCTTGTGGCCCTAGCCATGGAAGAAACCAACCTTCCCGAAGCCAGACTGCGCGGGGAGTTGAAGCGCACTGCCTTCCAGTTGGGGCTGTTCGGCGAAACCATCCGCGACGGCGCTTGCTTCGATGCCCGCATTGACCATGCCGACGCGCAGTGGCCCATGGGGGCCGCCCGACCGGACCTGCGCCGCATCCTGATTCCAGTAGGCCCGGTGCTGGTTTTCGCCGCCAGCAACTTCCCCTTCGCCTTCTCCGTGGCAGGCGGAGACACCGCATCTGCGCTGGCTGCCGGCAACGCAGTGGTACTCAAGGCGCACTCCGGCCACCCGAAGCTTTCGCAGGCCACCGCCTCCATCTTCGCCGCCGCTCTGGAAGAAGCAGGTGCACCGGAGGGTCTCTTCTCCATCATCTTCGGCACCGCGTCAGGTAGCGCCGCCATCGAGGATCCAAGGATCAAGGCCGCAGGCTTCACCGGTTCGATCCCCGGTGGCCGCGCCCTGTTCGACAAGGCCAACGCCCGTCCGGAGCCGATCCCGTTCTTCGGCGAATTGGGCAGCAACAACCCGGTCTTCGTCACCAGCTCCTCCGCGGCGTCGAATGCCGAGGGCATCGTGGACCAGTTCATCGGCTCCTTCACCATGGGCGCCGGGCAGTTCTGCACCAAGCCAGGCACCTTGGTGGTTCCAGAAGACTCGAACTTCACCCAGATCCTCGCATCCAAGGAATTGCCAGCGGTTCACAAGCTGCTCAACGATCGCATTGAAGCCGGCTACCTGCAGACCTTGTCGCAGCTGAAGTCCCATGAAGGCGTTGAAGTTCTAGCTCAGCACCCGGAGGCAGAGAACGACCAGATCCAGCCCACCTTACTGGTTACCACCGGCGAGCAGCTGTTGGCCGACCCGCAGGCGCTGCAGGAAGAATGCTTCGGGCCAGCGGCACTGGTCGTGACCTACAAGGACGAGGCCCAGCTGCTGGAGATCGCCGGAAGCTTCTCCGGCCAGCTCACCGCAACGATCTGCGGTGAGGAAAGCGACGACGTGGCGCAGCTGCTGTTCACTCTTCAGAACAAGGCAGGCCGCGTGCTGTGGAATCAGTGGCCCACCGGAGTTTCGGTAACCTATGCTCAGCAGCACGGCGGACCATACCCTGCATCAACTGTTGCCAACTCCACCTCGGTGGGGACCGCCGCAATCATCCGCTTCCTGCGCCCGGTGGCCTACCAGGGCTTCCCGCAGAACCTGCTGCCTGCAGCACTGCAGGACAAATCCGAAGGTACTCAGTTGCTGAACGGACAGCGTCAGAGCTGATTCTGGTGATGGCGTGATGGCGTGAAGGCGTGTTAGCCGCAGTGATATTGCTGTGGCTAACCCCAATTCCGTTTACTTAGTGATCTGATGTGTTAATCTTTACTCATGGCACGCAGCGGATGGGTGAAACCCGAGAGAACAGAACGACTTTCAGACCACGTCTCCCTCGGCGTCCTCGCGAAGGTTTTCCCGCCGTCAATGGTTAACGAAGTGATCGCCAAGGTAGGCGCCGGCGAGCAGCGCTCACGCCTGCTACCCTCATGGATGATGGTGTACTACGTAATGGCCCTGGCTTTGCACGCTGCAGCCTCCTACGAGGAAGTCATGCGCAGCTTGCTCGGTGGCCTTCAGTGGATCTCTCACCGCACCAGCGAATGGACGATGCCCACCAAAGCAGCAATTTTCAAGGCCCGCACTCGCCTGGGATCCGCGGTGATGATCGAGCTGTTCGACCAGGTCGCTAAGCCATTCGGCCCTCAAACGCAGCGCGGTTTCCTCGCTGGCCTGCGCCTGGTCAGCGTGGACGGGACCACGATGGATATCGCAGACACTCCCGCAAATGAGCAGGCCTATGGGCGGCCGGGAACGAATACCAATTTCAAAAGCGCCTACCCACAGGCAAGGATCCTGGGGCTGGTGGAATGCGGCACCCACGCCATCATCGGAGCGGTGACCGGACCTTACTCCATGGCGGAAAACGACATGTATCTGGGATTGCAGCACAAGCTGGATCCGAGCATGCTGCTGATGGCTGACCGCGGGTTCTTCAGCTACCGGTCCTTCAAGGACAGTGCCGCAACCGGGGCCCAGCTGCTGTGGCGGGTGCGCGGCAACATGGTTCTTCCGGTGCTGGAGGAACTGGAGGACGGTTCGTATCTTTCGGCCGTGTACGAGGGGACGAAGCAACGCCGGAACAAGGTGGATCCGGTGCCGGTGCGCGTGGTGGAATACACGGTCAGCAATGGTGCCGAGGCCAGCGAATTCCGGTTGCTCACCACACTGCTGGATCCTGGTGGGGTCAGTGCTCAGGAGCTTGCTGAGGCCTATGCGAAGCGGTGGGAGATCGAGTTGTGCTTCAAGGAAATGAAAACCCATCAGCGAGGTCCTTCGGTGGTGTTGCGTTCGAAAACTCCCGAAGGGGTGCTGCAGGAAATCTATGGATGTCTGTGCACTCACTACGCGTTGCGCACGCTCATTGGCGAGGTTGCTCTGGAGTTCGGTGAGGATCCTTTGAGGGTTTCCTTTACTCGTACGTTACGGGCTGCGCGGCGTTCCATGGCCGGGCAGCCCGGTTTTTCCCCCTGAGAATCTGCGGCAGAAGTTCGCTGTGTTCTGTTCGGAACTACTGTATGAGCTTTTGCCGGAGCGGCGGGGCCGGGTGTGTCCGCGGGTGGTGAAGCGGAAGATGTCCGGTTGGTTGTTGAAGCAAGTCCCGAAACCTGTTAAGTAAACGGCATTGTGGCTAACCCAGGTTTTTCATAACGGCTCCGACGGCCACCGAGAATCATGAGTAGTGGATTCCGGTGGCCGTTATCGGCTCGATGAAAAAATGAGTTACTCAGTGATTGCACTGAACGGGGGGCTTGTCCGGTTTTCTGAGGCATGATTCTCAGATTCTTCGCCGTGGTGGATCTTGACCGGTGTACAAGACCCACCCCGGCCACAGGATCACTGCCCGGCTGGCACCCAGGCGCCGGTTCCGGCGGCGTTTCCGCGCGCTTGCTCCTTGAACCGCGCAAGGCGGAAGGAGCGCAGGACGGGGCTGCTTTGACCCGTGGTGATTTCTTCGGCCAGCAGCTCGCCGAGAATTAGTCCAAGGGTAGCGCCGGAGTGCGTGAAGAGGACATGCAGTCCCTGGATGGACGGAACCGGTCCAACCACTGGTTCGCCGTCATGCGGGATCGGCTTGAGGCCGGCTCCCACGCGATTGGCGGTCAGCACGGGGTTTCCTGCCAGTACCTTCGAGGCTTCATCGAGAAGCCCCTGTACTGCGTTCGAAGGAACCATGAAGCTTCCGTCAGGTTCGGCCACGACGGTATGCTCTGACCAGTCAGCGTCCAGCACCAGGCGCCCATCGGGGGTGGGGCGCACGGCAACACGCGGGGTGTTGAGCACCGTGCGCACTGGGTGGTCCACTGGGTCGGTGAAGAGCACGAAAGCTGCGGGAGTGGCATCTGGAACGGTAACCCCCAGAGCCTCAAGCTGCGCAGGCACCTCGCCTCCGGTGGCCAGCACCACTTCGTCGGCATCGATGATGCTGCCATCGGCCAGGGTGATGCCTACCGCCCGCGAATCACGCATGGCGAGAGTTGCGGGCCCGGCGTGCTCGATGATCTTCGCACCGTGGGACACGGCTTCGGCGGCGAGTGCCGGCACGAAATGGGGCAGGTCGACCCAACCTTCGCCAGGGTTGTAAATGGCACCTTCCTCGGCGACGGCGGAGGCATCCACATCAGGGGCGATCTCGGGGATCTGCTCCCGGTCGATCCACCGTGAATCGTAGCCGCCCGAGCGCTCGAACTCGTAGGTGGTGCGGAAGCTCTCGCCGTCAGCTGCCCATTTCAGGGCGCCGTTGAACCGGAGGTATTCCTTGCTTCCGGGATGGCAGTTGCTCCAGGTGCGGTAGCGGTCCATGGCTAGCATGCGCAGATAGTGGTAGTCGGCGGAGCGGGCTCCGGATGAATTGAGCCAGGCAATGGAACGGCTGCTTGCACCGTCGGCCAGGCTGCCGGAGGTGACCAGTGTGACCTTGGCGCCGTTGCGTGCCAGATGCATGGCGGTGGAGACACCTAGAATTCCGCCACCGATAATGGCTACGTGCTTTACAGGGTGAGATGAGGACATTGGTGTGCTTTCTTCAGTACTAGATGGTGGTGCGCAGTTAGGGGAGGACTTATCCGGACGTCGAGCCGTGGTGCATGTCTTCAATTAAGCGCAAGACGCTCAGGCTGTCCGCCGGGTCGACCGGAATCGGGCCGTTTGAACGCAGGCAGTTACGCAGGAGCCGATAGAATTGGGGATAATCCCCGGGCTCGGTCGGCACCTTGTGCGCGTCGTGGCCCAAAACCATCTGGCCCCAAGCTGACTCCGGGGTTCTTCCGTACTCGGCATGCTCCACGCCCATCCCGGATGCCAGTTGGGGTTCTTGTGGGTCGAGCCCCTCGGTGCAGTAGGCGCCGAGGCTTCCAGCGACATGGAACCGCGGGCCCGGCGAGGCATTCAGGCTGCTCATGGTCAGCCGGGATTGCGTGCCCGAGTGGTGGTTGAGCACCAGATGCGCGTCTTCTTCGGCAGTGACCTTTTCGGTCAATGCGCGTAGCGAACTTTGCATCGACTCGACGGGGCCGAAGAGCTCAACAGCCTGGTCGATGAGGTGGGTGCCCAAATCGTAGAGGATGCCCCCGCCGTCCTGAGCTGTCAACTTGGCCTTCCAGCTGCGCATTCCTTCGGGCTTAAACCATTCGAAACGCGACTCGAAGCTGTGGACCTGGCCCAGGATCTTCTCAGCCAGCAACTGCTTGACGGTGAGGAAGTCGCCGTCCCAACGGCGGTTCTGGTAGACAGTAAGCGTAAGCCCGCGCTGGCCGGCCAGGGCAATCAATTCTTCACCCTGGGCGCTGCGCACCACGAAGGGCTTGTCGACCACCACATGCAGTCCGTGTTCCAAGGCGGCACGGGCAATCTCGTAATGGGTTGGCGGCGGTGTTCCGATCACCAGCAGATCCAAGTTCTCTGCTGACTCGAGCACTTCCTGATAGCTGGGAACGATGGCGGCCCGCGGGTATGCCCTGGCGGCTTGCTGCTGGCGCTCGGGATTGGACGTGGCAATCATTGAGATCTCGAAGTCCGGGTTTGCGGCCAGCAACGGAGCATGGAAAACCCTGCCGGAGACGCCGAAGCCGATGATGGCAGTACGGATGTTTGCTGGCATCTAGAGCACCTCCTTCAGGAAACGGCGCAGCCGTTCGGATTTCGGATGGTTGAATAAGTCATCCGGAGTCCCGGATTCAATGACTTCTCCTTCGTCCATGAAGACGACTTGGTCCGCGACTTTGCGGGCGAAGCCCATTTCATGGGTGACTACCACCATGGTCATGCCGCGCTGGCAGAGGCTGGCCATGAGGTTCAGCACGCCCTTGACGAGTTCAGGATCCAGCGCGCTGGTGGCCTCGTCGAAGAGCATGATTTCCGGTTCCATGGCCAGGGCGCGGGCGATAGCCACGCGTTGCTGCTGGCCGCCGGAGAGGTCCCGTGGACGATGGTCTGCGCGTTCGGCAAGGCCGACTTCGGCCAATCGCGCGAAGGCCAGCTCTTCGGCCTTCTTGCGATTCATTCCCTTGATCTTCCACGGTGCCAGCGCAACATTCTGCAGGGCGGTGTGATCGGGGAAGAGATTGAAATGCTGGAAGACCATGCCGATGCGCTTGCGGACATCATCTGGCCGGTCCCCGAGAATCGAGGAGCCGTTGACCGTGACATCGCCACGCTTGGGCTCGTGCAGCCGGTTGATGCCGCGCAAAAGGGTGGATTTGCCAGAACCGGAAGGACCGATAATGCATGTGGTGGTCCCAGGAGCGACCTTGAGATTGATATTGTGCAGGATCTCGATGTCGCCGTAGGCCATCGCCAGATTTGTCAGTTCCAGCGAGGAACCGTGAAACTCCTTGATTGCGGTCATGCCCGCCCTCCTTGTGCCGAGGTTTCCAGTTCAGTAACTTCTTTCAATCCGCTGGTGGGCGGGGTAGCCTTGCGCCGTCCCGTGCGGAATTTCTGATCGATGTAGTTGACCATGTGGGTCAGCGGGACGGTGATCACCAGGTAGAAGATGCCGGCGGCGACCAGCGGCGAGAGATTGCCGGTGAGCACCGCGGCGTCCTGGCCCACTCGGAAGAGTTCGCGTTCAAGGGGGAGCAGCCCGAGGAAGTAGACAAGCGAAGAATCTTTCACGATGGCAATGAACTGGTTCACCATTGCTGGCAGCACGCGTCGGATGCCCTGCGGAATGACGACGAGCAGCATGGCCCGTCCATAGGACATGCCTAGTGCCCGGCAAGCTTCAAGCTGGCCCTTTTCCACTGACTGGATGCCGGATCGGAAGATTTCTCCGATGTAGGCGCTGGCGATGAGGCTGAGCGCGATTATTCCCAGTGGATAGGGGGAAGGGCCGAAAATGTCCTGCGAGATACCGGTGAATCCACGCCCAATGAGCAGAATGGTCAGAATGGCCGGCAAGCCGCGGAAGAGATCGGTGTAAATGCGTGCCGGGACTCGAAGCCAGCGCGTTTGGGCGATGCCCATGACAGCGACTAGCATGCCGAGAACCATGCCAATGATGGTTGCAGAGATCGAGATGATCAAGGTATTGACCAGCCCGGTCTTCAGCAGCTGGGGGAGTACCTCCAGCATGGAGCCGAAGTCCAAAAAGGTCTTGGAGATGCTATCGAAGAATTCCATAAATGTTCCTTGCCCTTCTGTGGTGCGCGGCGTGCCGCTGGGCACCGTCGAAGGTTGTGATTAGGAGTCCTTGCTGGTGGACTCGGCGCCGTTCTGCTCGGCCTTTGGCAGGTACTGCTCGGGCATTGGAGATCCCGGGAACCACTTCTGGTAGAGCTTTTTCCAGGTGCCGTCTTCCATGGCTTCTGCCAGTGCCTTGTTCAAGGCCTTACGCAGCGCTTCGTTTTCCGGTGCGATAGCGAAGCCGGCCGGAGCGTCGAAGGAAGGGACGTCGAGAGCGTTTTCGAGCTCATACTGATCTGTGTAGTCCTTGGCTGCTTCGTAATCCAAGAAATGCGCATCGATTGATCCGGCGTTTAGTCCGGAGACCGCGGTGTTGTTGTCCGGGAATCGCACGATGTCCGTATCAGTGAAGTTCTTGACGGCGTACGCTTCCTGGAGGCTGCCCTGGACGACGCCCAGGCGCTTGCCGGCAAGATCTTGCGCTGAGGTGATGTTCTTCTTCGGGGACGCCAGAACAGTTAGATAGCCGGCCAGATAGCCGTCGGAGAAGGCGACGGTCTGCTGTCGTTCTTCGGTGATGCCGATGGCGGCTACACCCACGTCGAATTGGCCATTGGCTACTGCAGAGAGCAAAGCAGAAAAATCTTGGCCTGTGAATAGCACTTCATCGATGCCGATGCGATGCGCTACGTCGGTGAACAGCTCGACGTCGAAACCGGTGAACTGGCCTTCGGAATTGGTGTAGGTATAGGGCTTGCTGTCACCGATGCTCGCGACACGGATGGTGCCGGGATCAATGAGGTTGTAGGGATTATCCTGCGCCGCTTCGGTGCTGTCGGAACCGCAAGCGGTCAGTGACAGCGCACCTAGGGCGAGTGCCGTGGTGGCCGCCAGGGCGCGGAATCCAAGCCGAAATTTCATGTGGATCTCTCCGTTCGATGCTGGGCGAGCGGGTCCCGCCCAAAGAGTACTATTGATGTTTGAGACCGGTCTCAAAATGACAGTGAGACCGGTCTCAAACTCGTTATGAAGTAAGTTACACTTCAAATTGAAGACGCGTCAAGAGATTGAGGGAAAGTTAAATGGCTCGACGACAGGGAACCGGTGAAGTGACGATTTCCGATGTCGCACGGCATGCAGGGGTTTCCAAGGCCCAAGCCGCGCGCGCGATGGGCGGCTATGGATCGGTCAGCAACGAAGCCAAGCAACGTGTTCAGCAGGCAGCCCAGCAACTGGGCTACCGGCCTAATGCCTTGGCACGCAGCATCAATACTGGCAAGTCCCAGTCGCTGGGCGTGGTAGTGGGGGACGTGGAGAACCCGTACTTCGGCCAAGCGATCCGCGGCATCAGCGACGTGGCGCGCAGCCACGGTTTTGATGTGGTGCTGGCCAACACTGGTGAGTCTCTGGCTGATGAAGAAAAAGCAGTGAAGATGCTGCTTGATAAAAGAGTGGACGGGCTGCTGATTTGCCCGACATCCCGCTCAGCGCACGCGCACATTCTCGATGCCGAACGCGCCGGGCGGCCCGTGGTTCTCTTTGACCGCGATATTTCAGTCCCGGGCCTGGATGTGGTGCAGATGCGCATTGCCGAAGTGACACGGCAAGCCGTCGCATCCATGATTGATGCAGGACATCAACGTATTGCCTATATTTCCACACTGAAACTCGCTGCCCCAGAATTCGAAATGGGACAGGATCTCGACCTATCCACTGTGACGCAACGCGTAGATGGCATCCGGCAAGCCCATGAGTCCGCGGGACTTGAGGTCGACTCGCGGCTCTTCTGCTTCGGAGTGAGCAACCGCGAGGCGGCTGATGAAGCAATAGCCAGGCTGCTGCGACTGCCTGAACCGCCAACGGCGCTAGTTGCCTCGGATTCCTTGGTGGCGCTTGATCTGCTGCTCTGCCTCAAACGCAGGGGTATCCGGGTCCCTGCAGATTTGTCTCTAGTGATGCTGGACGACCAGCCCTGGGCGGAGCTGGTGGAGCCACCGGTGACCTCGATCTCCCAACCTGCCTATAGCTTGGGGGAACAAGCCGCGAGCGCGCTCTTCGAACGCATTGCAGGCACGGCAGGCGGCCGCAGAATCTGGCTGAATCCGAGACTGGTAAAGCGATCCTCGATTGCTGCGCCAGCATCCAGCGCTTGTGCGGGCGAGCAGGCCATGCCATAGAGGGCTAAGTGAACTGGCGATATCCCGGCACTCGTTTGGCTGGCGTACTATTTGCGCCTGTGGCGAGTGCGGCCATTTCCCTTTCGATAGCCTCGAAACTCCGGCGAAAGGCCATCTGGGGTGCCAGTGCGTATTGGCCAGAGCCGAAAAGCTCGATGGTCATCATTCCCGTGTAGCCTGCCCGCGCCAGCGAAGCCAGGATGGCCCCGAGGTCGAGATTCCCCTCGGGCCACGCCAGATGTCCGGTGGGCGTCCCGTCGACGAGGTGCACGTGCCAGATGCGATCGGGGAGTGCGGACAGATAGGTTTCCACTGTCTCACCCGCGGCGGCCATGGCTACGGTGTCGAGGCAAACCCCGAGATTCGGCGAGCCGACTTCTTCGAGCATGCGTGCCGCGTGCTCGCTGTGTATGACAAGGTTGGACTCGACCCGCTGAAGCGGTTCCAGCAGGCAGCGCAGGCCGTAGCGGTCCGAATATGCGGCGATCTCGGCCAGGGCATCACGTGAGCGTTCCCAGGCAACTTCTTTTGGCTCATCCTCGGCGCCTCGTCCCGACGTCAAGAAGAGGAACTCGGCGCCGAGCACCGAGCAAAGATGAACGGCATGCTTGAAGTGATCGATGCTCCGCTTCCTGAGGCCGGGCTCGGGGGAAGCGACATTCACCGGATAGGCCACCTGCTCCGGGGTGAGGCACAAGGCGCTCATTCCATAGGAATCCAGCAACTTCGCCAGGGATTTCGCCTCCTGCAGATCCATGGTGCCGATATCTGCGTGCGGGGCGATGCCCCATAGCTCGAAGTGACGGCGCCCGAACTGCGCCATGTCGCGCAGGCAGCGTTCAAGACTGTGATGCTGGTAGGCAAAATTCGTCCCCGTGAGTTGGTGCATTCCAAGCTGGGCTTGGGTCATTTTCCGACCCCTTCGGAAAGCCCCTTGATGAAGTAGCGTTGGCTGGCGAAGAACAAGATGAGCACCGGTATTGCAGCAATGGCCATTCCGGCGAACACTACAGGGTAGTCGGTGCCATGCTTGCTTAATAGGCTTGTCAGCCCGACTGGTAGCGGTTCAATGCCGCTGCCACTGGTGAAGACCATGGCGAACAGGTATTCATTCCATGCGAAGAGGACGTGCAGGAGCACGGTTGATACCAAGATCGGGGTGCACATCGGCAAGATGATATGCCAGAAAGTCCTCCACCGGCTGGCCCCATCCATCTCCGCGGCCTCGTCGATTTCAAAAGGCAAGTCGATCATGTAGGCGCGGATCAGGAAGGTCGTGAAAGGAATCCGGAATGCAGTGTAGAGGATCAGCAATGCCCAGAAGGTATTGTAGAGGCCCAGCGACTGCATGAGCTTGACCAGCGGGACCAAAGCGACCGTGGGGGCCAGCATCAGGCCGCCGAGGATGAAACCCATCCAGAATTTGGAGAACGGAATCTTGACGCGGCTCAGGCCATAGGCTGCCCAGGCGCTGATCAGGACCGTGGAGATCGTCGACGTCACGGTGACCAGGACACTGGTCGTGATGTAGTTGCTCACCCCGCGGTTCCAGGCGTTGGCATAGTTCTGCCAGGTGAACTGCTGCGGCCAGGCAAATGGATCAGCGAAGAGCTCGGCATTGGTCTTGAAGCCGTTCAGGAGCATCCACAGCAGCGGGTACACCACGACGACGGCAAGGCCCAGGAGGAAAGCGAACGCAAAGGTCCGGGAAATTGTCGAGATGATCTGGGTCCGGGTTACCACTGGACTCTCCTCTTTTTGGTGTGCCACATTTGGAGCAGGCCGATCGCCAGGGTCAGCACGAAGATGACGGTGGCAATTGCAGCGGCATAACCGAAGTCATTACGGGAGAAGCCGTTCTCGTAGAGCCACGTGCCGAGCACTTGAGTGGAGTTGTTCGGGCCTCCGCTGGTCATGACCATGACCTCGTTGAATACCTGGAAAGCGCCGGAAATCGTGACGATGACCATCAGGCCAGTCATTTCGCGGACCAGTGGGACAGTGATGTGGAAGAACTGCCGCAGCGGCCCGATCCCGTCCAGCTCGGCAGCCTCGAACAACTCGCGCGGAATGCGCTGGATGGCCACGGCGAACAACAGTGTGCTGTAGCCGAAGCCCTGCCACTGGCTCATCATGATGATGCCCATCATGGCCGTGGATTCCTGGCCGAGCCAAGGCTGCGCCAGCTGGCCCAGGTTTAAGGCGGTGAGCAGGTGGTTCAGCATGCCTAATTGGGGCTCGTAGATGAAGTAGAACAGCAGTCCGGACACTGTCAGGGAAATCGCAGACGGAATGAAGTAGAGCGCACGCAGGCAACGCCGCAGCCTCTCGTTTCGGCGGGACTCGATGAGCACTGCCAGCGCCAAGGCGCCAGCTACTTGGAATACCAGCGAGACGAGGGCATACAGGAAATTGTTTCCCAGCGCAGTGTAGAAGACCGGGTCTTTTGCCAGTTTGCTGAAGTTCTCCAGGCCGACAAATTCGCTCCGGCCTGAATAGATATCCCATTGCATCATCGAGAATACGAAATTCTGCAGCAATGGCCAGTAGACGAAAGCGATCAGCACGGCAATGGCTGGCGCTAACCACCACAGGCCTCGGGCCATGCGCTTGCGGCCGAACATCGGCTGGGCTTTGGGGTGCTGCTTCGAGGTGCCTGCTGCGCCGAGGTGCGCGGTGGGCGCCGTATCTAGAACTGTTCCAGCCATTTCATGACCTACTTCGCCGATTCGCTAGCGGAACGCACCGATTCGATGACCTCGCCGGGGGTGCTGCTGCCGCTGGTGAGTGCTTCTCCGCCGGCGAGCCAGGCATCGGCGACTTCGGGAACGGTCACTGTATCCAGCCACATCACCAGGGAGGATGCGCTATTGACCTTCTCGATGCCGGTGGCGACCGCTGCGGAGGAGGTCTGTTCGGTCACGGCGCCCTTGACCGCACTGGGCTGGCCATATGGAACAGCGGAAAGCGTCTTGGCGTTGTCCATGCTGGTGGCAAACTTCATGAAGTCGGCCGCCAAGGCGGCCTGCGGTGACTTGGCATTGATCATGTAGCCTTCTGGAGCACCTTCGATGGCCCCGGGATCTCCGGCAGCTCCTTCTGGCGCGGGCAGCGGGAAGATCCCGAACTGGTCCGGATCGAGCTTGCCCTTGCCCGTGACGCTGTCGAATTCAAGAATTTCCTGGTAGTACATCGCGGAACGCGAACCGGCGAACGACTCCTGGGCCGTGGTGTAGAGCACTCCGTTCGAGCCGGCTTGGGTATCGGTGCATTCGTCGACCAGCTGCTGGTACTGGGTTAACGCGAGGTCGTAGCCCGGGTCGGTCCAGGAAGCCGTTTCGGGCTTGAAATCGGCATGCAGAACGTCAGCGGGGACGTTGTACGCGAAAAGCTGCTGCAGGTAGTGCAAGGCGGGCCAGCCGTCCTTGTTGCCGAAGGCAATTGGCTGGTATCCGGCATTGCGCAGGGCGTTGCAGCTGCCGATGAGTCCGTCGAAGGTCGTGGGAACCTCAACGCCTGCCTTTTCAAAGGCCTCCTTGTTGTAGCCCATGAACTTGCCATTGTTGTACATCGGAATTCCGTAGTATTTGCCGTCAATCGCGAAGGACTCAAGGGAAGCCTCGCCGAAAGCCGAACCCCATTGCGTCTCCGGGCCAATCACCTCGCTCAGATCAGCGGCAAGTCCGCCCCGCACAAAGTTCTCCTGCCAATTGCCGGTCCAGGTGAAGTAGGCATCTGGCAGTGCGTTGGAAGCGGTGAGCGTGCGGATCTTGTCCTTGATTGATTGGTCGGTCTCCTGGATGAACTCAACCGACACCTCGGGATGCTCCTTTTCGTAGCGTTTGGCGATGTCCTCGAAATATGATTCCAGCGGTTCGCCGGCGAATTTCGTGAGAATGCTGATGGTGCCGCTGTAGTTCGGAGCCGAGACAAAATCGGTGCTTGGAGAACTTTCAGGTGCTGGTCCGCCGCAGGCAGACAGGGACAGCGCGCCAATGGCCAGCGTGCCCATCAGGGCAAGGCGTGGGTTTTTCAAGATTAACCTCCCGGTTTGGCCCCGGCCCAGTGCGTGCTGGGTTGTCGCGGCTTTCTGATGACTTGGATGTGAATATACACATATTCTGATACCGGTACCAGGCTGTTCTTGAAAAAATTATTATTCCGGGACCGCCTGCGGGGCGACGGCAACGCTCATTGCCAATGAAATCATCTATTTTTCACGATTTCAGGATTATCTATTGACCGCCTGATGAATTCCATGCAAGCATGAATTCACCTGATACCGGTATCACAAGCCGCCGTATCCAGAACTCTGAGATCTTCGAAAGGATCACTCACATGCTCGGTTTCAACGAGTCGGAATTCCGCGCCCAAATTGGAAGCGCAGTATCTCTCCGTCCGCAGATTGAAAGCTACGTTGACCAGTTGCTCGCTGGCGGCATCGACAACATCCTGCTGGTGGGCTCCGGGGGAACCTATGCGCAGATGTGGCCCTACGAGCTTCTTGCCCGGCAGAAATCCACCATGCCGATTCGTGCGGCTATCGCCGCGGAAATCATCGAATCAGGAGATGCCCAGCTCAATGAGCGCACCCTTGCGGTCTTCACCTCCGTCTCCGGCACCACGGATGACGTAGTGCGGGCCATCGACTACATCGCTTCGCAGGGAGCTAGCACCATTGCCTTTACCGGCTATCCGGAATCCCCCATTGCGCAAAAGGTCGACAAGGCATTCATCTCGCAACCCAAGACCTGGCCATTCGACATGCAGATGCTACTGCTGATCGGCTGCATCCTGAACCAGCGAGGAGAGTTCGGCGAGTACAACCTGGTTGCCGACGAAATGGAGAATCTGCCCGACGCGCTGGTTGCAGTGGCTGAAAAGGCCGAAGAGCAGGCCATTTCTTTTGCCGAGGTCAACAAGGACACCGAATACCACTTCCTCATCGGTGGTGGGCCGCTATGGGGATTCACCTACTTGTACTCGATGTGCATTCTCGAGGAAATGCAGTGGATCAAAACCTCCCGCGTGCACAGCGCGGAATTCTTCCATGGGGCCCTGGAACTCCTGGAAGAAGACACTTCGGTGATCATCTTCCAGGGCGAGGACTCGACCCGGCCGTTGACCGACCGCGCCGAGGAATTCGCCAAGCGCATCAGTTCCAACGTCGCGGTCTTCGACACGAGGAACTACGAGCTTGCCGGCTTCAGCCCCGTCAGCCGGGCACTGATCGCGCCGATCGTCCTGGATACGGTTATGGGGCGGGTCAGCAAGCACCTGGAGCGCGTCCGCGACCACTCGCTGGACCTGCGCCGCTACTACCGGGTCATGGAATACTAAGCCGCTGTTCGTCCGGGCCGGGACGCTGATATGCGTCCCGGCCTGCATTCTGCTATCAAGGAGTCAAGCAAATGCGAGTGCTCGGTCTGGGTGACAATATCATCGACCGTTTCGTTGATCGCCAGGTGGATTACCCAGGCGGCAATGCTGTTAACGTAGCGGTATTCTCCCGGCGCCATGGCGCCGAAGCCGCCTATCTCGGAGTCTTTGGCGATGACCTGCTCGGAGGCTACATGCGCCGCACGCTCGAAGCTGAAGGCATTTCGACGTGGGGCTGCCAGGTCAAGCAGGGGAGCACTGGTATTTCCCGGCTCCATGTGGTGGAAGGCGACCGCACCTTCCTGAGCTGGAACGGCGGCGGCGTCACCGTAACGGATCCATTGATTCTCGATGATGAGCTGCTCGACTACATTGCAGGCTTCGACTTAGTCCATTCCAGCGTCTATTCGCGGATTGAAACTCAGTTGTCCGCCTTGTCCAGGACCGGGGCGCTGATCAGCTTCGACTACTCCAGCGAAGAGGAATTCCGCAGCGATGAATATCTGGGCGATACCGCACCCCATATCGACCTGGCACTGGTTTCCTGCGGATCGCTGAGCCTGGAGGAATCCAAGGAGCTGCTGCTGCGGATCGGCCATGCCGGAGCCCCGCTGGTGCTGGGCACGCGCGGTGAGTCGGGTTCCCTGTTCCTGAGCCAGAACCGGTTCTTTTCTCATCCGGCCCACCTGCACACCGACCACAGCCTCATGGTCGACACCATGGGCTGCGGCGATGCGTTTCTGGCCGCCACCGCAGTCTCGCTGTCCAGCCAAGGGTGGAAACGCGGCCAGGCACCGGAGCCAAGCGCCATCGAAGCGGCCCTGGCCTGTGGCGCGGAAGCGGCAAAGTTCCAATGCACCGTCGAAGCGGCGTTTGCCCACCCCAGATGCTGGTCGGCAGAATCCCAAGCAGTAAGATAAGTGAAACCACCGGAATAAACAGGAGACTTCTGAAAATGCCGCAGATGAGGACAGGGGCTCCGACCATCTCCGATGTTGCCAAGGCTGCAGGCGTCGGACGGGCTACGGCAGCAAGGACCCTAGGCGGCTACGGATATGTGAGTCCGCAAATGCAGGCTAAGGTCCTGGAAGCCGCCGAAGATCTGGGGTACCGCACCAACGCGCTGGCGCGCAGCATGTCCACCGGGGTGACGCATACCCTCGGTGTCATTGTGGCCGATGTCGGCAATTCCTTCTTCTCCGGGGTGCTGCGGGGGATCGCCGATACGGCTAGGAGCCATTCCATCGACACGCTGGTGATCAGCACCGACGAATCGCGGGAGAAAGAAATTTCGGCCATCAACGCATTGATCAACAAACGGGTGGACGGCATCATCATTTCCACTGCGGCCCGTACCCTTGGTGCCGCTGAGCATATCGCTCAGGCGCGGGACCAGGGGATTCCGGTGATCCTGGTCGACAGGGCCCTTCCGGGGTTGGGGCTCGATGAAGTGGTCATCGACAATCGCGCCGCCACACGGGACGCCATCCGGAGCCTCATCCAAGCAGGCCACCGGCGCATTGCCTTCGTCTGGGGACCTCCGACCCTTTCCAGGCCGACGCTGCGCCGCGAGCTCGTTGATGCCGCCTCGGATAACCTCTTCACCGAAGCCGAGCGTCTTGAGGGATACCTGGATGCGCTGGACGACGAGGGTATCCCTTTCGACCCTGCGCTGATCATGACCAGCGAGAAGACTTCGGAGCATACACGGGAAGAAATGCTGCGCATGTTCGATTTGCCCGCCGCTCCAACGGCGGTATTCTGCACGGAATCGGACGCCGTGGTCGGCGCTTTGAGAGCTATCCGCGAACGAGGGCTGCGGATCCCCGAGGATATTTCGCTCATTGGGTTCGATGACAACCCCTGGGCAGAAGTCATGAACCCGCCGCTGAGCATGATCGCCCAGCCAATGCATGAGCTTGGCGTGCAGGCGGCCCGAAGGCTCCTGACCCGGATCGAGAACACGGCGACAGCCCCTGAGCGCATCACGCTTTCCACTGAGCTCATCTGCCGGGATTCGGTGAAACGAATCGCAGAGTAGGGCCCGCTCGCGGAGCTGCCAACAGCATCGCAGTCAAGTGGCTGATTTCTCCTGCAGAATACCGGCGCTGGTCTGAGCGATTCCTTAGGCTCTGCGGGTTAGGCAGGCTTCTCGTCAAGCCATTGCGGTGGGCCGGGTCGATACCGGTCTGTCCGGCCAGTGGGACAGATCCCGGAAATGACGCCCTTTAGGGGTTAGACGATTCAAGAGTCACACCTGGTCGGAGGGACCAGTACCACTCTCCCAGCTAGCCCCGGCCAGTCACCAACAATTACAGCAGCTTCTATGTTGGGAAACCAACGATCGTCGGACCCATTCAGGGGGGTCATAAATTGATTGCTAAAGCAGCCACATCTTCCTCTGCTTCGCTGTCAAGCCCTGGGTTTTGTAGAGGATTTTAAATCGCGTTTCTCGCTACGCCGCGATCACTTCTTGAGCGTAGCTTTGATGCGCTTCGAGAGGCGTTGTGTAACCAAGGCTCGAATGCAATCTGCTGCTGTTGTACCAGCTCACCCACGCAGCGGTTTCGGACATCACTTCAATGAGCGCTGACCAGCTTTTCCGGTCGATGAGTTCTGCTTTGAACACTGAATTTAGGGCCTCGGCCATGGCATTGTCGTAACTATCTGCCTTTGAACCAACTGAAGCGAAGGCTTTGGCATCGCCGAGGGTTTCGCCGTACTTAACAGATCGATACTGCACCCCACGATCTGAATGGTGCACGAGTCCTGTCGTGTCATCTCCGGCCCGGTAGCGGGCCGCCAGCGCCATAATCAGAGCGTCCCTGGCCAAGGATTCCTTCATATGGTTGGTGACCTGCCAGCCCACAATCTCACGGGTTGCTGCATCCAAGATGAACGCCGCATACACCCAGCCAGCCTGGGTGGGGATATAAGTGGTGTCGGCAACCCACAACTCATTCGGGCCATTTGCTGCGAAATGTCGTTTGACTAGATCCGCAGGAGCGTTGGCTGGATCCACCGACTTCGTTGCCGGCCGCTTTCTGCGCCGGCTGATCCCGCGGATCCCAGCCACCGGCATGAGCCGCTCGATAGTGCATCTGGCAACCGGACCGAGGTCCTTCGAATGTTCGCGGTTCATCGCGTGCCACATCTTCCTCGCCCCGTAACAGGAGTAGTTTTCCTCGAAGACCGTACACATCAGCGGAACCAGCTTCTCATCACGTGTAGCCCTGGCAGACTTGGGGCGGGTCTTATGGGCGTAGTAGGACGACACGGCAATCTGTGCGTTGGTGTCTTCCAGCGCACGGATGATCGGCTCGATTCCGTAGTCGTTCTTGAACTCGTCGATGAACTTGACGACAAGGCTTATTTGCGGTCGAGCTCCGCTGCGAAAAAAGCCGAAGCCTTCTTCAGGATCTCGTTTACTCGCTGACTTTCGGCCATTTCAGCCCGTAACCTCCGGTTTTCCGCGACGAGGTCCACCGATTCTGCTGCGGTTCTTTGGCCGGTGCTTTCGTGCAGGCGTAGCCAAGTCCGGAGCGTGTCGGCTTTGACGTCGAATTGTGCGGCGATCCTGGTGATAGCACCGTAGGAGGTATCCGGGTTGCTCTGGGCGAGCAGGACGAGCTCGACTGCGCGCTTCTTGACGTCGTCCGTGTATTTCTTAGGCATACGTTTATTCTCCTTGAATGGGGTTTATATGCCTCTACTAAACCCGGGGCGATCCACTTTGAATGCCCTGGTGCGCAGCAACAACTTAGGGATCGACGCCCGCAGAAAGCTGACCGGAATCCAGATCGCTGAAATCAGGCGGTGGCGGGAACGCGAAGAAGAACTTTCGCTGAGGATCGCACGGTCTGAAGCGGTACGGCTGGCCAAGCATATTCTGGACTTGGATCAGCAGCTGATGGCCAATGAGCAGCAGCTGGACGGGCTGGTCAAAGCCAGCGAACCGGCACCCTTGCTGCATGAGACCGGCTTCAAGGCAATCACGGCAGCGAAGTGTTTCGTCGCGTGGTCCCATGAAGGCCGAGTGCGTGATGAAGCGGCATTTGCCTGCCTGGCTGGCGTGAATCCAATTCCCGCATCGTCGGGGAACACCACCCGGCACCGGATTAATCGCGGCGGAGATAGGTCATTGAATGCTGCCCTGCACTTGGCAGCGGTCACGCGCATGACCCATGACGAAGAGACGCGAGCCTATGTTGAAAAGCGCCGGACTGATGGCAAGACCGATCGTGAGATCCGCCGCTGCATCAAACGCTACCCGGTCCGTCGAATCTTCAAAATCTTCAATGCTTCAGCAATGGTTGAAGAGGTTCAGGTGGCGGCTTGACAGACATAGAAGCTTCCCAGCGGGCTTCGCCAACGCCGAGGATGATTGAGAATTACCTCTCCGCTTGCGTTCCCAACCTGGAGCCTTGTGCTGAACCGGCGGCAGGCGCATTCTGAGGTTGTTGTTGGTGTCGACATGCCGGTATGACTCTGGTGCCTTGAGTCCGGATAGAAGCTTGGCCTGCGCGGATTTTCACGAGAACCGTGGATTGTTGCTTCGAGCACGAGTAATAGATTTCAACGTTTCACTCCTTAATCCCACGACACCACCAACGCCAGGATCCAATGATCATGTTGGAAGGAAGTGAAGCACGATGGAGATCGTGCATGAGCGCGCCGCAGGAATCGACATCTCCAAGCGGGACGCCAAAGTTGCCGTGCGGAAACCGGGGCATCGCCGCGGAACCTACCGCACCGAGGTGAAGACCTTCGGAGCCACCACCGCCCAGATCCGCGAACTTATCGGCTACCTGAACGCCGAAAAGGTGAGTGTCATCGTCATGGAAGCTACCAGCGACTACTGGAAGCCGTTCTATTTCCTGATGGAGGAAGAACAACTGCCGGTTATCCTCGTCAATGCCAAACGCGCCAGGAACATTCCGGGTCGGAAATCCGACGTCAATGACGCGACCTGGCTCGCTGAGCTGGCGGCCCACAACCTGCTGGCCGCCTCGTTCATCCCTCCCGAGCCGATCCGGCATCTTCGCGATCTGACCCGAGCCCGTTCGGCGGTGGTGCATGACCGGACCAAGGTCTACCAGCGGTTGGAGAAGTTCTTGGAATCTTCGAAGGATCAAGCTCTCCAGCGTTGCCTCCAGCCTGACCGGGGTGTCCTCGCGGCATATACTTGACGCTCTGGTGGCCGGGGAACGAGACCCGCATGTCTTGGCGGACCTGTCGATCCGTTCCATGCGGCGTAAGATCCCTGAACTCGTCGACGCGTTGGAGGGGCGGTTTACTGAGCATCATGCCGCCATGGTGAAACTTCATTTGCACCACATCGATACCCTCGATGAACAGCTCCAAATGCTGGATCAGATGATCACCGAGGCGATGGCACCATTCGATCAGGCCTGCCAGGCCTTAGAAACTGTGCCCGGGATCGGCAAGCAGACGGCGCAGGTCATCATCGCTGAAGTCGGCGTGGACATGACTGTTTTCCCTGATGCGGCGCACCTGGCCTCCCGGGCCGGAGTCTGTCCAGGACAGAACGAGTCTGCAGGCCGGCAACGCTCCTCGCATACTCGTGGTGGCAACGTGCATTTGCGCGCGGCGCTGGGGACCGCCGCGCTTGCGGCGATCAAGCACAAGGAATCGTTTCTGGCGGCCCGGTACCGGCGGTTGTATCTTCGCCGTGGAGGAAGCCGCGCGCTGGTTGCCATTGAACACACCATCATCGTGGCTATCTGGCATTTGTTGGCTAACGGTGAGGTGTTCAAGGAGCTTGGTCCGGACTACTACGATCAGCACAACAAGGATCGTGCGAAATCCCGGGCGGTCAAGGAACTTGAACGACTTGGCTACGAGGTCCATCTGGACTCGGCTGCCTGAATGCGCACATATCATCACCTACGTTCGATAATTTGGAATCAAAATCTGCATTCTTGACCCTGCCGGGCTTCGACTCTTGCCAGAGGCTTGGGTGCTGACCTGCGTCTTCATGGTGGAAGCGTTGGTTGCGGACGTTCCAGTATTCACGTACTAGAGTCAATCTGACAAGCTCTTCAGAGTAGATGGTTCACGGTCCACGAATTCAGCAACAATTTCCGGGGCCACGTCACGGGAAGGTAAGAGCAACGCTTCGGCCTTTTTCACCACGAGCTTGTGTGGTGCGTTGGCTTTGTAATCCTTGAGTAGCCGGCGTTCTTCATCGCTGAGTTGTGGGGTTCGAATAGTTCCAAAATTAACATTGTGGCAAGGTTAGTGCGGGATTAACGCGCCGGGATCAATGCATTTTGAAACCGTTTTTGAAGTGTGACCGCCAGAACTATTTTTGGCGAGACTTTTTCTGAATGACTGCACTGCCAAGATAAGAGCTGTGCGGACAACCCCTGGTGGGACTGCCCGCACAGCTGTCAGGTTAGTGGCTAGACGGTGCGCACGCGCGCGTCCAGCCGGGTGTAGGCGATGTCGACAAGGATGTTCGCCACCGCGACGAACAACCCGCCAAGCAGCACCACCCCGATGATCACCGGGCGGTCCTGGGTCTGTACGGCCTGGACCGCCAGCGAACCGACGCCCGCCAGCCCGAAGACCTGCTCGATGACGATCACGCCGCCGAGCATCACTCCAATGTCGATGCCCAGCTGGGTGACCAGCGGGGTCATCGCGCTGCGGAACGCATGCTTGTAGATCACCGACTGCTCGCGCACGCCCTTGGCACGGGCGGTGCGGATGTAGTCCTCGCCGAGCACCTCAAGCATCTGCGCACGAGTCAGCCGGGCATAGACCGCCGCGGTAACCAGCGCCAGGGTGATCCACGGCAGGATCAGGTGCCAGGCCCACTGCACCGGACTCTGGGCCAGCTCGATGTACCCGCTGGGCGGGAAGAGCAGGAAACCTGCCTTGGCGGGCAGCGAGTAGAGCGTGTAGAGCAGGATCATGCCCAGCACGAAGGTCGGGAAGCTGATGCCCGTCATCGCGAAGCTCTGCCCGATCCGATCGCGCAGGCTGCCTGGCTTGCGGGCCGAGGCCACACCCACCGGAATACCGATCAGCAGCCAGAGCACCATCGCGCCGCCCACCAGTGACATGGTCACCGGCAACCTGTCGAAGATCAGTTCGGTGACAGGCTGCTGGGAACGGTAGGAGAAACCCAGGTCACCCTGCAGCAGACGGGAAGCGAAATCGAGGTACTGCTGGTACAGCGGCTGGTTCAAACCAAGGGTGTCGCGGATCTGCGCGAGCAGCTGTTCGGTAGCCTTGTCTCCGGCGATCGCGCGGGCGGGGTCGCCAGGAGCCACGAAAAACAGCAGGAACACGAACAGGCTGAGTAGGAACAGCACCAGCAACCCGAAGCCCAGGCGCTTGAGTAGGAAAACGAACATTGTTACTTGCCCTTTCTGCGCGTGCGCGGATCCAGCGCGTCGCGCAATCCATCGCCCAGCACGTTGAATGCGAGCGTGGTCAACAGCAGGGCAAGGCCCGGGAAGAGCACCAGCCACCAGGCTGTCAGGTAGATGGAGTTGCCCGAGGCCTCGGCCAGCATCCCGCCCCAGCTGGCATCCGGCGGGACGATGCCCATGCCTAGGAATGACAGGGTCGCCTCGAAGACGATGGAGCTGGGGATCATCAGCGTGGCGTAGATGATGATCGGGGCTGCCAGGTTCGGCAGGATGTCGCGGAAGATGATGCCCCAATGTCCGGCCCCCAAGCTCCGGGCAGCCTCGACGAATTCGCGTTGGCGCAAGGCGATGACTTGTCCGCGGATCACGCGGGCCAGCGAGGTCCAGGAGAAGAAGACGATCACCGCGACGCTCAGCGGCAGGCTGGCGCCGAGCACGGAGACCAGCGCCAGCGCCGCCAGCAGGAATGGCACGGACATCACCAGGTCGATGCAGCGGCTGAGCACCGTGTCGACCCTGCCGCCGAAGTACCCGGCGATCATGCCCACCAGGATGCCGATACTCGCGGCGGCCATGGAGGCCACCACGCCGACGATCAGCGAAACCCGTGCGCCGTAGGCAAGGCGCACCAGCACGTCGCGGCCCAGCTGGTCCGCGCCCAGCCAGAAGGCGCCGCCCGGGCCCACCGGCACGCCGGCGGAGGTCAGCCCGGTGTCGCGGAACTGCTCGTTGGACGGATGCCCGGTGGCCAGTGCCAACAGCGGGGCGGCCAGCGCGAAGAGCACAAGCAGCGCCAGGAAGCATGTTGCCAGCAGCGCGGCGCGGTCCTTGAGCAGGTAATCGACGGTCATGCGCAGCGAACTGCGCTGGGTCACCGCCGGGGTGGAAAGTGTTGGGGTGCTCATTCTCAGCTCCTTGCGCTGGCGGCCAGCAGGGTCTTGGTGAAGTCGGTCTGCGGGTTCTCGTAGAGTTCCTGCGCGCCGGCCAGCTCGATGATCTGCCCGTGGTCCATCACCGCGACGTGGTCGGAAATGTGGCGCACCACCGACAGGTCGTGGGAGATGAAGATGTAGCTCAGGCCCAGCTCGCGCTGCAGGTCGGAGATCAGGTTAAGGATCTGCGCCTGCACCGACACGTCAAGCGCCGACACCGGCTCGTCGAACAGCACCACCTGGGGCTTCAACGCCAGCGCGCGTGCAATGCCGATGCGCTGGCGTTGCCCGCCTGAGAACTCCGAGGGGAAGCGGTTGTAGTGCTCCGGGTTCAGCCCCACCAGATCCATCAGTTCGCGCACCCGCGTTTTGAGCTGCCCGCCGCGGATGCTCGTGTGGATCATGAACGGGTCGGCGATGATCGAGCCCACCCGGCGCTTGGGATTCAGCGACCCGAACGGGTCCTGGAAAACCATCTGCACCTGGTGGCGCGCCTTTTTCCAGGACTCGGTGTTCGGTGCGCCGAGCTGTTGGCCCTGGATCAGCACGCGGCCCGACTGCGGCTGCAGCAGCCCTGCGATCACGCGCACCAGGGTTGACTTGCCGCAGCCCGATTCGCCCACCAGCCCCAGGGTTTCCCCCGGGTACAGCTCAAGGTCGACGCCCTTGAGCACCTGCACCTGGCGCTTGTGCGGCCAGGTGCCGGAGGTGAATGACAGCTCGATGCCCTGGGCGGCGATGATCGGCTCGGTGCCAGCGGCCCGCACAGTGGTGCTGGCGGGTACCGGTTCAAGAGCCGCCAGCGCCGTATCCGGGGAGAAGCAGGCGGCGAAGCGCGCGGGCCGGAGCTCGGCCAGGGCAGGCAACGTCGAATGGCACAGCTCGATGGCCAGCTCGCAGCGCGGCGCGAACGCGCAGCCGTGCGGCGGGGCCAGCAGGCTGGGCAGCGAACCGTCGATGGGGCGCAGCCGGTGCTCAGTGTTGTGCGCCGAGGGAGTGGCTGCCAGCAGCCTGGCCGTGTACGGATGGGCAGGTTCGGCGAACACCTGGTCCGCCGCCCCGAGTTCCATGCAGGTCCCGGCGTAGAGCACCATCATCTGGTTTGCCACGCGGGAGACCACCGACAGGTCGTGGGAGATCATCACCACCGTGGTGTTCAGCTCCTGCTGCATGGAGCTAAGCAGGTCCAGGATCTGGGCCTGCACGGTGGAGTCCAGCGCGGTGGTCGGCTCGTCGGCGATGATCAGCTCCGGGGCAAGCAGCAACGCCATGGCGATCATGATGCGCTGGCGCATGCCGCCGGAGAACTGATGCGGGAAGCTGTCGGCCCGGCGTTCGGGATCCTTGATACCCACCTTGCCCATCATTGCCACTGCCCGGGCGTGGGCCTCGGATTTGGGCACCTTCTGGTGCGTGGTGATCGCCTCCACCAGCTGCTGGCCCACGGTGTACTGCGGGTGCAGGGAAGAGAGCGGGTCCTGGAAGATCATGCTGATCTTCGCACCGCGGATCCTGCGCAGCTCCTCGGCCGGCAGCCCGATCAAATCCCGTCCATTGAACAGCGCCTGGCCGCTGAGCTTGGCTCCGGGCACCAGGCCCAGGATCGCCTGCACGAGCACCGACTTGCCGGAGCCCGATTCGCCGACGATCCCGAAGAAGTCGCCGGCCTCGACGCTGAAGCTGACATCGCGGACCACGTGCAGGGTGCCGTCCGCGGTGGGGAAGGATACGCTGAGGTTTCTTACTTCAAGCAGCGCCATGTCTACTCCTCGATCCAGACATTGGTCCAGTCGCCCTGGGTAGCCAGGGCATAGGGCTGGAAGTTCTGCACGCGCTTGGAGTGGTAGAGGCGGGTGGTCGGGGCCGCGATCGGCACGATGATCGAATCGCCCATGACGATCTCATCGACCTGCGCCCACAGTTCCTGTGCCTTGGCCGGGTCCTGCTGCTGCACCGCCTGGGCGGCCAGCTTGTCTGCTTCCACATTGTCGTAGTTGGTCAGGTTGTAGGTGCTTTCGGTGCCGTTGTAGGTAAATAGCGGCTGGAAAACCGAGCGGGCGGCGCCGCCTTGCCAGTCAGGGCTCCAACCCATCGGGGCGATGTCCCACTTGCCCGAGGCGGTGCCCTCGCGGTTGACCAGGAACTCGGTGTAGTAGTCGGTGGGGCTGACTGGAATCAACTCGATGGTGATGCCTGCCTTCTCGAAGCCCGCCTGCAGGGTCTGGGCGATCTGCGGTTCGATGTCCTTGTTGCGGTATGGCATCTTCAGGGTGATGCCTTCCGGGTAGCCTGCCTCTGCCAGCAGCTTCTTGGCCTTTTCCGGATCTCCCCGGTGCCCTTCGGTCGGGTAGAGGTCGAAGTCGTGGTAGCCGAGCACGCCCGGGCCGAAGATGCCGTTCTGCACCTTGGCCACCGCCTCGCCGCCTAGGGTCTGGACTACCGATGCCTTGTCGGTGGCGTATTGGATGGCCTCGCGGACCTTCTTGTCTGCCAGCGCCCCGTCGTTGCTCGGGGAATCCACGTTGATCCACAGGAACGGGTTGACCGAGCCGGCATCGATGGTGGAGAAGTTCGGGTCCTTTGCGGCGGCCAGCTGGGCTGCCACCGAAGGCGCCAGGCCGGTGTCGAATGACATGTCAAGGGTGCCTGCCTGCAGCTGCTGGGTCACTGCATCGGCGCTCAAGCCCATGGTCATCTCGATGGAGTCCACGTAGGCGCCGCGCAGCTGATCGGTTTCAGCGTTCCACGCCTCGTTGCGCACCAGCTTCATCGACTTGTCAGCGGTGTACTCCTCGATGGTGTACGGTCCGGAGGCGACGAAGTTCTCGCGGTATTCGGGGGAGTCGGGCAGGTAGTCGAGTACCTCTTCTGGGGCTGGGGTGGCGGTGGCGAGGGTCAGCATGTAGATGAAGTCGCCTGCCGGTTCCTTGAGGTTGAACTCGACGGTGCGCTCATCCACCGCGCGCACGCCGGGCAGCTTGGCTGAGTTGATGTACTTGGCCATGGGCTCCGGCTTCGGATCGATCTTGGCGAAGCCTGCGCAGTATGCGTCCATGCCGGTGAGCAGTGACTGGAAGTAGCCCAGCAGCGGGCTGGAGCGGTAGGGGTTGCACAGGCGCTTGAAGCCGCGCACCACGTCTTCTGCGACGATCTGGCGGGCTCCGTCCGGTGCGTCCCAGTTCGCGCCTTCCTTGATGGTGAAGGTGTAGGTTTTGCCGTCATTGGTCGCTTCCGGGACTTCTTCAGCTAGGTCGGCCTTGACCTGGATGCGCGTGTTCTCATCGGTGGATGCTTCGTAGCTGAGAAGCTGGCGGTTGGTGGCGCGGATGAAGTTCTGCGTGGGCACATAGGAGGTCAGTGCCGGATCAAGGTGGTCGTTGTCGCCATTGCTGCCGATTTTCAGGACGCCGCCAGTCTGTGGCTGGCCTGCGGGTGCTGAATTGCTGCCAGTGTCGATGGCGCAACCGGAGAGCAGGACAGCCGAGGCGGCGAAGAGGGAAAGCGGTGCGATGAGTCGTTTTTGCGGTGTCATTGGTTCCTCCAAGGGCGTGTGGGTTGACTCACAAAATGGTGATCGAAGTCCAGATTAGTGCCATTGCACTGTTACCGGTGGGTTTCTTCCTAAAATCTCACGGCGTAAACCCGACGCGCCTGTCGCAGTCGCGACAATCGCTCAAAAACCGTTGCAGAGGCAAATAATCGTGACTTAGTGTTCAACCTCATGGGGCCGTGATGCATGTCGCATTCACGGAAGTGAATCATCATGAAAGAGGAACTCAATGCAGGGTTTGTCATTATCTGCACCCGTACGTCGCATCGCCGCAGCGGTGTCAATCGCAGCTCTGGGGCTGTCGATGACCAGCGGTGTCGTCCCGGCCATGGCCGAAAAGCCATCCACCGGTCAAGCGGCAGAAAAGCAGCAGTCGCAGCCAGCACCAAGCTTCATCCAGGGCGAGTACTCGCCGGAACTGAACCCGGTGCTCGGCAAGAACGAGGCCCCACGTCCGCTGGTGGACATGAAGCTGGTTGAAAAGAACCAGAAGGAAATCCAGAAGCTCGAAAAGAAGGACAAGAAGGAGAAGGGGCATAAGAAGCACACACAGGGACCCGAAAGCTCCACCGGTGCGGCCGGCGAATGCGACGCCGGAGCCATTGCCAACCAGAGCGGTTCGGGCCTAGTCCAAGCCGTCAAGGATGCGGATTTCAACTGCGTGAACTCGCTGTTCAACGCCACCGGCACCACCGCCAAGGACCTGTTCAACCAGGCGGACATGCTCACCGTTGCCCAGGCGTTCAAGGATGACGCAGCGAAGTTCGACGGCAGCAACTCGGCCTCCACCCTACAGCTGGTGCTCTACCTGCGTGCCGGCTACTTCGTGCAGTTCTACCAGTCGGACACTGTGGGCAGCTACGGACCGGAGCTCAGGGCCCTGGTGGGCGATGCGCTGCAGGCATTCTTTGCCAATCCGAAGTCCTTGACGCTGAATGAAGACAGCGCCCAGGTTCTCGGCGAAGCGGTGACGCTGATCGACTCTTCGGAGAACAATCCCCGCTTCCTCGGCGTGCTGGTAGACCTGCTCGAAGGCTTCAATGCCGAGCGCGAGGCCAGCTGGAACTTCCGCAACGCCACCAACAACGTGTTCACCGTGCTCTTCCGCGGACACCAGTTCGACGGCTTCTCCGAAGCGGTGGCGGCCAACCCGCAGATTCTTTCCACCCTGCATGACTTTGCGGTCGAGCACCTCGATTTGATGGGCACCAACAGCGACTTCCTAGTCGCCAACGCTGGCCGCGAACTCGCCCGCTTCCTGGGCGACGAACAGTTGAAGCAGACGGTCAAGCCAAAGGTCATTGATCTGCTTTCGCTCACACAAATGACCGGGGACACCGCGAAGCTCTGGGTTGGCCTGGCTGACATGGTCAACTACTACGACGAGGGCAACTGCTCGGACTACGGGACCTGCGACCTCTCGGGCAAGCTGCGCGCCGCCGTGCTCAGCCAGAACCGCGAATGCAGCACCAGCATCAAATTCAACACCCAGTCGGTGAACGGCGAAGAATTCAATGAATCCTGCACCTCGCTCAAAGAACAGGACGAATACTTCTACAAGGCCGCCGGCACCAAGACACCGGTGGCGGACGACGTGAACACTAGCATCGACGTGAACGTCTTCTCATCCAGCAGCGACTACCAGACCTATGCCGGCGCCATCTTCGGCATCGATACGAACAACGGCGGCATGTACCTGGAAGGCGACCCGAGCAAGGCCGGAAACAAGCCTGCATTCATCGCCTATGAGGCAGAATGGCTGCTGCCAGATTTCCATATCTGGAACCTGAACCACGAGTACACCCACTACCTCGACGGCCGCTTCAACATGTATGGGGACTTCGGCGCAGGATTGACGGTTCCGACCATCTGGTGGGTTGAAGGCTTCGCCGAGTACGTGAACTACGGCCACCGTGGAGAGGACTACACCGCGGCGAACCAGCTGGCTGCACAGAAGACCTACAAGCTCAGCGAGATCTTCGAGAACACCTACGAAAACAGCGACACCAATCGCATCTACCGCTGGGGCTACCTTGCGGTGAACTTCATGCTGAACAAGCACCCGCAGGAAACGCAGAAAATCCTCGACTTCTACCGCCATGGCAAGTGGCAGAAGTCCCGTAACTACCTGAAGAACACCATCGGCACGAGCCTTGACGCCGAGTTCTCCACCTTCCTGGACGGCTGCGCCAACGGCGAATGCAAGCCGAGCGTGCCAACCGACCCGGTGGACCCAGTGGATCCGACCGATCCTGAAACCTGCACGGAAACCACCGGTCAGGCGCTGACCTCCGGCTGCACTGCGAAGAACCTCTCGGGCACCAAAGACAACCTGAACTACTTCTACATCTACGTTCCCGACGGCACCAAGGAGCTGCAGATCAACACCAGCGGCGGCACCGGCAACGCAGACCTGTTCTACAGCCCTTGGAACTGGGCCGGACCGAACAACCACAACTACCGCTCGACCGAGTCCGGAAACAACGAGTCGATCACCGTTCCGAACCCGCCAGCTGGCTACAACTACCTTTCGCTGAGCACCAACGACGTCTACTCGGTGGTGAGTCTGAAGGCAACGACCCGCTAGGGGACTGAATGATGTTCTAGGCCCTCGCACAATTTGTTGAGCGGGGGCCTAGAACTCTATACGCTCAGTTCGAACCGCACTATTCCTGGCAACTACCTTGAACAACCATCAGCCCTTGAACTCTTGACAGTAAGACGTGGCCCGATGCCTGAAAACGCCGTGGCTTTGCCGGCTTTTAGAGTAACCAAGACCGCTGTAGATCAAATTGAGGCCTTAGGCGGAGCAGTCCGCATTAGCATCGTTCGAGGCGGCTGCTGCGGATATGCTTTTTGCTTCACTGCATCAAACACAGCAGATGTGCCTGGTGCGCTAGAAGATAGCCACTCGAGATACGGGTGCGAAGGTGCATGGCTGTACGTTTCACGAGACGCAGATGAACTGCTCGAAAGCGCGTTGCTAGATTACTCACCGAGAATTCGGCCGCCTAGATTCAGGGTACTGAAAAACCCGAATACGCAGGACGTCTTCCCCTGCAAACGATCATTCGGAGCCCTCTGGCCGGGAGCTGGGCATGAAGATTGCGTGTCTTACTTGCCGATGCCGTGGGATGCAGACTTTGACCCGCTGGCTAAGTGGAAGAAACAGACAGGACATTTCCAATCATCGGAACACAACGAATGATTAATGCAAAAGAGGGAGGCCAGACCGTTTGGTCGAGCCTCCCTCTTCACATTTGCTGCTACTGAATACTCAGCGCCGCAGCTGACCACCGAGTGCATCCAGATTCTTCAGCAGACGGCGCAGCACCGACGGATCGTTGATCCCATCGTGCTCATGCTCATTGGTCACCCATGCATGCAGATTGCCCACCTTTGACGCTGTATCCAGGGACAGGCCGGCATCCACGTACATGTCGTCGTGGTAGACGGCAGCTGCGACAGGCACCTGGTTGGCGGCCAGCTGTTCGCGGTCGTAGATCTTCCGGTGGGTGCGGCGCACCGCCAGCTCCTTGACCGCAGGCAGGAAAGGCCGCAGCAACTTGGTCTCATTGAAAGTCCAGCGGAACATCATCTCCCCGGTGAACAGCAGCGGCTGCGCCTCGGTGGAGAACTCCGGATGCAGCTGCAGTTCTGCCTCGGCGGCGAAGCGCGCAGCCCCGTTGGCCCCGTCACCGTAGATGTCTTCCTGCAACACCGCGAACAGCGGGTTGGAAGCAAAGTTCGTGCGGTTCTGGACTTCCTGCAGCAGTGCGTTGCTGATGTTCGTGCCGTCCCCGGAGAGTTCCAGCAGCCAGTGCAGTCGCTCGAAGCCCGGGCCCATGCCGAAGTCGATCCCCAGGGACTGCAGCCGGCGCACGGTGAAGCGATCGCCATCAGGCAGGAAATATTCGCTCGCGGACAAGGTGCGGACTAGGTTTTGAACTCGTTCGCGGTCGCCCGGGTAGAGCCGGTAGAACTTCTCGTTCTTTGCCCACACCCGGTGGATGGTGCGCGCGTACACTGCGGCGGCGCAGGGTTTCAAGCTGGGTAGCCCTCCGGTGACAAGGCAGCCGGCCAATGCCTCAGGGAAGAAGCTGAGGTAGCTCAGCGTGAGGAACCCGCCGTAACTCTGTCCCAGGGTGACCCATGGCTTGGAGTCGTAGCCGTGGACTCGGATGGCCTCTGCATCGCGGATGATCGAATCGGCACGGAAGTTCTCCAGGTAGGCGGCGCCCGCCTCGCCGTCGGTGAAGGACTCGATGACCTGCGTAGTCACAGGCGTCGAAGCCCCGGTACCGCGCTGGTCCATGAGGATCACCCGGTAGCGTTCGAGAGCTACCGGCAGCCACCCGGAATCTCCGATGGGGCGCGGACCTGCCCCGCCGGGGCCGCCCTGCAGGTAGATCATCAGCGGCAGTTCTTCATGCTGGCGGTGGGCAGCGACCACCTCGCGGTAGAACACGGTGATGTGTTCGCCCTCGGGGTGCTCCCAGTCCAACGGGACCTGCAGCGAGTAGTCGCTCAAGTGCCTGCCCGCTACCGTGCAGCTGGCGATCAAGGTTGGGTTCATTTCACCCCTTCCAGCAGGTTCAGCTCATCGACGCTCGCGGTTCCCGACTGGAGCACGGTGCGGTTTTGGTTTTCTGAGACCAGATAGTCAAGGTTCTCGCGCGGATCCCCGTCGAGCACCAGCAGGTCGGCAGTCATTCCGGCGGCCAGTTGGCCGATCGAATCGTTGCCGATCAGCTGCGCATTGACCGAGGTGGCCGAACGCAGGGTGTCTGCCACCGAGGAAGCGGCGGACTGCAGGGCCAGGCCGTGCAGCTGCTCGTCGCCCAGTTCACCCATCAAATCGCTGCCGAAGCCCACCTTGACCCCAGCATCCAGCGCATGGCGCACAGCTTGCTGCCCGCGTTCGAGCACGATCCGGTTCTTCTGCTGCGAAACTTCGGCCAGACCCAGCTGCTCGCCGCGCGAGTCCATGGCCGCATAGGCCGCCAAGGTGGGGACCAAGAAGGCATCGTGTTCTGCCATGAGCTTGGCGGTGTCTGCATCGAGCAGGTTGCCATGTTCGATGCTGCGCACGCCGTTTTGAACCGAGTGGCGGATGGCAGGCACCGAGTAGGCATGCGCACAGACATAGGAGCCGCGGCGGGCCGCCTCGGAGGTGATGGTGCTGATTTCCTCGGGGGAGTACTGCGGAATTTCCAGCGGGTCGGTCAGCGAGATAACCCCGCCGCTGGTCATGATTTTGATGGCGTGCGCCCCGGTGCGGAAGGCATCGCGCACCGCCACGCGCAGGGCGTCGGGCCCGTCGACGATCCGGCACAGGTGCCCGTGGGTGAAGCAGGAGTCAAGGTGCGCTTCCCGCGGGTCGCCGTGGCCGCCTGTCTGGCTGAAGGCCGGCCCGGTGAAGTAGTAGCGCGGGGAGGCGAAGAGCTTCTCCTCGATGGCCCGGGCCAGGCCCAGGTCTCCGCCGGCCACATCGCGCACGGTGGTGAAGCCGCGGCGCAGCGCGTCGGCCAGCCGGTGCGAACCTGCCAGCGCCGAATAGGACAGCGGACCCAGCTCGTTGTCCAGCCCCTGCAGCGCCACCGCATAGGCGTGGAAATGCGCGTCGATCAGTCCGGGCATCACGCAGCGCCCGGCCGCGTCGACGACCGTACCCTCGCTCTGGGCTCCGACGGCGGTGATCATGCCGTCGGCGACGGTGATATTGGTTGGGTTCTCGAGGAATTCCCGGCCGTCGAAGACCAACGCATTGGCTAAGGTGTATGTGCTCATGCGCTGGCTCCGTTCATTGCCTGGATCATCCAGTTCTGCAGGCCGGTGGCATCCAGCGGCAGCTCGGCGGAAAGGTTCTCGTAGCCGTTCGCGGTGATCAGCAGGTCGTCCTCGATGCGAACCCCCAGGCCGCGCAGCTCAGGCGGGACCAGCTGGTCATGGGCGTGGAAGTAGAGGCCCGGCTCCACAGTGAGCACCATGTTCTCTTCCAAAGCAGCGCCCTGGTAGTCCTCGTAGTGGGAGTGCGAGCAGTCGTGCACATCCAGGCCCAGATGGTGGCCCACGCCGCAGACCAGCCAGCGGCGATGCTGCTGTCCCGTGGCGGACAGCGCCTCATCCACGGAGACCGGCAGCAGATCCCAGTCATGCAGGCCCTGGGCGATGACCTCCATGCATGCGAAGTGGAAGTCGCTGAAGGAGTTGCCCGGGGCCAGTGTGGCAAGGCCTGCACGGTGCGACTTCTCCACCAGATCGTGCACGAGGCGCTGGGGCTCGGAGAAGGAGCCGGCCACCGGGAAGGTGCGGGTGACATCGGCGGTGTAGCAGGAGCGTTCCTCAACGCCCATGTCCAGCAGCAACAGCTGGTCTTCGCGCACCGGTCCGTCGCAGCGGGTCCAGTGCAGGGTCGGCGCGTGGATGCCGGCGCCGATGATCGTTGCATAGCCGGGGCCGTTGCCGTAGGTGCGGGCCGCGCGGTCGAAGGTGCCCTGCAGCCAGCGCTCGCCGCCAGCGGCCATGGCTTCGGGAATCGCGGCCAGCACCTGCCGGAACCCGTCAACGGTATGGTCCACCGACGCGCGCAGTTCTTGGATTTCCCACGCATCCTTGACCATCCGCAGTTGTGCGAGCGTGCGCCGCAGCACGGGGGAATCCACAGCATTCAGCCGGGCCAGGTCCTCGGCACCAGCTGACCCGGCGGCATCGAACGTTCCGGAACGTAACGAGGCCTCGAGATCCTGGATTCCGCGGACCGGGATGCCCAGGGCGCGCTGCCAATCGGCGGGTTGATGGCTGGGACCCACCCACAATTCGCCGTGGGCGGCATTCGAGAAGAACTGCGCGGTGCCCGGAGTGAAAGGCACCGGCAGGAACAGCTCGAAATCGTGACCGTCGCTAGTTGGATGGCCGACCAGCACGGCCGCCTCGATCTGCGCATTGACCAGGTAAACGAAGTCGGAATGTGCCCGGAACTCGTAATAGCAGTCGTTGGAACGGATGGGTGCCTGCCCGGCGAACACCATGATGCCCCGGCCGTGGGCGGACTCGGAGAGCCTGCGCCGGTGCTCGGCCGCAGCACGTGCCGCATCCGGATCCACAGGAGCAGGCAAATCCGGGGCGCTCCATCCGGCGGCCATGAAATCGACGAAGGGCTGGCTGGCGGCCAGCTTCGGAATGGCCTTGTCTCCGGAAGCGGGCGCCGGCATGGACTGGGGGATCTCTGCATTCATCGGTGGGGGCGCTCCTTGGGCACGGAAATTAGGCGGCATGTTCGGGCATGGGTGCCCTATTCCCAGCCTGCCATGAGTCGCCGCCTGGGAAGTGCCAGAACGCTGTCGTAAAACCGACACGTCGGGTTGTACCGGTCAGGGCTGCCCCGTCTGGTCCACCAGCAGGTGCCGCGCGCTGATGGCACCGAGCTGGAACCGGCTGGCAGCGCCGAAGCTGCGTTGCAGGGATTGGACCTTGCGCTGCACCGTTCGCACGCTCACCCCCAGGACCCGGGCCACCGCTTCGTCTTTCTGCCCGGCGGCCAGCAGCCGCAGGATCTGGATCTCGTCGTCGTCCAGCAGCCGCCCGGACTCGAACTGCCGGTTGCCCACCTGCAATGCGGTGTCCCAGATGGTCGAGAATACGCCATTGATGAAATCGGCCAGTTCGCTGGATTCGAACTGCATCGCCAGTGGCTGCCCCGCTGCCGGCTCCGCCGGCTGGATGATGAATTCCTCGCGGTCCCTGATGAGCAGCCGGGCGGAAATGTTGGTGGAGACACGGGCCAGCTCGCCCTGCCGGACGGAATCGAGCATGCCGCGGGTGAGGTCATCACGGCTGAATACCAGAGGATCATAGACGACGCGGAAACGCACCCCTCGCTGCAGCGCGGCCGGTTGCGCCGCGGATTGCGGCTGGGACTGCTCGGGCCGTTCACCGCGGTCGAATGCATCGATGGAGTGCACGGCACGGTCGATCATGGAATCGAAGGATTGCAGCAGATCCGCGCGGGTATGGATCAACCGCACTGGCAGGTCCGCTGATGTTGCCGCTTGTGGGGTCCCAGCAAGGTTGCCATCCCGCAGGCCTTCGGCCAGTGCGGCAAGCTGTTGCGAAATGGTGGTGAGCGTCTCGGCGTCCATGGCGCGGCCCTTCCCGGCGTGATCTTGGCCAACGTGGTCAGTTGAATCATCGCACATGTTGCCCCCGGTGCTGGCGGGGACGTTGTCCACACTCCGCCTCTGCGGCCGGGAGCACAGCCGTCAAACGGTCGAAGATCGAAGCAAGCGGGTAGGCGGGCAGGCACCCGCTGAGACCGAAGAACCACGAAATGACGAGGAGTCCACCATGGAAACGATGCCGCAACCGGCAGACCACGAATGCCTACCCTGCTACCTCTACCGGTGCACCAAGACCGAGGAATGCGACGGGAGCCTGCGCCTGCTGGCGTTCTACCGGGACCACAATGCCCCGCGAGCCACCGCGCTGGAGAGGAAGGTCCGCCTGTTGGGTGGATACTGCGACTGCGAAGTGCTGGCCAATGCCATCCGACCGATCACGCGCGAGGCGAATCAGGCCCTGGAGGATGACGTGGATCTTGTCTGCAAAGGAGTACGCCGCGGCACAATCCAACCTTGTGAACATTGGTTGATGCGCCGCGGCGTACAGTGGGGCGGCGGTCAATTCCGCCGCCGAAGTGCTTGAAAATTAGTCTTCCAGGGTCTTGCTCTTGGGCTTGCGCGCCCGAAGCAGCTCGACACCGATGGGGATCACCGAGATGAGGACGATCAGGACGAAGATCAGGTCGATGTTCTCTTCGATCCAGGTGAACTGGCCCAGCCAGAAACCCAGCAACGTGACGCCGATACCCCAGAGGGCAGCACCGATCAGGTTGAAGATGATGAAGGTCTTATGATCCATCTTTGCGACGCCAGCGATCACCGGGACAAAGGTGCGGACCACTGGAACGAAGCGTGCCAGGATCACCGCGCGGCCGCCGAACTTCTCGAAGAACTCGTGGGCCCGTTCAACGTTCTTCTGCGAGAAGAAACGGGAATCGGGCTTCTTGAAGATGGCAGGACCGGATTTCTTGCCAATGATGTAACCGGTCTGGTCACCTGCGAAGGCGCAGACAAAGATCGCGGCGGCGAAGAGCCACAACGGAATATGGATGGTGCCGGTGGCGATGAGCATGCCAACGGTGAAGAGCATCGAGTCGCCTGGCAGGAAGAAGCCCACCAGCAAGCCGGTCTCAGCGAAGACAATGGCGCAAACCAGCAACATGACCCATGGGCCGAGCGCAGGGTTGTTCAGGAAGACGGCTGGGTTCAACCAGTCGGGCAGGAACGCGGCGCCCATGGTTGGAGCCGCATAATCGGTCACAAGGGAAAGAAACGAAGAATGATCTAGCACACGGAAAATCCTACGGGAATACGCTGTGAGTTTCCCAGAGTGCTATCCGTAGACTCTGGTGGGGGATACCCCGACCACAAGGAAGGAAATCTGCAATTTGTTCGTTGACCCGGAAGGACCATGGATTTTTGCTGCAACGGACCGACTGGCCGATCGAGCATCGCGAAAGGCTCAGTTGCCAAGCTCACAGCAGTTTCTGACGCAACTCGCGGCAAGGTTGCACTGGGCAACTTGTTTCCGACCATGACAACGGTCATGGGCATTACATGACTTTCCGCTCTTCTGCGCACCGGGCAAAGAGGGAAGAGTATGAGCCATGGAAACGCTGATAAAAACCGATGCGGTTTCGCTTCGCGGCTTGAAGAAGACCTTCTCAACGCCGCGCAACAAGGTTCAAGCAGTCAAGGGCATCGACCTGAAGATCCAGACCGGGCAGATCGTGGCCTTCCTGGGACCCAATGGCGCCGGCAAGACGACCACAGTGGACATGATCCTGGGGCTGACCCAACCCACCGAAGGTTCGGTGGAAATCCTCGGCTTGGATCCGCGCCAGGCGATCTCCGCTGGGCGGGTCTCTGCCGTCTTGCAAACCGGCGGGTTGCTGCGCGATATGACCGTCAAGGAGACGATGTCCGTCATCGCCCACATGCATGAGCAAGCAGATCGCATTGGCCCGGTCATGGAGCGCACGGGGCTGGATAAGATCGCCAAGCGGCGCGTGGGCAAATGTTCTGGCGGCGAGCAGCAGCGCATCAAGTTCGCTTTGGCTCTGCTGCCCGACCCGGATGTACTGATCCTCGATGAGCCAACTGCCGGAATGGACGTGATGGCCCGCAGGGATTTCTGGGCCACGATGCGCGATGAAGCCACCGAAGGACGCACCGTTATTTTCGCCACGCACTATCTGGAAGAAGCCCAGAACTTCGCAGAACGCACGGTGCTGATGAGCCAAGGCCGCATTGTCGCCGACGGAGCCACCGAAGAGCTGCGCAAGCTAATCTCCGGACGCACCGTCAGCGCTTCCTTCCCCTCGGCGGAGCATGCCGAACGAGCCGGGGCTTTTGATAATTCGGTGCAGGTAGCCGATCGCAACGGATTGCGCTTCGCTTTCCACAGCGCTGATTCCGACCGCTTCGCGGCCGCCTTGCTCGCCGAGTACCAGGGCTACGACCTGGAAATTTCCTCACCGAGCTTGGAAGAGGCCTTCATCCAGCTGACCAAGGACGCATCATGATGAGCAGCTACATCCGCGTGGAATTCGCACGGCACTTCCGCGACGGCTACAACCTGATCTTCGCCCTGTTGCTGCCCGCCGCCATGTACATCCTGTTCGGCAACATCCCCAGCTACACCGAGTTCGAGTTGGGCGCCGGCAACGTGAAGTTCTATCTGATGATCTCCATGGCAGCCTACGGGGCGGCGGTCAGCACCGTGGCAATCGCCGGGACCGTGGCCACCGAAACCATGCAGGGATGGGGCAGGCAAATTGCCTTGACCAAAATGCCGCCGGCCATGTTCGTCAGCAGCAAGATGATCGTCGCGGCCACCGTAGCCGGTGCCTCGGCAGCAGTAGTCTTCGCCCTGGGTGCGGCGACCGGAGCTCAAGTGCAAGAAGGCTGGATCTGGGGCGTGAGCTACCTGATCATCCTGCTCGGGGCAATGGTCTTCGCCTGCTACGGCATCGGGGTGGGCATGGTGTTCAAATCCGAATCGGCCCTGGGCCTGGCCTCGGGACTGATGGTGTTCTTCGCCTTCTTCGGCAACGTCTTCATGCCGCTGGAGGGAAGCATGCTCGACGCGGCCCGCTTCACCCCGATGTACGGCTACGTAGCCCTGGCCCGCTACCCATTGCTCAAGGACATGCCTGCCGGAGTCGAAATGGCCCCGGACGCGTTATGGCTCCCAACCGCTAACCTAGTGGCATGGGCACTCATCTTCGTTCTCTTCGCGGTACTCGCCACCAGGAAGGCCAAGGCGCGCCAGTGAGCCGCAACCTGCCCGGCGCCGCGCCAGCGGACGATCCGCTCTGCGAGATCGATGAGGACCAGAAATTCTGGGATCGCCGAGGCTGGCTGATCGCTGGCGTCTGGGTGATTTTCCTGGTCTTCCCGGTGCTGGACCTGATCCTCGAAGACTATGCGCTGCCCACCCGGATCATCGGCCTGGCGCTCATTGCCCTGTTTGCCGCCATTTACCTGCAGTCCTATGCGATGTTCTCCTGGAATATCGGGCAGGGCGGAACCAGCGACCGCCGGGCGCACGTGAACTTTCTGGTCCTCTGCACGATCGTGGCCCTGGGCATCCCGGTCATCGGGTTGACCACCATGGGGCTCTTCCCCTTCATCACTTCCTTCGCAATCTTCCTGCTCAGCCGCAGGTGGACCATCGGCGCCTATGCCACGGTGCTGGTGCTCAGCTTCGCGCTGCCCATCATCTTCGGGCAATTCATGGATGCGATCTTCCTGATCGGCCTGAACCTCGTGCTGATGGTGGTGTATGCGATTACCGTGGCCGCCATTCGGCGCTCGGCCACAGCAGAAAAGATCCGCAGCGACTACCTGCTGGTCGCCGAACAGGAACGCATGGCCAGAGACGTGCATGATGGCATCGGGCATTCGCTGACCGCTTTGAATTTGAAGGCGCAGCTGGCCCTGCGCCTGATGGACCAGGAGAAGTACGCCCAGGCCCGCGGGGAACTTGAACAGCTCAGCGCCCTGGCCGTGGACGCACTGGACTCCGTGCGCACTACCGTGCAGGGGCTCAGCCGCCAGGACCTGGCCGCGGAACTGGCCGAGCTGCAGCAGGCTTGCAACGACAACAACCTCGAATTCACGGTGGCAGGAACCGCCGAGCAAGTCCCGATGCAGCTGCGTTCGCATGTGGCTTGGATTCTGCGCGAAGCGGTCACCAATGTGCTGCGCCACGCGCACGCCAGCACCATCGTGCTGCATCTGGAACCCGGAAAAGTCAGCGTCGACGACGACGGCGATGGCCTGCAGGCCAGCACGCCAGGCCACGGCATCCGGGGAATGCAGGAACGCGCCAAGCAGTTCGGTGCCAGCTGTACAGTGGGAGCATCGCGGCTGGGCGGAACCAGCGTGCAGGTAGCCTTCGCGGCAGAGGGGAATGCAGCGTGATCCGTATACTCATCGCCGATGACCAGCACCTGGTCCGGGGTGCGCTGGCAGCCTTGCTGAACCTCGAAGAAGACATCCGGGTCGTTGCGCAATGCGCCGACGGAGACGAAGTCGCCGCCGCCCTGGACACGCACCCGGCCGACATCGCATTGCTGGATGTGCAGATGCCGCGGCAAGACGGGCTGCGCACCGCGGCAGAACTCAAGGCCAGCCACGCCGGGGTGAAGGTACTGATCCTGACCACCTTTGACCGTCCCGGATATTTCCGCCAGGCCTTCGAAGCCGGAGCGCACGGCTTCCTGGTCAAGGATTCTCCGCCAGCCGAGCTGATTGCCGCCATCCGCAGGGTCTATTGCGGGGACAAGGTAGTGGATCCGCAGCGTGCCATGCTCAGCGTGGAGAGCCGCAGCAACCCGCTGACCGGGCGTGAACGCGAGATCCTTTCACTGGCCGCGTCCGGCTCGCCGGTTTCGCAGATTGCCTCGGCGGTGCACCTGTCGGTGGGAACTGTGCGCAACCACCTGTCCAATGCGATCGGCAAAACCAGCACTGCCAATCGCATCGAGGCAGCACGCTACGCCCGTGAGATGGGCTGGATCTAGCGCATTACGAAGTGCGTAATCAGGCCAATGACCCAGATGGAGGAGGCCAGCAGCACGCAGCCGAATTCCACGACAATGCCCAGGCCCATGGCCTTCAGCGCACCCCAGGATGAGCCGAGCGCGCCGGAGACTTCGCGCCGGCGCACGCTTTCACCGGCGAAGAGGCCCACCGCGAAACCGACGAACATGCCGATCACCGGAATGAGGAAAGCACCGGCGATGGCGCCCACCACCGCAAAGAGAATGGAACCCTTGGGGATTTGATGTTCCTTGAGCTTCTTGCCGGTCAGGATCGCAGAAGCGGACCAGCCCAGCAGGGCGATCGCCATGCCCAGACCGGCTGCCCACCAAGAAGCGCCGGAACCCAGCAGCCAGCCCCAGCCCAAGAGCGTGCCGATCGTCAGCAACGAGCCGGGCAGCACCGGGAAGATGGTGCCCAATGCCGATACGACTAGCAGCAGCCCGGCGATGATCGTGTAAATAATTTGTGCATCCACAAGCTCAGTTTCGCACACGTGGCCAACTGGTCGGAGGCAAGCCGTTCATTCAGAGGTTCCGCAAACTCCCCGATTCGCGATAGATTGCCAATGACGCACGAGAATCGGGGAGGATCCTGATGGGCAAGGACAATGAAGCACGGGTCAACGTAGAGATTGCCGGGTCCACTGCCGTGGTGCGGCTGGATAATCCGGGCCAATTCAACGCGCTCACCAAAGACATGTGCCTGCAGCTGGTTGGCGCCTTTGCCGGCCTATCGACCAACGACGAGGTTAGTTCCATTGTGGTTCGCGGCGCGGAAGGGAACTTCTGCGCTGGAATTGCCATCGACGAAATGGAGCAGGTGCTCTTTGACCGGGACGCGGACGGAGAGCTGATCAACCATTTCGACCTGCTCGACAAGATCATCGTGGGTTGCCCGAAAACCACCATCGCGGTGGTAGAGGGCAATTGCTTTGGCGGGGCCTGGCAGCTGGCCTCGGCCTGCGATATCCAGTTGGCCGCGGATAACGTGCGCATCGCGATCACCCCAGCAAGAATCGGTTTGGTTTTCCCGCGCCCGGGCATCGAACGGCTGGTGCGTACCGTGGGGGAGCACCGGGCCAAGTACCTGCTGTTTTCCGGCGCGGAGGTTTCCATTGCCGAGGCAGAGCGCTGGGGCATGTTCACCCGGGTGATGGCCCATGAACAGCTGGAAGAAGAGCTGGCCGCATTGCTGGGCAAGCTGGCGGCGAACTCGCCGTATTCCATTGCGCGCACCAATGAGGCAATCAACTTGGTGCGCCAAGGAGAAGCCACCGAAGGCTGGTGGGAAGCGATGTGGGAAGAAAACGGGGCGAACGCGGACCTGGCCGAAGGCAGATCCGCGTTCTTGTCACGCCGCACACCGGACTACGGTGGACTGCCTGAATAGTTTTCGCTAGGCCTGTTCGGCAGTGAACTGCGCAACCAGTTCGCGCTTGAGGATTTTCCCGCTGGGACCCAGCGGGAATTCCTGCACGATCTCGATCAGCCGCGGATACTTGTACGCGGCCATCTGCCCGCTGGCCCACGCCACCAAATCCTGCGCGCCCAGCGTGGAACCGGCCTCCAAGGTCACCGAGGCGGCGATCTCCTGTCCGTGGGTTTCGTGCGGCACCCCGTATACGGCGGCATTGGAAATCTCCGGATGGGAAACCAGCACCTCTTCGATTTCGCGCGGGTACACGTTGTAGCCATTGCGCAGGATCATGTCCTTGGTCCGGTCCAGGATGCGCAGGTAGCCATCCTCGTCCTTGGTGCCCAGGTCCCCGGTGCGGAACCAGCCATCGACCACCGCTTCGGCCGTGGCCTCGGGCCGGTTCAGGTAGCCGGAGAACAAGTTGTGCCCGCGCACCACCAGCTCGCCCAGCTCACCGCGCGGCAGCAGCCGGATCTCATCCGCGTAAGCAGGATCGGCAATTTCCACATCCACGCCCCAGACCGGGGTGCCCACGGTCCCGGGCCGCGGGTCGACGCCCACATGGTTGAAGCAGGCCACCGGCGAGGTCTCGGTCAGCCCATAGCCCTCGTGGATCCGCGCGCCGAAGCGCTGCTCGAAGGCGGTGAGGATGGATACCGGAAGCGAGGCCCCTCCGGAAATGGCGTAGCGCAGCTTCTGTGGCATCCCCTCGCGCTGCTTGCCCGCTTCGAGCAGGGCCACATACATCGTGGGCACCCCGAAGAAGACGTCGATGCCTGCCTCCAGCAACAGCTCCAGGGCACCTTCGGCGGTGAATTTGGGCAGCAGCATGACCTCGGCTCCGACCCGCAGCCCGGTGTTGAGCACGCAGGTCTGGCCGAAGGTGTGGAAGAGCGGCAGCCCTCCGAAAAGCTTGTCGCCGCGGCGCAATTCCATGGTGTTCAGCAACGTGGTGTGGGTCTGCTCGATCAACGCCAGGTGCGTTCCCAACGCACCCTTGGGCTTGCCAGTGGTGCCCGAGGTGTACAGGATCGTGGCCAGGTCTTCCGGGCGGCGCGGCAGGTAGGTGCCAATAGGCGTGGCCTGCAAGGCCAGGTCTTCCAGACGGGTGGTGCCCGATTCCTCCGGAGCCAGCACGCTGAGCACCGGCACCCCGGAAGCGGCGGCTCCTGCCGCTCCTTCTGCGAGCAGGGGCGCGGCGCAGATCAGCAGCTTGGCCTCGGAATCCTCCAGGATGTAGGAGATCTCGCGCGCCTTGAGCAGCGCGTGGACCGGCACCGCCACGGCACCCAGGGCCAGGACCGCGTAGTAGGCGCGGGCGAAGTCCGTGACATTGGGGATGAGCAGGGCCACCCGGTCGCCCGCCTCGATGCCTTGGGCTTGCAACGCGCCGGCGTATTCCCGGGCCTGTTCCCACAGCTGCTCATAGGTGGTGCTGCGGCCATCGACGGTGATGGCGTTCAGCTCGCCGTAGCGGGCCGCCCCTTCTGCGAGGATGGCCGCCACGGAAACAGTGAGATTGGATGTGGAAACGCTCATGGTGAACTCCTCGGGTCGCCCAGCAATGCTTTGTGTGCCGTGTCACATTAAACCATATTGGAACTGCGGTTCAGCGCGAGGTATTGAGTTTCGTAATATCTCGGACGGTGGCAAAATTTCCGTTGCTGATCTGAATAAAAAGGACATAGACTCAGCCCAAGCGAGCTGGATAACTGTGGAATGGGGAAGCGATGCCGGCACCAAGGGATCCACGAGCTGAGCCTTGCTGGGTCGATTTGCTCACCAGCGACATGGAGGGCTCCACCCAGTTCTACGCGCAGCTTTTCGGTTGGGAAGTCCGCCATGACGCGGAAAGCCTGGAAGAGGGATATGCCGAGGTCTACCTCAACGGGAAAATGGTCACCGACTTCATTGCCAATGACCCGGATTCCGAGGTGCAGGATGCCTGGACCACCTACCTGAATGTGACCGATGTGCACGCCGCCGCCTACGCCACCAAAATGCACGGCGGCAAGGTCTACCTCAAGCCCATCGAAATTCCCGGCCAGGGAACCATGGCCTTCATCGGGGATCCATCGGGCACCGGCGTTGGATTGTTCCAGGCATTCCAGTCAGCAGACACAACCGCCAGCCGCGCAACGGGCACCCGCATCTGGAACGAGCTGCACACCAAGCACTTCGAAGCGGTGGCCCGCTTCTACCGTGTTGCCCTGGGCTGGTGCCTGTCACCGGTCTCGGACACGGACGAATTCCGCTACCACACCTACGGCCAAGGATCCGAGGCGGTGGCCGGAATCTTCGACATCTCCAGCTATCCGGACTCCAAGGCCGGCTGGCGCGCCTACTTCGCGGTGGAGGATGCCGATGAGACGGTGGCGCTCGCCGAGAAGCTCGGCGGCACGATCATTCATGAACCCCATGATTCCTACTTTGGCCGCATGGCCGTGCTCAGCGACGTCACCGGCGCAGAGTTCGCGATCATCGCCCCGTCGCGCAACCAGGAATCTGAAGCCTGACGGCAAAGGCCGCCGGCACCGAAAAATCGGATGCACGGCGGCCTCGGGGTGGTTCTTCGCAGGCTACTTCACGAAATTCGGCACAACTTCGTCAATGAACAACTGCAGCGAGCGTTTCTTTTCCTCGTGGCTCAGGGCGTTGTCGCTCCAGAAGCTGTATTCGCTGACACCCAGTTCTTCGTAGCGGCGCAGGCGCTCGACAACCACGTCCGGAGTGCCGATCATTGCGGTGCGGTGCAGGGACTCAGGGGTGAATTCCTCGCGTTCGGAGAACTTCTCCTCCGGGCTGGGATCGATGAATCCGTTGACCGGCTCCGCCTTATTGCCGAAGACCGCATCGAAGGTGCGGTAGAACTTGTTGATGCCTTCGGCGGCCGGGCGCCAGGCCTCTGGCTCGTTGGCGGAGTGCAGATAGGTGTGGCGCAGCACCATGATGTCGGGGCGCTGTTGCACCTCCGGGTGGGCGGCGATGGCGGCTTCGTACTTCTGGACCAATGATTCGACTTCTTCGTCGCCCTTCATCAACGGGGTCACCATGACATGGCACCCGTTGGCCACAGCATACTCGTGCGACTCGGGGCTGCGGGCGGCAACCCATACAGGGATCTGCTTTTGCGCAGGCTTGGGCACCGAGGTGGACGTCGGGAACTGCCAGACTTCTCCGTCGTGGGCGTAGTCGCCCTCCCAAAGCTTCTTGACTGCCGGGATGAGCTCCTGCATGGAGGCTCCGCCGTCGGTGGCCTTCATGCCGTCGGTCATGCGATCGAATTCGAATTGGTAGGCACCGCGTGCCACGCCTAATTCGGCACGGCCATTGCTGATGACGTCGAGCAGCGCGAGTTCGCCGGCTGCGCGGATCGGGTTCCAGAATGGCGCGATGATGGTGCCTGCTCCGAGCCGGATGGTGGAGGTCCGTGCGGCAAGGTAGGCAAGCTGCGGGATCGGGTTCGGGGAGACGGTGTACTCCATCGAGTGGTGTTCGCCGATCCAGACGGTGGAGAAGCCGCCGGCTTCGGCCATTTGAGTCAGTTCGACGAGGTTCTCGAAATGCTGTGCGTGGCTGATCGAGTCGTCATAGCGTTCCATGTGGATGAACAGTGAAAAGCGCATATCTGTCCTTCTTTCGTTGCTCTGCTGCCCTTAGGCAGTTGCCTGGGTGCGGTTGCGTTCGGCGATGGTTTGGTTGGTCCGGGACCAATGTTCATGGTCGACTTCGCGCACGATGACTGTGATGTTCTCGGGGGCCGCATCAACGGTTTCTTCGGCGGCCCGGTGCAAGGCGTCGATCAGGGCGCGCAGCTGCCGGGGGCTGCGGCCCTTGGCAATGGAAACATCGATCAGTGGCATGGGGTTCCCTTTCCTTAGCCACGCATCACAAACGGATCTGCGACGGGGGACTCGTCGGTGTTGATCCATACGCTCTTGAGGCGGGTGTATTCGTTCATGGATTCCAGGCCGTGCTCGATGCCAACGCCCGAGTTCTTGAAGCCCTGGCGCGGGGACATCGGGGACATCGCCCGGTAGGTGTTCACCCAGATCGTGCCGGCATCCAGCCTCCGGGCCATGCGGTGGGCGCGGGCAAGGTTCTGCGTCCACACGCCGGCGGCCAGCCCGTACTCGGTGTCATTGGCCATGGACAGCAGCTCGTCTTCGTGCTCGAAGGGCATGATCGCAGCCACCGGGCCGAAGATCTCCTCGCGGACCACGCGCATGTCGTTGTTGACGTCGGTGAGCACGGTGGGGGAGAAGTAGTAGCCCGGCAGGTCCAGGCCTTCGGGGCGGGTGCCGCCGGCCAGCACTTTGGCGCCCTCGTCTGCGCCGATCTTCACATAGGAAGCGACCTTTTCCAACTGGTCGGCAAAGGCCAGCGGGCCCAGCTCGGTGGCATCCGAGAGCGGGTCTCCGATGACGATGGACTTGGCGCGTTCGGTGACCCGTTCCAGCAGCTCGTCGTAGACCGACTTGTGGGCGAAGACTCGGCTGCCGGCAATGCAGGTCTGGCCGGCCGCGGCGTAGATTCCGGCCACCACGCCCATGGCCGCGTTGGCGACGTTGGCATCATCGAAGACGATGTTCGGGCTCTTGCCGCCCAGTTCCAGGGTGCAGCCGATGAAGCGGCTGGCGGCCTCGGCGGCGATCTTCGAGCCGGTGGCAGTGGAACCGGTGAAGGAGATCTTGGCCAGCAGCGGGTGGCTGACCAGCGCGGCGCCGGCCTCGGCTCCAAAGCCGGTGACCACGTTGATGACGCCCGGAGGGAATCCAGCCTGGTCGGCCAGCTCTGCCAGCAGCAGCACGGTCCGCGAGGTGTACTCGCTGGGCTTGATTACCACGGTATTGCCAGCAGCCAGCGCCGGGGCGATCTTCGAGGTGGTCAGCGTCAGCGGCGAGTTCCAGGGGGTAATGGCTCCGACCACGCCCAGTGCCTCGCGCTGGGTATAGTTCAAGATCGCCGGGTTCATGCTTGGGATCTGGGCGCCCTGCACCTTGTCAGCCAGTCCCGCATAGTAATAGAGGTACTCGGGCAGGGTGGCCAGCTGGCCGCGCATTTCGCGCAGCAGCTTGCCGTTGTCCAGGGATTCGTAGCGGGCCAGCTTCTCGGCGTTCTCGCCGATCAGATCGCCCAGGCGGCGCAGCAGGTGCCCGCGGGCGGTAGCGCTCAGGGTGCTCCACGAGGGTGCGGAAAATGCCTTGTGGGCGGCCTTGACGGCGCGATCCACATCTTCGGCATTGCCACGGGCGGCCTCGTAAAGCTCGTCGAGGGTCGCCGGGTTGGTGCTGGTGAAGAAACGGTCTTCGCTGGGAGCGACGTGCTCGCCGTTGATGAAATGCATGTAACGCTCGCTCATGCCTGTTTCCCTTCGTTATCGCTGAAAAAACTGTTTAATTCCGTGGCCAAGGCCAGCGGATTCTCGACCGGAAGCATGTGCCGTGCTCCGGGGATGATGCGCAGCCGCCCATGAGGCACGGCAGCAACCAGCCGGCGGGACATCTGCGGGGTCGATCCGGGATCCAGCTCGCCGGTGATGGCCAGCGTCGGCTGCTTGATCGCATCGAGTTCGCCGGCAATCTCCCGGTCACCGCGGGCGAAAACCGCGTAGGCGTGCAGATAGGATTCGAGATCGTTGCCAGCCATGGTTTGGCGCGTAGCCTCGATGAGCTGGGCGTCCACCGTGGTAGCCGAGGACGGGAACCAGCGTTCGATGGCTCGGTCGACTCCCTGGGAGAAATTAGTGCCGGCGGTAGCCAGGCGCTCTTCAACTGCGGCCGACTCTTCGGCGGTACGCCGGCATACGGAGTTCACCGCGGACAAGGTCAGCACGCGCCCGGGAGCGAAGCGTGCAAGGTACTGGGCAACCAAGGCTCCGAGCGAGAATCCCACAAGATGCACCGGCTCGCGGGTTTCCATGCGTTCGAGCACGTCGGCGGCCAAGCTCGCCAGATTCTGCTCGCTGCGCAAAGGAGGGCGCAACCCGTGCCCAGGCAGATCCAGGGCAACTGATTCGTGCGCCAGCTGCTCGCGCAGCGGCTTCCACATGGTCCGGTCCAGTCCGACTCCATGCAGGAGGACAACCAATGGCTGCTTGGTGCTTGTCATGCGTGCTTCGCTCCGTTCCGGCTAATGCGCTCTGCTACTGTTCGGTGGACAACGGGGCCAGGCGTTCCTGCGGACGGCCACGGGTTGCGCCGGCCAGGGCGATCAGGATTTCGCCAGCATGCGGAGCATCGGCGATCCTGGCCTCGACGCTCTGGTGGTGCGAACGGATCGTGGCATCGGTGAAATGCTTGAGCGGGATGTCGAACTGCACGCCAGCCTGTCCGCGCTTTTCCACGGCCGGCAGCAAGGTGGTGGCCTTGGCTGCGTCGCGGAAGTGGTTGCCGAATTTCAGTGTGTGGATCAGGGCCGACCCGTGCTCGATTTCACCGTCAAGGCCGACGATTGCAGCCTTGCCGTAGGCCTGAAGCGGAGCGCCCAGCGCTTCGATGACCCGCGGCGCCAGCAACGCTCCGAGGTCCGAGGCGACTGAGTCGATTCCAGGGTTCAAGTCCTCGACGAATCCTTGCCCTGCCCACGGGTTGTCGAATACGGCGGCGACAATGACCACGCGGGCTACCGGATCCACCGGTCGTCCGCCCTCTGTGGCAATTTCCTCGACGATGGTTACCAGCTTGCGGTAGTTCATAGTTGTATTCCCTTCAGTATTTCGGAAGTGACCGTTCGGTCGGTGGTTCGATCGCCGATGCGTGCATGTGGCCGGGGGCCGCTGGAAGCCGCAGCAATGACCGCGATCTCGCCAGCATGCGGGGCATCTGGCAAGGAAAGCTCCAGGGTCTGGTAGTGGGTTCGGGTGGCAGCTGCGGTCTTATGCCACATCGGCACTCGCAGCGATTCACCGGGAACGCCGCGGCCGTCGACAAAGCAGATGATCGAGGTGCCACCGAGGGCTTCGCGCAGCAGGTTGCCGAAGAACGGTGTGTGGATCAGCGCTCCGGCATGCTCCAATTCCCCATCGCTGCCAACCAATGCGGCCTTGCCGAAAGCTTCAACTCGTTCGGCTCCGCCCAGGGCATTGAGCAGGCGATCCGACAGCAGCTTGGCCAGCAAAGGGGCGATGGCCTCGGTCCGCTCGGATAAATCTTGCGACGTTCCGGTGCCGAGCCAAGGATTGGGGATGACCGCGGTGGCGGTCGCGCGGATAATGCTGCCTAATTCGTGGTGGGGAACTTCTTCCACCGTGCATGAGATTTTGCGCAAACCAATGGCCTGGGCCAAGTCCTGGTAGTCTTCGAGCGTTGATCTAGTGCTCAAATCAATGAGCTGAGGCGGCTGGGCCAGTGGAGAATTCATCTGGTATTCCTTTGCATGGCTATGTTGGGGCTAACCCGGTTGATCTTCGTCTTCTTCTTTCATTGCGGCCAGGGCAGCCGACTGGCTTGATGCGGCAACATGCCTGCGCATCACGAGTTCTGCGGCCAACGGATCTTTGGAACTGATGGCTTCGATGATTGCCTGGTGCTCGTCCTTCGAATTCTGCAAGCGCCCGGGCAAGCTCAGGGTCTGCGAAACGATGCGATGGTAGGCCAGCTGGTTCATCAACAGGTCATAGTGCTCGGTGAGCTTCCTGTTGTCGGCCCCGGCAACCAACGTGCTGTGGAATTCATGGACCAGTTGCGAGTAGAGTTCCGCGTCCCCGCGCTCGACGGCCCGTTGGCTGCGCGCGACGTTTTCCTTGAGCTGCTCCAATTCAGGTACGGCGCCACGTCTGGCCAGCAGGCCAGCGGCTAATCCCTCAAAGGCTTCCTTCAGGGAAAACATCTCGTGAATCTCGCGCTGGGTGGGCTTCCTGACAAAGGTTCCAACCCGCGAACGCACCTCAACTAGGCCCTCGCGCTCCAGCTGCTTCAATGCTTCTCGAATTGGAGTACGGCTGACCTCGAAGTCTTGCGCCAGGGCAGTTTCTGCCAATAGGTCTCCGGGTTGAACGACTCCGGTGACGATCATTTGACGGAGCCTGCCCAGCAACGGCGTCTCCGGGTTGCTTCTGGCTTTTGATTCCACGCTTGAACTCTCTTGCATACAAGAACCCTATCCATAGATTCTCTTGTATGCAACAGAAATCCATGCAATCGGCCGGAATTCGCTATATTCAAGAGATTTTCTTGAAATGTGTTGACTCCATCACAACCTTTGCTAGCATTTCTTGCATGCAACAAATTGTAAATTCACTCCAGCCTGTCAAAGAATCACTCGTCAACGCTTGGGAAGCGGCATGGGATCGTGGCCATGTCGATGCCCTGGACGAGATCTTCCACGCGGACTTCCGGCGAATCAGCAACAAATCCAAGAACGTCACCACCATCCGAGAGCTGAAGCAGGAGATTTTGTCCGTGCGGGAGGCCTTCCCTGATCTGGTGACAAAAATCGACCATCTGCTCGTGGATGAGCAGGAGCAGTCCATAGCGATTTTCTGGCACACCACCGGAACGTTCACCAGCGATCTGCAGGGTGTGCCGGCTACGGGCAACACCGTGGAAACCCGCGGTTCCAACCTGATGCAAATCCAGGATGGGAAAATCATCTCCGAGCAGGTGACTTGGGATCAGAGCGAGCTGCTCGAAGACTTGGGAGTCCCATCGCTCAAGTCCGCTTTCGAATCCACGGACGAGGGGGTGGTCGTGGACGATTTGAGCGGCGTGCCGAACCTCGATGCGCTCAAGGGATTCAACCGCCAGTTCATTACCGGCGTGACGGTTGTGACGACCATGGACGAACAGGGCAAGCCTCGCGGGCTGGCCGCAAATTCGTACGTGTCAGTTTCGCTCGAGCCGCCTCTGGTGCTGGTCTGCGTGCAGAAGACCACCAGCACCTATGCATCGCTGTTCAAGTCCACCCACCTGGGTATCAATATCATGAGCAACGGGCAGCGCGACACCGTGGGCACCTTCGCCTCCAAGGGCGATGACAAGTTCGCCGAGCTCGAATGGCACCGGGGGCCGAACGGCAGCCCGCTGATCGACGGCTCGGCAGCTTCCATCGAAGCAGAAATCAAAGAGCGCTTCCAAGCCAAGACCCATACCGTGTTCATCGCCAAGGTCAAGCATTCCGAAGTCGCCCAGCTTGAGCCGATGGTCTACAAGGCCGGTCGATTCTACGACGGCGCCGAACTGACCGCGCTATAGCCCGGCGCCGGCAGATTCCTCCAATACAACGAAGTGTGAGAGCCATGAAAACCGAAACCAACGAAATGCAGGGCAAAGGGCCACGCGGGGGGCCCACGCTCACCGGAGGCAAATTGCGCCGGGCCGCGGACAAGAACGAATCGAAACAGGTCTACAAGCAACTCCAGCGTCCGGGCAGTGTCCTTTTCGTTTCGCTGGCGCTGGTCGTGGTGTTCGTGCTCTGGGCGGCCATTGCACCGGACCGGCTCAATGAACTGATGTCCGGGGCATCCACCTGGTCGGCACAGTACATTGGCTGGAGCTACCTGTTGGTGACCCTCGGCTGCATCGTGCTGATGCTGTTCCTGGCCTTTTCGCGCTACGGGGGCATCAGGCTGGGCAAGGACGCGGACCGTCCTGAATTCTCCACCTGGGCCTGGATCGCGATGATTCTCGGTGCCGTGATGGGCATCGGGTTGATCAGCTATGGCGCGGCCGAACCCATGAGCCACTTCATGGTCCCTCCGCACGGCCGGGCCGAGCCGGAAAGCATGGATGCGGCAGTACTGGCCTTGCAGTTCTCGTACTTCGACTGGGGTCCGAACGCCTGGGCCTTGTTCGGCGTGTTCGGCCTGGCCATTGCCTACTCGACGCACCGCCGAGGCAATTCGGGACTCGTCTCGGTAATGCTCCGGCCAGTTCTTGGAAAATCCATGGACGGATGGCTCGGGAAAACCATTGACGTGTTTACCGTGCTGGCTACCCTCTTCGGCACGACCACTTCGCTGGGCTTGGGAGCTTCGCAAATCGCCGAGGGGCTGAACAGCCTGTTCGGGATTCCCACGGATCTGTTCGTCAAGATCGTGATCATTGCCGGCGTTACCATCGTGTTCACTCTCTCGGCGCTGTCCGGTGTTGGCAAGGGCATCAAGTGGCTCAGCCAGGGCACAATGATCGGTGCCGCCGCCATCGGGGTCTTCGTCCTGGTTTCCGGTCCCACCGGATTTATTTCCAACATCTATTTCCGGTCCATGGGGCAGTTCCTGGGCGAATTCCCGGCCGTGGCGCTGCTGACTCCTTCTGGAGCCGAAGACTTGCAGTGGATGCAATGGTGGACGTACTTCATGATGGCCTGGTGGTTGAGCTGGGGCGCCTTCGTCGGCATCTTCCTGGCGCGGATTTCCAAGGGCCGGACCATTCGTGAATTCGTTCTTGCGGTGATGGGCGTCCCGTCGCTGGTCTTCAGCATCTGGTTCAGCGTTTTCGGCGGCACCTCGATCCACCAGGAGATGACCGGCACCTCCGGGATCGGCCAGGCGACGTTGGAAGACACCAATAGCACCTTCTTCGCTATGCTGGCCGAACTGCCGATACCCGAAGTGACCTCGGCGTTCACGGTAATCCTCGTGGTGCTGTTCTTTATCACTGGCGCGGATTCCAATACCTATGTGTTGGGCACACTGACTTCCGGCGGAAATATGTACCCCAAGAGGCCGGTCCTGGTGGTCTGGGGACTTCTCACCGGCGTCTGCGCGATTGTGTTGTTGCTGGTGGGCGGGCTCGAAGCACTGCAACAGGCAGCCATCCTCTCGGCGGTGCCGTTCACGGTGATTGTCACGCTGCTGGGGATGTCGCTGATGAGGGAGCTGCGCTGCGACACGCGCCTACAGGCATTAACCATGCCCGAGGAGGCCACCGCGGACCAGCAAGAATCAACGACGGTAACTGCCAACTAGGGCACCAGACCCGGCATGGTGCGTACCGGAAGTCACAACCGGCTTTAGGTACACGGAAAGCGGCGATTTTGGCAGACATGGGGCCTGCTACGCCGAACACACTCGAGAAATGGAAATACTATGTCAGACCAGGCTAATGCCACGCCAGCATACGGGGCGTCGCTGACCAAAGCAGAGCCCTACGCCACCGAGCAGATTCCCGATGCCGAACGGCATGGGCATCCCCGCAGCCAATTCACGCTGTGGTTTGCCGCCAACATGGTCCTGGCGGTCATGGTCTCAGGCTTCTTCTCATCGCTCTTCGGGCTTTCTGTGGCCCAAGGACTGAGCGCGGTCGCAGTCGGCACCTTGCTGGGCGTGATAGTTATGGGCTTGCTGGCCGGAATCGGTACGAAGCTCGGAGTGCCGCAGCAGGTCCAAGGCCGCGGGCCGATGGGATTCTTCGGCAATTTCCTGCCCATCACCTTGCTTACTATCGTCTCGGCCATCGGATGGACGGCTGTGAACACGGTCTTCGCGGTCATCGCCTTGCAGATGCTGGTCGAAGTTCCCTTTGCACTGGCCGCCGTGGCCATCTTCGCTGTGCAATCGGTCTTCGCCATTTGGGGGCACAATCTCGTGCATCTGGTGAATAAGATAGCCACCGTCGTGCTGACAGTCTTGTTCATCATTATCTCGGTGCTGTCACTGGGCCAGGCGGACTTCTCCCAGGGGATTGACACCAGCGCGCCGCTGTACATGGGCGGCGTGGGAGGCTGGGTCACCTTTGCAGGATTCTTCTTTGCTTATGTGATGACCTGGACCCCATTCGCCTCGGACTTCTCGCGCTACTTGCCGCGCAACACCTCGCACGCAAAGGTCGTGGGATACACCGCTGCTGGCAGCTTCATCGCCATGACGTGGCTGGGCGGCATCGGTGTGCTGGTTTCGAGCTTCGCCGGGGAATTGGACGCCATCCCAGCGTTGGCGGAACTCACCGGCTCTTGGGCTCCGGTGGCCATGCTCACCGTGGTCCTTTCAACACTTCCAGTCAGCGCCATGAATCTCTACGGCGGATCCCTGTCGCTGCTGACAATCAAGGTGCCGGTGAACCGCATCGTTGGAGTGATCATCGTGGCTGTGGCCAGCTTGGGGATGACATTGCTGATGCAGACAAACCCCTACGGCGGCTTCTATGATTTCTTGTCCTTGCTGGCGTATCTGGTCGTCCCCTTCAGCACTGTCCTGCTGCTGGACTACTACCTGCGCATGCGCAAGAATATCTCTTCTTCGGTCTCGGAACTTTTCAATACCGGCCGCCGCGTTGAATGGGGCTTTTTCGCCTGGATTATTGGCTGCCTGGCCTCAAGCCTGTTCTGGAACACCAGCCTCATCATCGGCCCGTTCGCCTCGACCTCAGCCATATTCGGAGATCTCGGATTCGTTGCCGGTATTGCGGCTTCCACGGCCGCCTACTTAGCACTGTCCAAGCTCGCACCTCTGGCTGTGATGCGCCTGTCAGACCGGCCGGGAATCAGTGAATTGCGTGCTGACCTCGAGAAAAGGGCGAATAAATAATGACGGCAACACCGTTCTCGATACCCGCTGCTTCGGTGGCGCTGGTAGTCATCGACATGCAGCGTATTTTCCAGGAGCCTAGCAGCCAATGGCTCGTCTCGAACTATGATCAAGCGGCCGAGCAGGTTGCGCGGCTGCGCACGAAGTTCGATGGTGCAATCTGGACACGCTTCGTCAGGGACGCCCAAGAGCAGGGGGCGTGGCAGGGCTATTACGACCGTTGGGACCGATGCCGCGAGGCTCCCGGCTCCCCGCGGTGGAACCTCACGCTGGAGCCGCGGCCCGAGGACCGGATCCTGAGCCTGCCGACCTTCTCGAAATGGGGTCTGCAGCTGTCCGAACTCACCTCGGGCAGTGAGCACCTTGTCATCGCAGGTGTGGCTACTGACTGTTGCGTATTGGCGACGGTACTCGGGGCCGTGGATGCCGGAAAGCACGTCACCGTGGTCTCCGATGCATGCGCAGGCGCTACCTCTGTGGCGCATGAGCGGGCATTGGAACTCATGGAGATGCTGAACCCCATGGTGCAAATCGTGACGGTCGAGCAAGTGGACGGTTTGCTGCAAGCATAGAAAGCCGTGGTGGAGGTTGCTTGGAATCTGCAGTGGAGCCCGGGCGGCCAAGGGAAGACTTAGGGATTCCCGAGCTGTTTACGGCCGCTACCCTTCCACTTTGCCTCGGGTCGCCAACGGTGCCACACTCAGGGGAGGAAAGCAGCAGGCAGGAGAAGATTATGGGTCGCAAGATCGTGCGCCGCCGCGTGGTCAGGGCAACGCTGGAGGGCTCCCGCGTCCGCGAGGAGAAGCTGGCCGGTGAGGAGCCGCTGGAGATCCGCTTCGGCCACACCTCCTACACCACCTCCATGCGCACCCCGGGCGACGACTTCGACATGGTCACCGGCTTCCTGGTGGGCGAGGGAATCATTTCCGCGCCCGAGCACCTGGCCTCCCTGCGCTACTGCGCCGGCACCGATGAAGCGGGCAACCAGACCTATAACGTCATCGAGGTGCAGCTGGGTCCGGGGACGAAGCATCCAGATCTCCTGGCTGCCCGCAATGTGGTCACCAGCTCCGCCTGCGGGATCTGCGGCACCAACTCCATCGACGAGGTGCGCAAGAAAGCCGCCTTCGCACCCTCCGCGGAATCCGGGCAGGTTCAACTGGAAACGCTGCTGGGCATGCCGGACACCCTGCGCGAATCGCAGCAGCTGTTCTCCGCCACCGGGGGAGTGCACGCGGCAGGGCTGTTCTCCGCTTCCGGGGAACTGCTGATCCTGCGCGAAGACGTCGGGCGTCATAATGCGGTGGACAAGGTCATCGGAGCGGCCCTGCGCGACGGGTTGCTGCCGCTGGGCAACGCCGTCTTGCAGGTCTCCGGACGCGCCTCCTTCGAGCTGGTGCAAAAGGCCGCGATGGCCGGAATTCCGGTGCTCGCAGCCGTCAGCGCGCCTTCGTCGCTGGCCGCCGACCTGGCCGAGGAATCGGGCCTGACCCTCGCTGCGTTCTCCCGCGGGCGCAGCGTGAATCTCTACACCCATGCACAACGCGTGATTGACACGTAGCCTAGGTTCATGTGGTCTTGAACACGTGTTCTTGCACGAAGCTTAATTTGGAGGATAGCCATGCATCGCCCGGCCCCTGAGAAAGACATCAATGAAGATGAACTGAAGGTCAGCGCACCCAAGCACGCCGCCGCCGGCCTGAAGGCCGTGATGGTGTCCATGGAGCGCGGCTTCGCCGAAGCTGGCCCGTCGCGTACCCTGCGTTCGATGCTGCGCGTCAACCAGCATGACGGCTTCGACTGCCCGGGCTGTGCCTGGCCCGAATCCATCACCGGCAAGCGCAAGCCCGCCGAGTTCTGCGAGAACGGCGCCAAGGCAATTGCCGAGGAAGCCAGCGCCCGCACCGTCACCCCCCAATGGTTCGCGCAGCACTCCATCGAGGACCTGCGCGACAAGACCGAATACTGGCTGGGTTCGCAGGGCCGGATCACCGCCCCGATGATCATTCGCGAGGGGGAGAGCCACTACTCCCCGATCAGCTGGGCCGAGGCCTTCTCGACAATCGGCGAGCACGTGAACGCGACCACCCCGGATAAATGCGTGTTCTACACCTCCGGGCGCACCGCGAACGAGACCGCGTTCATGTACCAGCTGCTCGCCCGCTCGCTGGGCACCAACAACCTGCCCGACTGCTCGAACATGTGCCACGAATCCTCGGGCAGCGCCCTGAACCCGACCATCGGCATCGGCAAGGGCACCGTGTCATTGGAGGACTTCGAGCACACGGATTTGATCTTCGTGGTGGGCCAGAACCCCGGCACCAACCACCCGCGCATGCTCTCCGCGCTGGCCGATGCGCGCAAGCGCGGCGCCCGCATTGTTGCGGTGAACCCGCTGCCTGAGGCCGGCTTCTTCGGGTTCAAGGACCCGCAGACCGTGGGCGGCATGCTGGGCAAGGCCGATCCGATTTCCAGCGACTTCCTGCAGATCAAGGTCGGAGGCGACCTGGCCCTGTTCCAGGCCTTCGGACACCTGCTGCTCGAAGAAGAGAAGAAGCATCCGGGCACCGTGGTGGACCACGAATTCATCGCCGGGGTGACCGACGGGTTCGAGGCCTACCAGGCCGCGCGCGCCACCTTGGACTGGGAAGCTACCGAGAAGGCCACCGGCCTGACCCGCACCCAGATCACCGAGATCGCGATGCTGCTGGCCAAGTCCAAGGCCACCATCATCTGCTGGGCGCTGGGCCTGACCCAGCAGCCGCACTCGGTGCCGACACTGAAGGAAATCATCAACCTGCTGCTGTTGCAGGGCAACTTCGGCAAGCCAGGCGCTGGCGCCTGCCCGGTGCGCGGCCACTCCAATGTGCAGGGCGATCGCACCATGGGCATCTGGGAGAAGCCCGGCGAGCAGCTGCTCGAAGCGCTGGACGCCGAATTCGGCATCGAATCCCCGCGCGCCCACGGCTACGATTCCACCGAGGCGCTGCACGCCTTCGAGAAGGACGAAGTGGATGTCTTCGTCTCCATGGGCGGCAACTTCGCCCTGGCCAACTCGGACACCGAAGCGCTGGAAGCGGGCATGCAGCGTGCCAAGCTGACCGTGCACATCTCCACCAAGCCCAACCGCTCGCATGTGGTGCACGGCAAGACCTCGCTGATCCTGCCTACCCTGGGCCGCACCGACAAGGACGACAAGCACCCAACTGGTGCGCAGTTCCTCTCGGTGGAGGACTCCATGTCGGTGATCAAGTCCACCCGCGGCCGGCTCACCCCGGTCTCCGATCACCTGCTGGCCGAGCCGGTCATCGTCGCCCGCATGGCCCAGGCCATCTTGGGCGATGCGCACCCGGTCAACTGGCGGGCCATGGCCGAGGACTACGACGTGATCCGCGACCACATCGAAAAGGTGCTTCCCGGCTTCGAGAACTTCAACACCCGGGTGCGGGAGAAGAACGGCTTCGTACTGCCCAACCCGCCGCGCGATACCCGTTCCTTCGCCACGGACATCGGCAAGGGCCGCTTCACCGTCTCGGACTTCGAGGCATTGGAAGCTCCCGAAGGACATCTGATCCTGCAGACCATGCGCAGCCACGACCAGTACAACACCACCTTCTACGGGCTGGATGACCGCTACCGCGGGATCAAGGACGGCCGCCGCGTCATCCTGATCAACCCGGAGGACCTGGCCGAGACCGGGTACAGCGACCGGGACCTGGTGGACGTGATCTCCACTTTCGCCGGCTCCGAGCGCCGCGCCAACCGCTTCCGCCTGGTGTCCTACCCGACGGCCAAGGGCTGCGTCGCGGCCTACTACCCGGAGGCCAACGCGCTGGTGCACCGCGACCTGGTGGCCCGCGAGTCCAACACGCCGGGCTTCAAGGCGATGATGGTGCGTTTCGTCGAGCACACCCAGCAGCCTGGACGCACACTGGATAGCTGACCTGGGGCGAGGCTAAGCGCTTGACGTAATGCACCTCGCAGCCATTTGCGCTTCACTGGTTGTTCACCTGGCGGGCTGGTGCGGGAGAATTGACGGCGGGGCGCATCCCGAACGCATGGGGTGCGCCATTCCGCAGTCCACCGAAGAGGAAATTCCCCATGAGTGCTGCCCGCAGCCAATCCGCTGAGAGCATCAGACCCGAAGACGAACGCCTGCCTGCGCCGAAAACCGTGGCCTACGGTTTCCAGCATGTGCTGACCATGTACGGCGGCATCATCGCCCCGCCGCTGGTGATGGGCGGGGCCGCGGGAATGGACACGGCCGAAATGGGTGTGCTGGTCGCCAGCTGCCTGTTCATCGGCGGCCTGGCCACCATCCTGCAAACCCTGGGCGTGCCGTTCTTCGGCGCCCAGCTGCCGCTGGTCCAGGGCACTTCCTTCTCCGGCGTGGCCACCATGATCGCCATCCTCAACGGCGGGGGCGGCATGCCGGCGGTCTTCGGCGCGGTGCTGGCCTCGGGGGCCATAGGCATCGTCATCGCCCCGTTCTTCGCCAAGCTGCTGCGATTCTTCCCGCCGGTGGTCACCGGCGTGGTGATCACGATCATCGGCGTCTCGCTCTTCCCGGTCACCGCCGACTGGGCCATGGGCGGGGCGGGTGCCGGGGATTCCTATGGGTCGATCAAGAACATCGCCCTGGCCGCCATCACCCTGCTGATCCTGCTGGCCCTGTCCAAGTCCGGCGTCCCTGCGCTCTCGCGGCTGTCGATCCTGCTATCCATTGCGCTGGGCACCCTGGTGGCCGTGTTCATGGGCATGGCTGATTTCTCGCAGGTGCTCACCGGCGACATTTTCGCGGTTCCCACCCCGTTCGCCTTCGGCGCCCCGGTCTTCGAGATCGGCGCCATCATCTCGATGATGATCGTCATCCTGGTGACCTACACCGAGACCACCGCGGACATGCTCGCCGTGGCCGAGGTGACCGGGTCCAAGGTGGATTCGCGGCGCATCGCCAACGGCCTGCGCGCCGATATGCTCTCCTCCACCGTCGCCCCGATCTTCAACACCTTCACCCAGTCCGCGTTCGCACAGAATGTGGGCCTGGTGGCAATCACCGGAGTGAAGAGCCGCTTCGTGGTGGCCGCCGGTGGCGGCATCCTGGTGGTCCTCGGCCTGCTGCCAGTTCTCGGCCGCGTGGTCGCCTCCATCCCCGCCCCGGTGCTGGGTGGCGCTGGCGTGGTGCTGTTCGGTTCGGTGGCCGCCGCTGGCATCCGCACCCTGGCCAAGGCCAAGGATGACAACATGAACATGCTGATCATCGCGACCTCGCTGGCCTTCGGCTGCATTCCCATGGTCAAGCCTGATTTCTACGCCGAATTCCCTGCCTGGGTCGGCACCATCTTCCAGTCCAGCATCTCCTCGGCCACCATCATGGCCGTGCTGCTGAACATCATCTTCAACGAGCTGAACTGGGGCCGGAAGGAAACTTCGCTGCGCACCGTCTACAAGTACCAGCTGGCCGGACTCGAAGACGGCGACCGCCTGATCGACGGCAAGCTGTACGACTCGAAGGGCCTGGAAATCCAGGTCATCTCGGAGCAGCCGGGCCACGCCGGGGATCGTCCGATGCCGCAGGGCTAGCAGCGCTACCCAGCCCGAAGAGCGAAACGCCCCAGTTCATCATTCAATGAATGAACTGGGGCGTTCGGCGTGAAGGCTGCTACTGGTTGGAGTCCTTCTGCTTGTCACCGGTCATGGTGATGGGCTGGACCCCGGAATTGGGGAAGCAGCCGATAGGGCTCTGGCCGGATTCGGCGACGATATCCAGGCACTTTGACGTCAAGGTCTCCGGGGTCAGCGAGCGTTCCAGGATCTTGTTGGCTTCGGCTTCAGCCTGGCTGGTCTGCTTGCGCTGCTGGGCCACGCGGGTCTTGGCCGATTCCGCCTGCAGTTCGTTGATGCGGTTCTGCGTAGGCTCATCGAAGTTGATGATCGGCAACGTGACCGAGCGGATCTCGATCTGGGTCTTGACCTTGGCCTGCATCTTTTCCTGGACGGACTTCGCCAGTCCTTCCAGATCCTGCCCGCCGCTGGCAGTATCGCCGTATTCCAGCGGATCGTAGGTGGCCATGACCTCGTTCAGCGCGGCACGGAAGTTGCGGTCGACGAGGTTGGACTGGATGCCCTCGAAGGTGCGGTAATCCAGGAAAACGTCCATGGCGTCGTCGGTCTTCAGCTGCCACTGGATCGAGGCGTCCACATCGGCCCGGCCGTTGTTGCCCAGGCGTACCGGGATGGCGCTGCCAGCGGAGTAGACATCGTTCTGCACCGAGCCGTCCAGCTTCTCGACCTTTTCCCATGGCCACTTCAGGTGGAAGCCGTTGCTGACCACGGAGGTCGGCTTGCCCAGCGCGACCTTCACGCCTACGGTGCGTGGCTGCACGATGGTGGTGGACATGATGGCCAGCACGATCAGCGAGACGATGAAAATGCTGATTCCGGTGAAGCGCGTGGAAGTACGGTTCTTGTTTTCTGGCTTCATGGATTTGCCGGCCAGCATGACAAGCAATCCTACGAAGGCGCAGAGGACCGTAAGAATAGTGGGGAACATGATCTCCTCGGTGGTGTGACGGTATTCAATATTCTATCGTTTAGATAATTGAGAACCAACTTGGGCGCCGCAACATATTCCGAGGCCCTGGCATCGCCCGGGAAAACGCGCTGCGGGCACTAGACTCGTAAGCATGCAACAACGAGAACTTGGACGTACCCACCGCAATGTATCGGCCATCGGCCTGGGCACCTGGCAGCTAGGCGCTGACTGGGGCTCGGTAGATGAAGCCGAGGCGCTAGCCGTGCTCGATGCCACCTATGAATCCGGCGTGAGCTTCTTCGACACCGCCGACGTCTACGGCGATGGCCGCAGCGAGCAGCTGATCGGCACATGGCTGAAGGCCAACCCGGATGCCGCAGTCACCGTAGCCACCAAGATGGGCCGCCGAGTCGAGCAGCTGCCCGAGAACTACAACCTGGATGCCTTCCGCGCGTGGAACGACCGTTCCCGCAAGAACCTGGGCGTGGACACCCTGGACCTGGTCCAGCTGCACTGCCCGCCAACCCCGGTGTACTCCACCGATGCCATCTACGATGCGCTGGACACCATGGTGGATGAAGGCCGCATGGCCAACTACGGTGTTTCGGTGGAAACCGTGGAAGAGGCGCTGGCGGCTATTGCCCGCCCGAACATCGCCACCGTGCAGATCATCATCAACGCCTTCCGCCACAAGCCGCTAGAAACCGTGCTTCCAGCAGCCCGCGAGGCAGGGGTAGGCATTATCGCCCGGGTGCCGCTGGCCAGCGGATTGCTGACCAACCGCTACACCCTGCAGACCGAGTTCGCCAAGGACGACCACCGCAACTTCAACCGCGACGGCTCGTCCTTCGATGTCGGCGAGACCTTCTCCGGCGTGGACTACGCCACCGGGCTTCAAGCCGCTGGCGAGTTCGCCAAGCTGGCCGCCACCGAGGCGCCCGAAGCAACCAGTGCGCAGGTGGCTTTGGCTTGGCTGGCTGCCCAGGACGGGGTGAGCACCATCATCCCCGGCGCCCGCAACGAGCAGCAGGCCCGCGCCAACGCGGCCGCCGGCTCGCTGCAGATCTCCGAGGGCTTCAACGCTTCGGTCCGCGATCTCTACGACACCAAGCTGCGCGAACAGATCCACCCGCGCTGGTAGCAGCGCGGGTGGGATACCGTTCCTAGCCTTGCGGCGCCCCGACCGGGATGCTGGCACCTAGTGCCACCGGCTCGGCGGGGCGCTGCTGTCCCCGCTCGGTGACATATTCCAGTTCGGTATCCGGCGCGGCCGTGTTCACGAACGAGCGGAAGCGCTTGAGCTTCACCGGGTCGGCCAGGGTAGCTGCCCATTCATCCTCGTAGTTGGCCACATGGGTTTCCATGGCCGCTTCCAGCTCCTCGGCCAGCCCCAGCGAATCCTCGACGACCACCTGCTTGGCCCGTTCCAGGCCGCCATCCAGATCCTGGAGCCAATGCGCGGTACGCTGCAGCTTGTCCGCGGTGCGGATGTAGTACATCAGGTAGCGGTCAATGTACTTGAACAGCGTCTGCTCATCCAAGCCACCAGCGAGCAGTTGGGCATGCGCCGGGTTGGCACCGCCATTGCCACCCACATACAGGTTCCAGCCATCGGTGGTGGCGATCACGCCGATGTCCTTGGCGCGGGCCTCGGCACACTCGCGGGCACAACCCGAAACGCCCATCTTCAGCTTGTGCGGTGCCCGCAGGCCCCGGTAGCGCAGCTCCATCTCGATGCCCAGCGCGGTGGAGTCGAGCATGCCGTAACGGCACCAGGATGAACCGACGCAGGTCTTCACATTGCGCAGCGACTTGCCGTAGGCCTGGCCTGATTCGAAGCCGGCATCCACCAGCTCACGCCAGATCTCGGGCAGCTGTTCCAGGCGGGCACCGAACATGTCGATGCGCAAGCCGCCGGTGAGCTTGGTGTACAGGCCATACTTCTGCGCCACCGCGGCAATCACGCCCAGCTTCTCGGGGGTGATCTCCCCGCCCGGGATGCGCGGAACCACCGAGTAGGTGCCGTCCTTCTGCATATTTGCCAGAACGCGGTCGTTGGTGTCCTGGGCGCCGGCAAGACCTGCATCCATCGGGTGCACGCTGGTCTGCGAGGAGAGGATGTTGGCGATCACCGGCTTGCAGATATCGCAGCCCTTGCCCGTGCCGAAACGCTCCATTACCTCGCCGAAGGTGTGCAAATGGCCCACGCGAATGGCTTCGTAGAGTTCCGGGCGGGAGAAGGAAATATGCTCGCACAGGGCGGTGGAAACTTCCGCGCCGTCCTTGAGCATCTGCGCTTCCATGAGCTTTTTGAGCATGGGCACGCAGGAGCCGCACTGGGTGCCCGCACGGGTGCAGCCCTTCAGCCCGGAGACGGTGGTCACCGGCGCTTCGCCCTCGAAGCAACCGCAGCCGGAGACGGCATCGCGGATGGTGCCGGCGGTAACCGAGTTGCAGGAACAAAGTACCGCATCATCGGGCAGTTCGCCCTCCGGCGCCTCGCCGCCCAGCGCGCTGAGGTAGGCGCCGGGTTCCCCCGGCAGTTCCCGGCCGAGCAGCGGACGCAAGGACTGGTACGGGGTGGCGTCGCCAACGAAGATGCCGCCGAGCAGGGTCTTGGCATCGGAGGAAACCACGAGCTTCTGGTACAGGCCGCGCGGAGCATCGGCGTAGACCACTTCCAGTGCGCCTTCGGTGCGGGCAAAGCCATCGCCGAAGCTGGCCACATCCACCCCGGAGAGCTTGAGCTTGGTGGCGGTGTCGAAACCGGCGAATTCGGCTTCGCCGCCGGCTAGGTGCTCGGCGACGATTTCCGCCATGGCATTGGCCGGGGCTACTAGGCCAATGCAGAATCCGTCGTAGTTCGCGACCTCGCCGATAGCCCAGATGTGCTCGATGTCGGTGGCGCAATGCGCGTCGATGATCACGCCGCCGCGAGGACCCATGCCGAAGCGGGGTGCCTGGCTGCCAGCCTCGTCAAGGGCGGCGTTGTAGTTGCGGATCAGCTCATCGCGGGGACGGACACCGATGGAAACGACCACCATATCCGCCTCGATGGTGCGTTCATCGGCCATCAGCACACCAGTGACAGCCGTGCTGCCAGACTCCTGGCTGGTAAGGATCTCCTGCGGGAAGACACCGTTGTGGACAGTGAAACCGGTTTGCTCGATGAGCCGGCCCATGGCCTGGCCGGCCCCTTCATCCAGCTGGGTGCCCATCAGCCACTTGCCGCCGTCAATGACTACCGCTTCTGCACCCAGCGCTTGGGCACCTGCGGCGGCTTCCAATCCGAGCAGGCCGCCGCCGATGGTGGCCACCACTGGGGTGCGGCCTAACGTTTCCTTCAGTTCCTCGACCTTTTCGGCAATGGACCAGACATCTTCCAGCGTGCGATAGACGAAGGTGTGCTCATTGCCGGCAATTGGCAAGGTGGCCGCGTTGGAACCGGTGGCGAGCACCAATTCGTCGTAGCTGAAGATGCGTCCGTCTGCGATGGTGACCGTGCGCTTGGCGCTGTCGATAGCCACGGCCTTGGCGTTGGTTTCCAGGCTGACATGCTCGGCTTCCCAGAGCTTCGGATCACCGAGGGTGAGATCGACCCCCGGGTCGGTCAGCGCCCGGGAGAGCGCCACGCGGTCATAGGGAAGGTGGGTTTCCTCGGTCAGTACCGTGATGCTCAAATCCTGCGGTGCGCGGCTGGCCAGGGCTTCGGTGAAGCGGTGGGCTGCGGGGCCGCCGCCGATAACCAGGACGTTGCGTGCAGTGTGTGGAGTACCCATGATCAATTTCGACTTTCGCTGGGAAACGGTGAGTTTCAGGCTGATGAGTCCACTGTAGAAAGTACGCTTTGCGCCGCAATTACCCCCGTGTTTCGGCCGGAGCAATTCTCTCCACCATCAGCCGAAGGCCAGGTGAAGCGGTTGAAACATATTCGAATCATTCGGCAGTGAAATCGATTCAATGGTGGGAAAAGACCAGCAAAAACCGGCGGAATGCCGGATGAATTATTGATTCACGGCGACCTGATTTGCTGTTAGTGATGCTTTACCCACTGGCAATCGCGATTGGCATCGGGCGAAACATGCGACTTCTAAGCTCGATTTATCAGCGAACACCGACCACGAAGGGCTTACGTTCATGAGCACTCTAATTGCAGAAGACACCCGTGAAGCTACTTTGAGCTTGGCTCCGCTTTGCCGCAGTGCAGAGCTGGAGTGTGGATGGGGAGAAGCGCTGTTGCTTGAAGGCAAGCAACTGGCCCTGTTCCGTACCGAAGAAGATGCCTTCTACGCAACCTCGCATCACTGCCCGAACAGTGGCGCGAAGGTCATGGCCCGCGGCATTCTGGGCGACACCGTGGTCGAAGGAACCAACGTGGCCACCGTTGCCTGCCCGCTGCACAAGGAAGTGTACCGACTGGATACCGGCGAGTGCCTGAATGCCGATTCGCTGCCGTTGCCAGTGCAGCGGCTCATGGAAATCGAGGGACAGCTATGGATGGAGCAGAGCAAATGAGCATCAAATCAGATCGCAGCCTGAACGTGGAGCATTCTGCCTGGCAAGGCTGGTTCGAAATCCTCGACGAGACGGAATCGCTTGCAACTAACTAGCTCCGGCTATCGCGTTTTCCAGCGGTGGCGTGCAAGAGTAAAGCAACTCGCATCATCATCCAAACGCAGGGACGAAAGCCCATGGCTTTCGTCCCTGCGTCTTTGCGTTCCGGCCGGGGCAGAGGCAAGGGCGGCCAGCTCGCTGGAAGCCGACCGCCATTGGAATCATTTCGCCAGGGCAGGAGCCTTGGCCAGCAGCTCTTCGATCCTTGACTTGCACCCGCCGCATCCGGTGCCCGCACGGCAGTTCTCGCCGACCTCGGCGACGGTGGTGCATCCAGCGTCCACCGCATGGCCTACCTGGCCATAGGTAGCACCCGAGCAGCGGCACAGCTGATCATCATCGCTAGGGATAGCCGCGATTTGATCTGTTGCCGGATCATCCAGGCGCAGCAGGGCCGAACGGTCTTCTGGCAACGCCGTTGACCGCTCATAAGCAAGAACGAGTTCGGCGCTGGCTTGAGCCAAGCCGATGGCCAAGAATCCGGTGACCGCATCCTGGCGGGTGACGATTTTGAGGTAGCGCCCGCGCGCAGGGTCCGCATAGACGGTTGCCTGCAGGCCGGTTTCGTCCCAGTAGCCTGCGCTGATATCGCCAGCGGCGGCCAGCTCGATGCCTTGGCCCTTGAGCATGATTACATCCGAGGCGGAGAAGTCCGGTGCAGGAAGCGGTTCGGGGGAAGCAGCACCAACTAGCTGCGAGAAGTACCGGGACAACCACGCCGCCTGGGCCCATCCCGGGGCGAGCAAGCCGACCGGCGGCTGCCCGGCAACTTCGGCGCAGTCTCCCAGCGCGAAAATTCGTTGCTCGGTATCTGCGCAAAGGAATTCATCGGTTTTGATGCCACGGCCAACCGGCAGCCCGCAGCCCGCAGCCAGTTCTATCCTGGCTCTCACGCCGGTGGAAACAAGCAAGGCATCGGCCTCAATTAGACCGTGGGTGGATGTCACCAGCCCGGCAAAGCCATGCGCGTCTTTCTGGATGCCGGTCGCCTTGGCCGCTGAGACCACCTCGACACCGGCTTCGCGCAGATTGCGCCTCAGCAACGCTCCGCCGTCTGCATCCACGACGCGGCCCAAAGGCGCTGGACCATGGTGCACCAGCACGGGTTGCGCCCCGGTGGTGGCAATGGCCAGGGCCGCTTCGATGCCCAAAACGCCGCCACCGAGAATCAAGATGCGCCGGCCATGACCGAGCGATTCCCGAAGCTGATGGGCATCATCCACCGTGCGCAGGGCGAAGACCCCGGCTGGCAGGGAAGCATCAGCATGCGGATCGAAGTTCAGGCCGTTGAGCGTCGGGACCACGGCCCGGGCACCGGTGGCGAAAACCAGCCGATCGTAGGAAACATGCCCATCGCCCTGAAGATGGACCCTGCGGCGTGAACGCTCGATGCCGGTAGCCTGCACGCCCAAGCGCACGTCTACTCCCGCCTCAGCCAATCGTTGAGGATCCACCATGCCCAAATGCCCGAACTCGGCGGCGCCTACTGCCAGCTCGGCAAGGAGCACGCGGTTGTAGGCCAGATGCTCTTCGGCGCTGATGATGGTGATTTCGCAATGGCCGGCCGCCGCTGCGGGGAGCAGCCCTTCGACGAGGGATGCAGCGACGGGGCCGAAGCCGATGATGACGATGCGTTGCGGGCGTTGCTCGTTCATGATTCCTCTTCCACCGGGCGCAGGGAAATATGGGCATGCTTGAATTCCGGCATCGCGCTGATCGGGTCGACCCTCGCCTCGGTCAGCAGGTTAGCGGTGCCTGACTTCGGATAATGGAAGGGCAGGAAGACCGTATCCAAGCGGGTGTCGGCGCTCAGCTTGGCACGGGCGATGACATCCCCGCGCTCATTGCTGACCAAGACCCGTTGGCCATGGGAAATCTGATGGGCGCGAGCAGTGGCCGGATGGATTTCAAGCAGGGGTTCCGGCGCGGCCTGCTCCAGTTCGGCTACGCGCCGCGTCTGCGCACCGGACTGGTAATGCTCCAGCAAGCGGCCGGTGACAAGCGATACCGCGGATGAAACCCGAGCCGGAACCTGGGAGTGGACCGGTGTGAGCAGGGCGCGCCGATCCGGGTGCGCGAAGCCGTCGAGGAACAAGCGCGGGGTGCCGTTGCGCGCACCGGGCTGCCTGTTGATCCCGGCGCCTTCCGGGCATGGCCAGTAGATGGCCGCCCCGGCATCAAGGTCATCCCAACGCACCCCCGAGTAGTCCGCCAGGCCACCGGCTGAAGCCAATTTGAGTTCTTCGAAGACTTCTTGGGCATCGGGGGAGAAATGGCCGGGAGCATCCAGGCGTTGGGCGAGCTGGGAGAGGATCCACAGTTCGCTGCGCGCATTTCCTGGCGCCGCCAAGGCAGCGCGGCGGCGCAAGATCCGGCCCTCCAAGTTGGTCATGCTGCCTTCTTCTTCAGCCCATTGCAGCACCGGCAAGACCAGGTCCGCCTGGGCTGCAGTCTCTGAAAGGAAAAAGTCGCAGACCACCAGGAAATCCAAGCTGGCCAGGGCTTGGCTCACGCGTGACGCATCGGGTGCGGAGATCACCGGGTTAGCCCCATGGATCATCATCATGCGCGGACCGGTTGGGGTGCCCAGCGCGTCAAAAAGCTCAACGGCAGGAAGCCCGGGACCGGGGATGATCTCCGGGTCCACACCCCAGACACGGGCAACGTGCGCACGGTGGTCCGGGTCGGTGATCTTGCGGTAACCGGGAAGCTGATCGCACTTTTGCCCGTGTTCCCGACCGCCCTGACCATTGCCCTGGCCGGTGATGGTGCCGTAGCCGCCGGCCAGGGTTCCGGGCAAGCCGAGCAGCAGTGCGAGGTTGATCGCGGCGGTGACTGTATCGGTGCCGTTGGAATGCTGCTCAATGCCGCGGCCAGTGAGGATATAGACCGGCTTGCCGCCGGCTTTCGCCTCGCTGGCCGCATGCGCCAGAGCCCTGGCGGTGTGCCGGATCTGCTCGGCAGGGACGCCAGTGACCTTGGCGGTGCGTTCTGGCCACCAGCTGGCCAGTGAAGCTTTCAATGAGTCGAAACCGTTGGTGCGGGCGGCCAGATAGCCGGTATCGGCCAAGGACTCGGCCACCAGCACATGGGCCAATCCCAGCAGCAGCGGAAGGTCGGTGGCCGGGGTAGGCTGCAGGTGCCAGCCGGCATCATCGGCACAGAGCTTGGCTGTTGCAGAACGCCGCGGATCAACCACTATCAAGCCGCCGTTTTCACGGGCCCCGGACAGATGCCTGACAAAAGGAGGCATCGTATCGGCCACGTTGGAACCGAGCATCAGGATCATCCCGGCACTATCCAGATCAGCCAGCGGGAAGGGCAGGCCCCGGTCCAAGCCAAAGGCGCGGTTGGTGCCGGCGGCAGCCGAGGACATGCAGAACCGGCCGTTGTAGTCGATGCGCGAGGTACCCAGGGCCAGCCGCGCGAACTTGCCCAGCTGGTAGGCCTTTTCATTGGTCAGCGAACCGGAGCCGAAGACTGCTAGCGCGTCAGCCCCGGATTCGGCGCGGATGCCCAGCGCCTTTTCGGCAACCAGATCCAGTGCCTGCTGCCAGTCGATCGGTGCGAAGCTTCCGTCGGCCTGGCGGAGCAGGGGTGCCTGCAGGCGTTCGGGGTGGGCGAGCAGCGTGGCGGCGCTGTACCCTTTCCGGCACAGCGCCCCGCCGTTGGTTTCAAAGTCGCGGCCTTTCAGGCTCACAGGTTCCGAGCTATCGGCCTGTGGGTTCGGTTCAAGGGTGATGCCGCACTGCAGGGCGCAGTAGGGGCAATGCGTGTCGGTCATCTTAGACTCCGTGCTGGGCGAAGCGGGTTCCGGACCGTGCATAGGTGAACCATGCAGTGGCCATGAGCAGCAGGTAGACCGCGATGAAGATGATGAATGCCGTGGTGTAGGCGCCGGTGCTGGATATGGACAGGCCCAAAGCCTGGGGAATCAGGAAGCCGCCGTAGGCGCCGATGGCCGAGATCAAACCGAGCGCTGCGGCCGCCTTGCGCGAAGAATCCACCTGGCCTGCCCGCTTTCCCTCGTCATTCAGGGCAAAAACTGCAGGGATCATGCGATAAGTCGAGCCATTGCCGATGCCGCTTGCGGTGAAGAGCAGCAAGAACAGGAAGAGGAATACCCAGAAGTTGGCCCGGGGCAGGCTGAGCACCAGCGCACCGGTAATCAAGGCCATGGCCGCGAAGGTAGCCACGGTGATGCGTGCGCCGCCAAGTTTGTCAGCGATCTTGCCACCGTATGGACGCGCCAGTGAAGCGACCAACGGGCCGAGGAAGGCCAGGGTGATGGTTGCGGTTCCCAACGGCAATGCTGCGTATCCAGGGAAGGTGTCAACAATCAGCTTGGGGAATACTGCCGAGAATCCAATGAAGGAGCCGAAGGTTCCCACATACAGCGCGGAGATGATCCACAGGTGCTTTACCTTCAGGCAGGCAATTGCGCCGCGAATATCTGAGCGTGCCGATGTCAGATTGTGCATGTATTTCCAGGCACCCCACGCGGACAGCAGAATGAACGGGATCCAGAGCATCCCTGCCAGCGGAAGCTGCAGAGCGCCGGCGGCGAAGACCGTGACAATTACCGGTACGAGCAGCTGGGCGACCGCCGCTCCAAGGTTGCCGCCGGCGGCATTGAGGCCCAGGGCCCAACCCTTGCGGGAAGCAGGGTAGAAGTAGGTGATATTAGCCATCGACGAGGCGAAGTTTCCACCGCCGAAGCCGGTCAGCGCCGCAAGGCTGAGCATGACCCAGAACGGCGTGGACGGATCGGACAACGCCAGGGAAATGCCGCCCGCCGGAATCAGCAGGAGCAATGCGGAAATCACCGTCCAGTTGCGTCCGCCGAAACGGGCAACCATGAACGTGTAGGGGATGCGCAGGGTCGCTCCGACCAGGCTCGGGATGGAGATCAGCCAGAACAGCTGCGTGGTGCTGTAGTTGAATCCGGCCACCGGAAGATAGACCACGACGATGGCGAAAAGCTGCCAAACGCTGAATCCGAGGAACTCGGCGAAGATGGACCACTTGAGGTTTTGGCTGGCTACCGCCGATCCGGTGCGCTTCCAGAATTCTGGATCCTCTGGGGTCCAATTGCTGACCCAGCGTCCCGGCTGGACCTGCAGTGCCTGCGATGTGTCAGATGCTTCTAGCTGTGCGCTCACGTTACCCGATCCCTTCTCTAACACTTGATGCATCTGAGCTTCTCAAAGAGGTATTTCGCCTAGGTGCTCAGGTTGTTGCGCCGAAGGGAACTTAAATTCACCCGGGGAATCGGGGCGCCGATAGGCGGCTGTAACGTGTTGGAAACTCGAGCGCCGCGGCAAGAGTCCAGCTCCGGGATTCGTGGCGCTGGCGGGGAAGGTGCGCGCCTCGGGGATAGCTGCTAGTGGGAGACGGGATTAGCAGCAACACGGCTACTTTTTGTTCATGATGCGAAAAAGTGATTTCAAAAGAAGTGTTGCCTGCGTCACAATCCACTGATAATCTCGTAGCTGTCTATGGCGGGCACCCACCAAATGGGTCGCTATCTACCGGGCATGCAACTGATCGATTTCAGGTGACAAGCGCAACCGGTAACTAGCGCCAAGCAGCGCGCTGCGGTGGTCTTGTCCAAAGCATGAGGAGCCACGCGATGAGCGTTACTACCACTGGCCAAGACTATCTTTCGATGGCCATCGATATTGCCACCACAAATGTCCAGAATGCCGGCGGGCCCTTTGGCGCCGTCGTGGTCACGGCCGATGGGCAGGTGTTCGAGGGCGTCAACCGGGTCACGGCCAACAACGACCCGTCGGCCCACGCCGAAGTGGTGGCCATCCGCACCGCGGCCGCCGCGCTGGGGACCTTCGATTTGAGCGGCTGCGTGCTCTACAGCAGCTGCGAGCCCTGCCCGATGTGCCTGGCCACCTCGTTGTGGGCCCGCATCGGCAAGGTCTTCTTCGCGGCCAACCGGCACGATGCAGCCGCGGCCGGATTCGACGACGCGGTGTTCTACGAATACTTCGAATCAAAATCCAACCGCTCGCTGATGCCGGTGAACTGCTTCCAGTCCGAAAGCAACGAGCACCTCAAGCCGTTCCAGGCATGGGATTCGCAAGAATCCCGGACCGACTACTAGAAGGCCCGGGACCATGACCACGACAAGTCGCTTGCGAGCCGGGCCCCAGGACGCGCAGCGCGGTGCGAACCCGCGCCGTCCGGGCGGGCCGGGCAGCATCCTGGATGCGTTCTTCAGCATCACCGAACGCGGGTCCACGCTGGCGCGGGAGTTGCGCGGCGGGATCGTCACCTTCTTCACGATGGCCTACATCGTGATCCTCAACCCGCTGATCCTCGGCGGATTCAGCGCCGACGCCGCACCCGTGGATGTGGCCGGCAACTGGCTCCCGGCCGCGCAGGTCGGTGCCATGACCGGCATGACCGCCGGGATCATGACCATCCTGTTCGGGCTCATCGCCAACCTGCCCTTCGGCCTGGCCGCCGGGCTGGGGATCAATTCCTTCCTGGCCGTCTCGGTGATCCAGGATGTCACCTGGCCCGAGGCCATGGGGCTGGTGGTGATCAACGGCGTGCTGATCGTCCTGTTCGGGATGACCGGGGTGCGTACCGCGATCTTCCGGGCCATCCCCAAGGACCTGAAGGCCGCCATCACGGTGGGCATCGGGCTGTTCATCACCTTCATCGGTTTCGTGGACTCGGGCTTCGTCACCCGCACCGCGGCCGGGCCTCCGGTGCAGCTGGGCGATGGCGGGTCGATCGTCTCGCTTCCGACCATGGTCTTCGTGGTGGGCCTGCTGATCATGGGCGCGCTGGTGGCCCGCGGGGTGCAGGGCGCGATCCTGATCGGCATCGTGATCTCCACGGTGCTGGCGGTGATCGCCGAGCTGGTCTTCAGGATCGGGCCGGCAAGCGCGGATAACCCGCACGGCTGGCACCTGAACATGCCGGTGCTGCAGGGAAATATCGTCTCCTTGCCGGACCTGTCGTTGGCCGGGGAATTCGACCTGTTCGGCTCCTTCGGCCGGATCGGCGCGCTGGCGGCGACCATGCTGGTGTTCACCCTGGTGTTCACGAACTTCTTCGACGCCATGGGCACGATGACCGGACTGGCCAAGAATGCTTCGCTGGCCCGCAAGGACGGCACCTTCCCGCGGCTGAAGGCCGCGTTCGTCGTCGAGGGCCTGGGCGCGGTGGCCGGAGGCATGGGCTCGTCCTCCTCCAATACCGTCTACGTGGATTCGGCCGCCGGCATCGGGGAAGGAGCGCGCACCGGGCTGGCATCGGTGATCACCGGGGTACTGTTCCTGGGCTCGATGTTCTTCACGCCGCTGACCTCGGTGGTTCCCATCGAGGTGGCTGCCGCGGCACTGGTTCTGGTAGGCACCTTGATGTGCGCGCAGATCCGCGAAATCAACTTCAAGCGGTTCTCCAGCGCCATGCCGGCGTTCCTCACCTTGATCACCATGCCGCTGACCTATTCCATTGCCAATGGCATTGGTGCCGGGTTCATCGCCTGGGTCGTGGTGAACACCGCGGCCGGCCGGTATCGCAAGATCCACCCGCTGCTGTGGGTGGTGGCGCTGGGCTTCCTGGTGTACTTCGCACGAGGGCCCATCACGGCCCTACTGGCCTGAGTCGATCCGGGCTATAGTAAGGATCCATCGAGGTGAGCTGGCTCACCTCGGCGGTTGAACGGATTTGGATGATCCGAATTCTGGAGGGTAATCATGGGCGGATGCATCGCCTGGTCCAAGGGCCAGATCGCGCACGGAGACTGATCGCGCCGCAGCACGCGGCGGCACCTTGGACGAGCCCGAAAAGGCCGGCAGGGCGCCAGTTTCCCGACCATCATCCAATTCATTCATGGTGCGCCTGCCGATACCCGGGCGCAGGAGGTGTCAGCGGCATGAGCGCCGAGGCAACGCAAGAGACAAAATGCCTGGTTACCGTCAACGGAACGGTCCGGGAATTCGACGGGCCGCCGCATACCAACGCGCTGGATTTCCTGCGCGGGCAGCAACTGATCGGATGCAAGGAAGGCTGCGCCGAGGGCGAATGCGGCGCCTGCTCGATCCTGGTAGCCCGCAGCGACGGGGAAGGCAGCAGGTGGACTGCGGTCAATGCCTGCCTGCTGCCGGCCGCAGCGCTGGACGGCCAGGAAGTCATCACCTCCGAAGGGCTGGGCAGCGTCGCGGACCTGCACCCGGTGCAAGCAGAGATGGCCAACCGCGGAGGTTCCCAGTGCGGCTATTGCACCCCCGGATTCGTCTGCTCCATGGCCGCCGAATACTACCGCCCCGAGCGAACCGCTAACCCCGCAGTCAGCGCGGAGGATGGCGGGGAGCACGAGTGCGGACCCAATGGATTCGACCTGCACGCGCTGTCGGGCAATCTGTGCCGGTGCACCGGATACCGCCCGATCCGCGACGCGGCCTACGCGCTGGGCGACCCCGGGCCGGATGACCCGCTGGCCGCCCGGGCGCAGCGAAGCGCCCCGGCGCCGCTGGCCACCGACATCCAGCGCGCCGATACCCCCACCGGAGAGCCGGGTCGTTTCCGCCGGGCCGCGGATCTGGACCAGGCCCTGGGGATCCTGGCAGACGAACCGGACACCGTGCTGCTGGCCGGCGGCACCGACTGGGGCGTGGAGGTCAACATCAAGGGCGCCCGCGCCCGTTCGGTGCTGGCCATCGACCGGCTGCCCGAGCTGCGCCAGATCCACTGGAACGAGCAATACCTGGAACTGGGCTCGGGCTGCACGCTGAGCGAGCTGGAACGCAAGCTCGACGGGCAGGTTCCGCTGCTGGGCAAGCTCTTCGGGCAGTTCGCTTCGCGGCTGATCCGCAATGGCGCCACCATGGGCGGGAACCTGGGGACCGGTTCGCCCATTGGCGACACCCCTCCGGCGCTGCTGGCGCTGGAAGCCGAGCTGGTGCTCTCCAGCACCAAGGGGAACCGGGTGGTTGCGCTGGCGGAGTACTTCACCGGCTACCGGCAGACCGTGCGCGAGCCGGGGGAAATGATCACCGCGATCCGCATCCCGCTGCCGCTGGCGCAACTGACCAGCTTCCAGAAGATTTCCAAGCGGCGCTTTGACGACATCTCCTCGGTAGCCATCGGCTACGCGGTCACGGTGGTCGACGGCGTGATCGCCAAGGCGCGGATCGGGCTGGGCGGCGTGGCCGCGACCCCGCTGCGCGCCGTGGCCACCGAAGCCATGCTGGAAGGCAAACCGTGGAACCTGGACACCATCCGGGCCGCCGCGCACACCATGGGCCAAGAAGGAACCCCGATGGATGACCACCGGGCCAGCGCGGACTACCGCAAGGCCATGCTGGCCTCATCGCTTGAACGGTTCTACGCCGAGCAGCTCGCGAGCCGCTCGGGAGCAGGAAAGGAGCAGAACTCATGAGCCAGTTATCCCAACGCCCCGACGCTCCGGTGGTCGGCCAGCGCCACCGCCACGAATCCGCCGCCGCGCACGTCACCGGCACCGCGCTGTATACCGACGACATGGCCCAGCGCCTGGCCGGGATCCTGCATGCCTACCCGGTGCAGTCCACCTGCGCCCATGCGAAAATCCTGGGCCTGGATACCAGTGCGGCGCAGCAGGTTCCCGGGGTGGTCCGGGTAATCACCGCGGAAGACATTCCCGGGGTCAACGACCAGGGCGCCAAGCACGACGAGCCGATGCTCCCGGTTCACGAGGTCATGTTCTTCGGCCAGCCGGTGGCGTGGGTGCTGGGCGAAGACCTGGAAGCTGCCAAGGCCGGGGCCAAGGCGGTGAGCGTTCAGTACGAGGCTCTGGACTCGCTGATCACCATCAAGGACGCGATCGCGGCCAAGAGCTTCCACGGCATCCAGCCCGAGATCTCCAAGGGTGATCCGGACGCAGCCTTCGCGCAGGCAGCCCATGTTTTCGAGGGCGACTTCGAGTTCTCCGGGCAGGAGCACTTCTACCTGGAAACCCAGAACTCGCTGGCCATGGTGGATGAGAGCGGGCAGATCATGGTCCACTGCTCCACCCAGCATCCCACCGAGACCCAGGACATCGTCTCGCATGTGCTGGGAGTTGGCGCCCACGAGGTGACCGTGCAGGTATTGCGCATGGGAGGCGGCTTCGGCGGCAAGGAAATGCAGCCCCATGGCTATGCCGCACTGGCGGCGCTCGGCGCGGTGCTCACCGGACGGCCGGTGCGGGTGAGGCTGGACCGCACCTTGGACATGACCATGACCGGCAAGCGCCACGGATTCCATGCGACCTGGAAAATCGGCTTTGACGCGCAGGGCAGGATCCTGGCGCTCCAGGCGCAGCTGACCGCTGACGGCGGGTGGAGCCTGGACTTGTCCGAACCGGTGCTGACCCGCGCGATGTGCCATATCGACAATTCCTATTGGATCCCGAACATCCGGGTCAACGGGCGCATCGCCAAATGCCATAAGACCTCGCAGACCGCGTTCCGCGGCTTCGGCGGTCCTCAGGGCATGCTGGTCATGGAAGACATCCTGGGCCGGGTGGCCCCGCAGCTGGGATTGGACGCCCGGGAACTGCGCCGCCGCAACTTCTACACCGAAGGCCAGGACACCCCGTATTACCAGCCGGTCCGGCATCCCGAGCGCTTGGAGGCCGCCTGGAACCAGGTGCTCGACTCGGCCGATATCGCCGCGCGCGAGGAGCAGATCGCTGAATTCAACGCCGCGCATGAGCACGCCAAAAGGGCGTTGGCGCTGACCCCGGTGAAATTCGGCATTTCCTTCAACCTCACCGCCTTCAACCAGGGCGGCGCGTTGGTGCTGGTCTACAAGGACGGTTCGGTGCTGGTCAACCACGGCGGCACCGAAATGGGCCAAGGCCTGCACACCAAGATGCTGCAGGTGGCCGCCACCGCACTGGGCGTGCCGCTGTCCAAGGTGCGCAATTCGCCGACGCGCACCGACAAGGTGCCCAATACCTCGGCCACCGCCGCCAGTTCGGGCAGCGACCTGAACGGCGGCGCGGTCAAGGATGCATGCGAGCAGATCCGCGACCGGCTCGCGCAGGTGGCCGCCGGCAAACTGGGGGTTCCGGCGCATGATGTCCGCTTCAGCGACGGCCAAGTCACCGCGCTGGGCAAGAGTGGATCGCTGGGCTGGGAAGAAGTGGTCAATGCCGCGTACTTCCAGCGGGTGCAGCTTTCGGCCGCGGGCTTCTACCGCACCGAAGGGCTGCATTGGGACTTGTCGCGGATGACCGGCAGCCCGTTCAAGTACTTCGCCTACGGGGTGGCGGCCAGCGAGGTGGAAGTCAGCCGCTTTGACGGCTCCTATGTGCTGCGCCGCGTGGACATCGTCCATGATGTGGGGGACTCCCTCTCGCCACTGGTGGATCTGGGGCAGATCGAGGGCGGGTTCGTGCAGGGTGCCGGCTGGCTGACCCTGGAGGATCTGCGGTGGGACACTTCCGATGGCCCTGGCCGCGGACGGGTGGCCACCCAAGCCGCGAGTACCTACAAGATCCCGAGCTTCTCCGAGATGCCCGAGGTCTTCAACGTGAGCCTGCTGGACAAGGCGCATGAGGAAGGCGCGGTCTACGGCTCCAAGGCCGTGGGGGAACCGCCGCTGATGCTCGCCTTCTCGGTGCGCGAGGCGATCAGGCAGGCCATTGCCGCGTTCGGCCCCTCCGGGCGTTCGGTGCCGCTGGCTTCCCCGGCGACTCCGGAAGCGGTGTTCTGGGCGATTGAATCGGTGCGGAAGGGGCAGTAGCCATGCGCTCGTGGATTGAAGCGGTCACCGCACTGCGCAATGAGCGGCGTCCGGGCGTGCTGGCCACCATCACCGCGGTGCGCGGGCATGCCCCGCGCGAGGCGGGCGCGAAGATGGTGATCGCCAGCCAGGAGATCTTCGGGACCATCGGCGGGGGCAACCTGGAAATGGCGGCCATGGAACGGGCCAGGCAGATGATCGCCCAAGGCGAGAGCCAGCCGCAGAGCATCAGCATGAAGCTCAGCGACAAGGCCCCGGCCAAGTTCGGGCGCCAATGCTGCGGCGGCGAGATCACGGTGCTGCTAGAACCCCTGCCGGTTCCTGCCACGGTGGCGATCTTCGGGGTGGGCAATGTGGGCATGGAATTGGCCCGCATTCTCTCCCGCCATGACCTGGAGCTGCATCTGGTTGATTCGCGCCCGGAATTCCTGGAGGACTTGCCGGCCCTTGAATCGAGCGTGGCGCGGATCCATTCGGCGGTGGCCGTGATCGGGGAGCAGGTGCTCAGCTGCCTGCCTCAGGGATCGCACGTGCTGATCATGACGCACGACCATGCCGAGGATTTCCACCTGTGCGATGCCGCCTTGCGCCATCGGGGGCTGGGGTCGATCGGGCTGATTGGATCCAGCGCCAAGTGGACGCGCTTCCAGAAGAATCTGCGTGCCAGCGGCTTCGGCGACGAGCAGATCGCAGCGATCCAGTGCCCGATCGGGATCGACCAGGTGCGAGGCAAGCAGCCGGCGGTGATCGCCGTGTCCGTGGCAGCCGACTTGCTGGCCCGGATCACGGATGCCGCGAAGCAGCCGGTGCCCAGCCCAGAGCCTGCGCTGAATGCAGAGCCTGCGCTGAACCCAGAGCCTGCGCTGAGCGAAGCGAAGATGAGAATCGTCTAATGCGGGGAACAAGGAGCACTGCTGGGGAGTTTAATGATGTGAGAGCGGTGCCCCTGCGTACCGCGCCCGCAATGCCTAGGAGGCCGATTTCATGTCCATGTTCGACAAGCTGCTGCGCAAGGGCAAGCAAATGGCTGGCCAGTACGTCCGTGAACAGCTTAGCCAGCGCAGCTCCACCAGCAATCAGCGCGGTTATGATCGCGACCAGCGCGGCTACCAGCAGAACCCTGGCGGCTACCAGCAGCCGCAGCGACAGGACTACGGCAACCGCGGCTATGGCAATCCTCAGGCCGCAGCGCCTTCGCGCGAGGACCAGGCGGCGATCGAGAAGTACCGCTACATGCTGCGCACCGCTCCGCCGCAGGATATGGAACGCGCCCACGCCGAAGCCTTTGCCCGGCTGACCCCGCAGCAGCGCGAACTGCTGCACCATGAACTGAACGAGCAGCTGCCGCCGGCGGAGCGTCCGAGGACCCAGGATCCGCGGGACCTGGCCCGTTCGGCCACGCGTGCGGAAATCTCGCGTCCCGGATTCATGGACAAGCTCCTGGGCTCTGGCGGCAGGGGCCGGGATCTGGGCATGGCTGCCGGTGCGGCCGGCGGCCTGGGCGTTGGCTTGCTCGGCGGTGTGGCAGGAGCATTCATCGGCACCGCCATTGCCGGGCCGTTGCTTGACGGCTTCGCCGGCATTGGCGAAGAGTTCGGTTCCATGGCCGATGGCCTGGGCGCAACCGTGGCCGGCGCAGGGGAACAGCTCGGTGGTCAGGCCGAGGGCATGTTCGGCGACTTCCTCGGTGGCGCCGGCGGGGACTTCGGCGACTTCGAGTTCTAGCCCCAGCACAGCGAAGCCGGCAGCAACTGCACGTTGCTGCCGGCTTTTTCGCGCCTACTGCTCCACGAGCGGCAGGTGCACCAAGGTGCGTTGGCCGTTTTGCACCATGAACCCGCGGCCTGGCGGGAATTCGTGGCGCTTGACGCGCGGGAACGGCACCTTGAACAGCGAGTCCCCGTCGTAGGCGTCGGGCTTGAGCGCGATGCCGTGGCGGTTGGACTTCAGCTCGCCGAGCAGCCCGAAGCTGGAGGAGAACGAGTTGATGTCCCCATCGGCGATCAGGAAATGATCCGAGCGGTTGATGGCCTTGAGCAGTTCCTTCAGCGGGCGCTCGGCATCCGAATCGGCGAACTCGGTGAAGTTCTCCACGACGAACACCATCTTGCCCGGCATGGAGTCGTCGGAGACCAGATCCAGCATGTCCTTGGCGAACTGCCGGGTCTCGGCCGGGCCCGAAGCGCTGCCGTTCCACTGCCGCCAGCCGCGCAGCTCGGCGCGCCGCCCGCCGAGGTGGAAGAACTGGGTGGCCGGGTTGGCGCGTTCAAGCGCGGTGACCATGGCGCGCATCGCGTTGGTCTTCCCGCTCTGCGGCGGCCCGGCGATGACGAAGGTGCCGATGGGCTCGAAACCGCATGGGCCGAGGGTGGTGTCGGACAGGCCGATGGCCGGCAGCCCGTTGACCGTGTCGGGCAGCGCCGCCGCCGCGAATTCCTGGGGGAGGGTTTCGACCCCGGCTGCCTGCGGGGCACCGGTTGCCGCGAGCTCCTGGGCCCAGCTGGTGGTCAGCGCGGTCTGCTCGGCCACATTGGCGGTGCCGCCGAGCACCGCGATCTGCGCCTCGTGGCCCTTGATGATCGCGCGGCCTGGCACGCTGCGCTCATTGAGCACGTCCTTGGCCACGCCCAGCACGTTGTAGGCCTGCTCGTCGGCCATGCGCAGCACCACGCGCTGGGTGATGTTCGCGCTGATCGCGGTGGGCACCGCGCCGAAGCGGTCGGCGGTGGCGATGACGTGGATGCCCAGCGGGCGGCCCTCGCCGACGATGCGCATGAACACCTGGTAGAACTCGCCGCGGCCGTGGCCCAGCTCCCAGTCGTTGCGGAACTGGCCGAAGCCGTCGATCAGCAGGAAGATGCGCGGCTCGGACAGGCTGCCGGTCACCTGGCGGTACTCGCTCAGCGAGGCGGCGTTCGCGGCCGCATAGCGGGCCGAACGCTCATCGAGGTGCTCGGCCAGGATGCGGAAGACGCGCTGGATGCGTTCCACGTCATCGCCGCCAATCACGGCGCCGAGATGCGGCAGCGGTTCTAGCGAACGCAGCGAGCTGGTGCCGAAGTCCAGCGCGTACACCGCCGCGGTGCCGGCCGCCGGGTTGGCTCCCGCAGCGATCGCGATGCTGCGCAGCGCCGCGGACTTCCCGGCACCGGAGGTGCCGTAGACCAGCAGGTGGCCGTCGGTATCGGGTTCGAACCAGGCGGTTTCCTGGGCCTGGTGCTCGGGGATGTCGGCCAGTGCCAGCGGGATCCGGCTGTCCGAATCCGGAGCGAGCTCGCGCAAATCCACGGTGGCCGAGAGGTCATCGAGCCACGGCCGGCGCGGGGCCGGGATCCCGGCGCCGTTGGATGCGGCGATGAAGCTGGAGACCAGGCGCTTCTGGTCGTTCGGGCCGCTGTTCTCCTCGATGTCCGGCGTCGCCGATTCGGGTTGCTCCCAGACGCGCGCACCGCCGAAGCGCAGGTCCTCCACCCGCACCTCGGCCGCTTCGGGCTCGTCGGTGGTCCAGCCTCCGGCGTAGCCGGACTGGAAGGGCACCAGTCGGCCCGGGCCGGTCTTGGCGATGCCGCGGCCGGGCAGCGAGGGGTCGAAGCCGGCGGCGATGGGGTCCTCCACCACGTCATTGGAGTCCGCGGCGTCGGCCATGCGCAGGGCTACGCGCAGGTTGGTGTTGGCGCGCAGGTTGTCCTTGATCACCCCGGCCGGGCGCTGGGTGGCCAGGATCAGGTGGATGCCCAGGGAGCGGCCGCGCTGGGCGATGTCCACCACGCCGTCCACGAATTCCGGGACCTCCCCGGCCAAAGCGGCGAACTCGTCGACCACCAGGACCAGGGCCGGAGGGGTTTCCGGGTCCTGGCGCTTTTCCAGTTCCAGCAGGTCCTTGGCCTTCTTGCGGTGGAAGAGCTTCTCGCGGTGGTGCAGCTCGGCACGCAGGCTCATCAGGGCGCGGCGGACCAGGTGCGGGGAGAGGTCGGTGACCAGCCCAACGCAGTGCGGCAGCTCCACGCAGTCCGCGAAGGCCGAGCCGCCCTTGTAGTCCACGAAGAGGAAGGTGACCCGGTCGGGGCTGTATTCGGCGGCCATGGCCAACACCCAGGCCTGCAGGAATTCGGACTTGCCCGAACCGGTGGTGCCACCCACCAGCGCGTGCGGGCCCTGGGTGCGCAAATCCAGGCTCATCGCATCCGGGGTGCTCTGGCCAATGTAGGCGCGCAGGGTTCCGGCGCGCTTGAGCCGCGGCCGGGTCCCGGTGGCGGCGCGGTCGATCACTGAGTTGTTCTGCTTCCAGCGCTCGAGCACCGCCTCCGGGGCCTCGGCCAGGTCGGTGCCCAGGATGCGCAGCAACGACACCGAGTCCGGGATGTCCGAGGAATCCGGGACCAGCGAGCTGGAGTCCACGATCGGGGCCAGCCGGCGGGCGAAGTGTTCGGCATGCTCGCGCGAGACCCCTTCCACGGTCACCTTGCGGGCTTCTTCGCCGGCGCGCACCCAGCCCACGCGGGCATCCTCCAGGCCCCGGGTGACATCCACGAAGGTGCGGCAGGCCGCGGGCAGGGACTGGACGGTGGGGGCCACGAAGATCGTGTAGATGCCCACGGCCGGCCCGCGCTCGATGATCTGCGAGAGCCGGGCGCGGTCCACCGGGGCGTCATTGCTGACGAACAGCACCAGCGAGAGGTCCTTGGCTACCGGCAGGCTGGTGTTCTGCTCGCCGGCTTCCTTGCCCAGCTCCATGGATGAGTTGCGGGTGGACAGCGGGCCCAGCCGGTAGGAGGCCGGGTCGTTGCGCCGGGCGATGAGCTCTTCCAGGGCGTTGAGCAGCACGGTGCCCGAGGTCTGCGTATCGGCCAGCGCCAGCTGGGCCAGCGGGGAGCGCGGACCGGTGGTGTGCGGCAGCCACTTGAACCATTCCAGATCCTCGGTCCAAGCCGGGTCGATGATCGCGGCGGTGCACAGGTCGTTGGGTGCATGCAGGCCGAAGAGCTGCACCGCCAGCGCGCGCAGGGCATCGGCGGACTGCAACCGGGGCCCGGCAATGCCGATGGCGCCGGCCGAGGGCAGCAGCTCGATGATCGGCACATCCTCGATCATCCGGTATTGCGCGGTGAGCTCCTCGACCCGTTCCACGTATTCCTGCAACCCGGTCCGATCGGCCAGCTCGGCGACCGTGGTGCGGCTGCGCGCGGTTCCCGAACCCAGGCGCAGCGAGAGGAAGTTCCAGTGCTCCGGGCGCCGGGTCCACAGCAGCGGGCCCAGGGATTCGGCCTGCTCGAAGACCGTCGCGGTGGCTGGTGCCTCGTTGCGCCGGTGCGCGCGTTCGGTTTCCTCCCCGGCCAGCAGGGCATCTTCCAGCGCCTCGAATTGCCGTTCGAAGGTCTCGATTTCCAGGCGCAGCTTGTTGTTGTTCTGCGTGCGCTGGCCGATCAGGTTGCCCAGCATCATCAGCGGCGAGATCAGCACCACGATCAGCGACAGCGCGCGCTGGGTGAGCGAGAAAATCGTCAGGCCCATGATCAGCGGCGCGAAGATCATCGGCCAGGGGAAGAGCTTGGGGCTGGCTTCCTGCGGAATCGCCGGGCGCGGCAGTTCCTCGCCGGGGTAGCGGATCTCCACCCGCGGCGAGCGGTTGAAGAGGATCGAGCCGCCCTTCTCGTAGACCGGGGTATGGCCGGTCGCGGTTCCGGGCAGCAGCTCGAAGTAGACATCCGTGGCGCCCAGGGTGATCAGCTGGCCCGGGATCACCGAGACGCGCTGGGCCAGCCCGCCATCGACCAGGATGCCGTTGGCGGAGTTCAGGTCCACCAGCTCGATCTTGCTTCCCACCTCGATGCGCGCATGCCGGGTGGAGACCATGCGGTCATTGAGCACCACGGTGGCTTTCTCCGAACGCCCCACATAGGAGGTGCCGGCGGGCAGCGCGTAGGCCATGCCCGCATCCGGGCCGTTGGCCACGCGCAGCACCGCGGCCGCCGAACCTCCCGAGACGAAGGCATCGGTTGTCGGCACTACCTCGATGGTGAAGCCCGAACCCAGTTCCGCCTCGGCCAGCGGGGTGTGCGGATCCAGTTGCACCGGTGCGGTGCCGGCGGCGGTAGCCAGCAGCGTGGGATGCTCGGGAACCTGCTCCCCGGCCAGCGCCCGGGCGGCGTCTCCCACGGTGGCGGTGGCATCGCAGGTCATGACCACATCGATGGTGCAGGTGTCCGGGCGCCTGAGCGTGGCCTTGATTTTCACTTCGCGGTCTCCTGGAAGGTAATGCGGAAGGTGCGGCTGCCCACCTGGACGACATCCCCGTCATTCAGATGCAGGCGGACATTGGGTGGTGCATTGCGCGGGGCGCGGGAGGCGGCGGTGACCTGCGTGCCGTTGCTGGAACCCAGATCCATGATCCAGGCATTCGCTCCGTCGCAGCCGAAGGCCAGATGCGTCTTGGACAGCAGCCTTTCGGGATCCTTCAGCGCGACCAGCAGCTCGTTGCCGGACTCTTCCGTGGCCTGGGGCGCACGCCCGATCAGCCCGGATTCGGGCACAGGAAGATAGGACCCGTCGTCAAAGGCGAAGGCCGCGCGGCGGACGGTTCCCGGTACCGGCTCCGCTGGCGAATGCCAGTCGCTGTTCTGCGCCCCGATGATGCCCGCGGTGGACCGGCGACGCGAGGGCACGGCGGCCTCATCCGGGTCGGCGTCCTCGACGGACGTGCCCAGCGATGGCAGATGCTCGGAAATATCCCGGTCCGGGCGGGAGAGCAGATATTCGGCACGGGACAGCGCCCGCGGGTTGGTGGGGTCCAATCCATTGCGCACATCGACCACGTAGGTCTGGGCGATCTTGTCCAGCCAGCCACGGTGGTGTTCCCGGCCGAAGAGGCAGGAGAGCAGCATCAGCAGCGGGCCGATGACCGGGATCAGATGGCTGAGCAGGAAGACGAACGAGGCAAGCAGGATACGGCCGAAACCCGGGGCGGCGAAGGTTTCCAGCCGGGTTGCGCGCAGGCGCATCGCGGCCTTGCCGGGCGAGGAGCCCTTGCGGCTGTTCATCGCGAGCAAGACGACCAGGTAGACCAGCAGCAGCAGTGCGCTGACCCCGGACAGGACCAGCGGGACCGTGGAGTAGTGCCCGGTCACCAGGAAAATGACGTATCCGATGCCGGCAGGCAGCAGCGCGGCCAGCGAAACGGCGTAGTCGACGAGGTAGGACCAAATGCGCAGGCGTGCTCCGGCCGGCCGCATTCCGAGTCTAGTAGCTTTGGCGAGTGCTGCTGCTGAAACGACGTCCATGGGACCTTTCTACTTCAGTTCGATGCCGGTTTGCCACGGGGAGTTCTCCCCATTGAGCGCAGGTTGCCTGCCACATTATTCTAGACTGTGAACGAACTAATGCGGCCCGGCAAGAGGGCCAGTCGACAAGTTGAGGAGCATTGTTATGACTGATTTCAAGGCCAATTATGGTGAAATGGAAGCCATGGCTTCGAAGCTTGACACCGGGCGCGAAGACTTGGACGGCGTGCTTGAGCAGCTGCAGTCCGGCGTGGACAAGCTGCTCGGCGAAGACTTCACCACTGAGCACGCTTCGGGCCAGTTCGGCGAAGGCTACAAGGAATTGAATGACGGCTTGAAGACCGCGTTCGATGGCATCAACGACATGGCCATCGCCCTGCGCGACATGATGACCCAGATCCAGGACACCGACCGCGGCATGGCCGGCCAGTAGCCAGACGTAACTGCTGAATGATGTGGTCGCTCCGGGAACCCCGGGGCGGCCATATGGCTGGGATTCCACTGCCGCGCCCGACTCGCTGCAGTCCACGACCATTCTTGAGCGCAAGGAGTACTTCGCACCGTGGCAGACGAATTGTATCTGGCTCGCCTCGACGAGATCGTCGCTGATTTGGGCAATAGCATCACGGACTTCAACGATGCCTCGGATATTGCCAAAGGCATTTCGCGTTCCGTCGGCAGGCCGATGAACGACGATAAGCTGCAAGATCGGGTTGGCGACTTCGAGGACGAATGGAACAAGACCCGCGACAGCTTGGTGGAAGAACTCGATGGAATACACAAGCATCTGAAGGACATCCAGCAGGGATTCGCCGAATGGGACTTCGAAGCCAAGAAAGCATTCCTGAATTCACGGGCGTCCGACGTCCCCAAGGCCAAGTAGACAGCGGAGAACGCAAATGACGTTGCAATCACCTAATACCGGCGAGACGCTGCAGCTGATCGACGGCAATGCCGCCGACTTGCGCCGCAGTGCCTTGGACCTGATCCGCTCCGGCGAAGCCATGGAACGCTCGGCCATCCGGCTGGAAGACATCAGTTCGGGGACAACGCAGCTGAAGTCCGAAGCTGTCAAAGCGGTTCGCGAGAGCGCGGAAGAGGTCCACCCGAAGCTGCACAAGGCATCAGTCCGCTACACGAAGACGGGCGAGGCCCTGAAGACGTACGCCGAGGCACTTGACCGGGTCCAGGGCGCACTGATGCTGTGCACGAAGGAAGGCGGAGTCGATAATTATTCATCGCTGAACGCCTTGATTGCCGATATCGAGCAGGCGCATGAAACGGCCGCCACCAAACGGAGCCAGGCCGAAACCGCCGAAGACGCGATGGACGATGCTGATGGCGGGCTCTTCGGTATCGGCGAAGGCACCGACGAGGAGAAAGCCGAAGCCAAAAAGGATCTGTCTGCTGCCACTGACGCCCGGGACGAGGCCGAAGAAGAACTGCGAGAATTGTGGGGCAAGTTCGACGGACGCGTATCCTATTGGGAAGATGCCTACGACGACGCAGTGACCGGCATCGAGGACGCCATCGATGCTGCCGACAACAATGACAAGTGGTACGACACGCTTAACACGTTCCTGAGCATTGCTGCTCTGGTCCTCGGCGCCTTGGCACTGATCTTGTCCGCCACCTTTCTCGGCCCAATTCTCGGTCTGCTTGCCCTGGTAGCCGGGGTGATTACCTTGGGCATCGAAATCTACAAGATGACCCAGGGCGAAGGCGACTGGACCAGCTTGGGGCTTGCCATCATCGGGCTGGTTCCGTTCGGCAGGGTCTTGGGAAAGTCGATATCCGGGCTCTCCAAGGTCTTCAAGGGCGGGTTCAAGGCCGCAAGGAACCGCGGAGCAGCCAAGGCGTTCAAGGCATTCACCAAGACACGCGCAAGCACCGGACGCGGCATCGTCAGGTCGTCTCTCAAGGGACGGCCTAAGCGTCCGGTGAAGACCACGATCCGCGGCAACCGCAAGACCAAGGCAAAAATCCGGCGTAACAACCGCAAACTGGAACAGAAGTATCAGGAAGCCAAATTCAAGCATGGCAACGACTACCTGGCGAAGTTCAAGAAATCATTTGACGAGGATCCGCTCAAATACGTCAAGTACGCTAATGACTGGGGCAGCACGAAGCACCGGGAAATGGCCGAATACGTGCTCAAGCACTCCGAAGACTTCGACCCTCGCGCGGTGGACTGGGCCATGGGAACCAAGATCGCAGCTAAGCTCGAGGATGGTGGCAACGTCGTGCAATCCTTCGGCCTATTCATTTACGACCACGAACGGCAGAAATAGCTTGTGGCAAGCGACGTTGGGCCAGGAGTGCTCGAAACCCCATGGGTAGTGCAGGAGAATAAATGAGCCAGAGCCCGCAAGAAGCGAAACCGCAGCCTCGCGGCATCGGATACAGCATGGTGTACCCGCCAGGGTGGCGGGAATTCAGGACAAGCACCGAACACGAGAGTGTCCTGACCAAGTTGGTCACGGCGGAAGCCAAGGCGTTGGGTCGAGCAGACGTGGTGCTGATGCTGCGCCAAAAGACGCATGAGATGTTCGAGAATTTGCGGCGCCGCGGCGCCCTTGGGATCGCGTTACCGGTTGAAAAAGCCCGCGGTGGAGCCGTGCCGACATCAATGATCATGACCCCCTTGAAATCCACGGACTCGGGGTCATTGGCCGGCATGGTGCGCAAGGTCGCCGCTGGCAACGCGGTGGACACGCAAGCCGTCGACGGCGAGACCTGGTACCTGTGGAATACGAATGAGCCAGCCGAAGAGGCTCCGGAATACAAGAACCTGAGCTTGAACATGGTGGTTCCCCGCCCACGGCCGGACGGAAGCACGGATCCCGAGCCGAAAGCCGGATTGTGGCTGCGGTATTCCTACGCAAGCCTTGAGACAGGCGAAAACAATGAGGAGTTCACCGAGGCTTTGCAAGATCTCGGCTACGCAATTCTGGGGACGTTCAAGTGGGTGCCGATACAGTGACATCATATGAAATCAATCCGGATCTGGAACTCTGGATTCCCGTTCCGCGTTCCTTCCCGGAGGCTGACTGGGAAACGGCAGAGCAATGGGCCGAAGACCTCGCCGAAGTGGCGATTCCGGGTGACCCCGAGCTCCGCAAGACCTATCGGGATCTCGCCTTGGAGGTCGCCGCGAATCAAGCAGCGGATGCCGACCACACGCTGTGGTATTCACCCGAGGACGGGCACGCAATGGGCACCGCCCACCTGGTTATCGAAGATGACGATGACGAGCTGAGCCTGGAGGAGCTGGCTGCACCGGATCATGACTCCCTGGCACCAGCGCAAACTGAAGAATTCGACTCGACGGTCTTCGGCCGGATCCTGCAGTCCACATCCGTCATCTCATTGGATCTCCCTACCGAGGACGAGACCGTGATGCTGCCTGCCATCGGCCATGTCCGGACGGTGGGCCGGAGCAGGGGACTGGTCTTCATCCTTGAGGCATTCGACTCGGATCTATCGAATCTCGCACTCATGATGGATCCCATGGTGCAACTGCTGGATACCGTGACCATTGACGATTCCGAATAGACAGGAACCCCGAACCTTGAGCAATCGTGCCTCCTACCGAGAAGAACCCGAGGCGTTTGTGAGCCGGGGCGTGCATCATTGGCCTCGCATGGAGAGCAGCTTCAGGTTGATCCTGCTGGCCGCGATCCTCTTGCCGCTCGGTTACTACCTGATTGCGAACGGGCTGCCCGAGACCCCGAGCGATAGGGGGCGAATCATCGCTAGCTGGACTCCGGCCATTGCTGGGGCCGCTCTGCTGGTCGCTGGATGCATCGGAATTTTCACGGCAACGCGCTCGTTGGTCCGCAACCAGGATGACGCCGTGGATCTGAAGCTGGGAGCAGGAGGGGTCACGCTGCGGGGCGGGCGCAAGATTCCGTGGGAGCAGATTGAGTCCGTCACGGCGATCACCTTCGAGAACAATTCGAAGATCGTATTGCTATGGGACCGTGCTGAAATGCACCGTAGGCTGGAGCTTCACCTCCGGGAGCAACCACAACAGGCGAATATGCGAGGTACAGGCGGGACGGAGTCGGCCAGGGTAGACCTCTTGCGCTATCCCGCTGCCGAGTACCTCAGGCTTTATGATTCCACGCTGGAACAGTTCAAGCGCCGGGGAATCCCGGTTCACTTCGAGAAGAAATGGATGTTCACGTAGCACGGCAAGACGACACTGGTTATCCGGCTAGCACCGCGGCCGTATCCGGTACTGCCATGGAATTCATCAGTACCCCGCACCTGCATGCCAAGCGCCTGAAGCGCGGAATCATCCTGACCGTGCTGGGCCTGGCCTCGGCCGCCACAGGATTCTGGATCCTGGGCCAGAACATCCGGGCCGGGGAGAGCAGCATTGCCACCAATTGGCTGAATTACGGGCCGATTGTCATCGCCGCGGCGTTGCTGACCTTCGGCATCGTGGGCATTGCCACCGGCCGGCAGGGCACGCGCCGCAGCGCCGGCGATGACTCGATCGACGTGATCGTCACCGAGCAGGGCCTGGTGACCCGTGGCGGCCGGGAGGTGCCGTGGTCGAATATCGGCCGCGCCGAGGTCATCCGCTACATCAATGACTCGATGGTGTCGCTGCTCTGGGACTACTCCGTGCTCAATCGCGTGGTGCGGATCAGCCTGCTGGACAACTCCGAGGTCCACCCGACGTCCCCTGGAGTGCGTGGTCGATCGCCATTGCACTACCTGGAGATCGATCTGCGGCGCTACCCGATGGCCGAATACCAGGAGCACCTTGATGCGCTAGTCGCCACGCTCAAGGAGCGCCGCTTCCACACCAAGGAACGGTTCAAGCACAAGCAGTTCTGAATATGGCCCTGAGACGTCAGGAGCTTGGGGCGTGCGGACCGCGATGCTGGCCATGCGCCGCAAGGGTGTCGATGCCATTGATGCGAAGATCCGCGCGTCCGGGCTCATCCTGCGTGGCGGGCGAAAGGTGGCCTGGGACGAAATCGGCTCGGTGACCGCGATCAGTTTCCACAACGATGCCAAGGTGCAGTTGCTTTGGGACCGGGCTGAACTGCACCGCCGGCTGGATGTGCAGCTGAAGCTGCCGGGAATTCAGGCGCTGCGCGTCGACCTGGTGCGCTATCCGGCCGTGGACTACCTTGGCCTCTACGAGTCGCTGCTGGACGAGTTCGAGCGCCAGCGCATCCCGGTGGCGCACCGGAAGAAATGGATGCAAGCCTAGTCTTAGGCAATGATCCCCACCTTGTGCGCATCATCCAGGTGGCATCCAATTCCGCCATTTCGCACATGGCGACTGGCCGCTCTCCGACCGGACCTCCGGAGCTAAGCGCCGCCTGCCCGTTACAGCGCGCGTCCCGGGGTGAGGATTCCGGCCGGGTCCAGAGCGGCCTTGACTGCCAGCTGCGCCGCCCGGGTAGGTTCGTCCAGCTGCCAGGACAGCTCGTGCTGCTTGACCTGGCCGATGCCGTGCTCCCCGGTGATGGTGCCGCCCAGCGAGAGGGCCAGCCGGGTGATCTCGTCGATGACCTTTTCGGCGGCCGCATGCCCTTCGGGGGTGTCCTCGGCATCCACCGTCGGGTGCAGGTTGCCGTCCCCGGCGTGCGCCACCACTGAGATCATCCGCCCGGTGCGTTGCGCAATCTCGTCGATCCCGCGGAACACCGCGGCAAGCTCGCCCACCGGAACCCCCACGTCGCAGGAGACCCGCAGTCCGTGGGCGCTGAGCGCCGGATTGGCCAGCCGCCGGGCCTCCAGCAGCGAGTCGCCCTCTCCGATCAGCACGTCCGCTGCGCCGAAGCTGCGGCACAGGGCGGTCACCGACTGCGCGGCCTGCAGGGCATGGAGCCCGGTGAATTGGCCGATCAGCAGCGCCTGCCCGTCCACCGGCAGCCCGGCAGGGTGGAAAGCCTCGATCACCTGGACGCTGTGCGCGTCGAGCAGCTCGAGCACCTCCGGAAGGTACTCGCCGTTGACGATGGCGCTCACCGCACGTCCGGCGTCCTCGACGGTGCGGAAGCCAGCGCGGAAGGTCTGCGCGGTGCCCTCGGGCACCGGCTTGAGCCGCACCGTGGCCTCGGTGATGACCCCCAAAGTGCCCTCCGAACCAACGAACAGGCTGGTCAGGTCCAAGCCGACGACGTTCTTCCGGGTGCGTGCCCCGGTGTGCACGACACGGCCATCTGCCAGCACCACAGTCAGCGCCGCGACCGAGTCGCGGGTGACCCCGTGGTTCAGGCAGCGCAGCCCGCCGGCATTCGTGGCGATGTTGCCTCCCACGGTGGAGATCCGCGCGCTGGCCGGATCCGGCGGGAAGAACAGGCCGTGGCCGCGTGCCGCCTCGTCCAGGTCGGAGTTGATGACCCCGGCCTGCACCACGGCCAATCGGTTCACCGCATCGATTTCCACGATCCGGTTCAGCCGCTCCAGGCTGATGACCAGCCCGCCGGGGTAGCCAGCCGCCCCGCCGGAGAGCCCAGTGCCCGCCCCGCGCACCGAAACCGCCACGCCGTGGCGATGCGCCCAGCCCAGCGCCTGCGAGACCTCGTCGGTGGATTCGGGGAAGACAGCCGCGGCCGGCCGCCCCTCGGGCTGGTAGCGCGACTGGTCGCGGGCTACGCGGTCCAGCTCCTGTGGTGCGGTGCTCAGCCGGGGACCGAAGACGACGGCCAGTTCATCGAGCGGCAGCGTCGATGCTGCGTGCTGGGACATGGATGCTCCTTTGCCTGTGCGGCCCGGTAGGTGAGCCACGGGGTGATTCCCATTACACACTTTATATTATAAAATCTGAGGGTCAACCCGCGAGTGAAAGCAGGAACCATGACGGCAAGCGAAGCGCAAGCGGTCCGCGGGCGCGGCCGGAGCAAGGCCGACCTGGCCTACGACTATCTGCGCGAACAGGTATTGGGCGGCACGCTGGCACCGCGCCAACGGGTGCTGGCCGGGCCGATAGCCGCGCAGCTTCAGATCAGCGCCGTGCCGGTACGCGAGGCAATCCACCGGCTGGCCGCCGAGGGACTGCTGCAGATCGAGCGCAACGTCGGCGCGCGGGTCGCCGAAATCGACGAGCTCGCCTACCGCGAGGGCATGGAGGCGCTGGCGGTGCTCGACGGGTCGGCTACAGCACTGGCCGCGCTGGCGCTGGGTGGCGCCACGCTTGATCGGGCGGAACAGATCAATGAGCAGCTCGCAGGTCTGTTGGGGGACTTTGACCCGGCCGAATACACCCGGCTGAACACCAAGTTCCACGCGGTGCTGCATGCCGGGTGCCCGAACGCGCGGCTGCGAGAGCTGGTCGAGGCAGAATGGCGCAAGTTCTCCGCACTGCATGCGGCGGAGCGTGCGGTGGATGCGGAGCGGGCGCACGCCGCTGTGGATGAGCACCGCGAACTGTTGCGGCTGATCCGCGACGGGGCGCCCGCGGCCCGCATTGAGCAGGAAGCCCGTCAGCACGTGCTGTCCTCGTTGCATGCGCGCACCGGATTCGTCAGCCAGCTGCGCTAACGCCGTAGCCCGGTGGGCTCTAAGATCGTCCAGCAAGTTGCTGAAGGCAGATTGGCCAAGATCAATTCCTGGCCCGCCAGGTTCGATCGAACACTATCGTTCACTCAAACCGAACGATGCGACCGCTTTTTGACCGTTGATCCTTAACGGTAAGTGATTTGTACTTAGGTATAGGCACGTTTTGTGCTCCGAATCACACAGGTTGGTCGGTATTAGGAGGAGAGAGTCATGGCATCAGCCACTGCCATCAGGAAAAGCAGTATCAAATCCGGTTCGTCGAGCAGTCGACGCAACTGGGGCATCGTCGTAATGTTATTGATATTCTTCATGCTCAATTTCGCTGACAAGGCAGCCATCGGGCTGGCAAGCAAGCCAATCCGGGAATCAATGCATTTGACCGCGAGTCAGTATGGACTTCTTTCGAGCGCATTCTTTTGGCTGTTCGCAATCGGCGCGGTGGTCCTCACCGCGGCATTCCGAAAGATCTCATATAATTGGGCTGCGGGGATTCTGATGGTGACTTGGATCCTAACCATGTTGCCTCTGACCACCCAAACGACTTTTGCCGTCTTGTTGGCCAGTCGCATGGCTCTTGGATTCTTCGAAGGCCCGGCACATGCATTGTGCCAATCAATTGTTCATGAGCTATTCCCACCTGAAAAGCGCGCTGCAGCAGGGGCCGTGGTCAATGCGGGTTCGTCACTAGGCCCGTTGCTGTCCGCACCCATCTTGACCTGGATCATACTCACCTGGAATTGGCATGCGTCGTTCATTTTACTAGTGGCTATTAGCTTGGTGTGGACCATGGTTTGGTTCTTCTATGCCGATAGGCTTCCCTTCAAAAAACGTGCAACGCGTCGTCAAGACAATGTCGCTAAGGCTGATCCGAATGGCGACATAGTTGTTCCGTTCTACAGGCTACTTATGATTCCGAGCTTTTGGGGACTGGCGCTGCTGTCATTCGCTGGCTATCTGATCACTTCGCTGAAAGTCACGTGGCTCCCTGCATTCATGAATGAGGGGCTTGGCTACTCTTTGCAAAGCGTTGGCATGCTGGTCACCATTCCATACGTTTGTGCAGTGGTGATCTTGGTTGGGGCAGGGCTGCTGTCGGGCCACATGCTCAAGCGAGGCTATTCATCCCGCGTGGCGCGGTCCTTTCTCACTGCAGCTTGCTTGCTCTTTGCTGGAGTCTCGAGGATCGTCTTCACCCAAATCCCTGCTGGTCCGGTCCAGTTGGTTTTGGTGGTCGCTGCCTTCTCTATCAACTCTGTAGCCTTCTCCATCGGATTTGCTGGCGCTTCCGATTTCCTTCCGGCCCATCAGCGTGCTGCCTTTTTCGGGTGCATCGTCGCAGCGTACTCGGTTGCCGGCATGGTGGCCCCGTATATTCTGGGGCTAATTGTAGATAGCGCCGAGACACCAGTGCAGGGCTATGCCAATGGCTTCCTTATTGTCGGCATCACCATCTGCGTATTCGGAGTTGCCGGGGGGCTGATGCTCAATCCAAGTAAATCGCGAGCACGGTTGTTGGAGCTTACCGCAATGTACGCCGATAGAAAGCAGGCTGTTCGATGACCCAGCAATTCAGCAGCGGCCCCCTCGACGGAATTCGAGTTCTCGACTTTGGCCAATATATTGCAGGCCCTGGCACCGGACAAATGTTGTCCGACTTGGGTGCCACCGTTATCAAAATCGAAAGTGTTCACGGCGACCAAGCCCGCAACGTAGGTGTCTTCGGAGAAGCGATGATTCGCGCGTTCAATCGTGACAAGTCGAGCCTCGCCATTGATCTCAGAAACCCCGAATCTCGCCTTGTGATTCATCGTTTGCTCACCAACACCGACGTACTCATCCATAATTTCCGGCCAGGGGCCGCAGAACGATTGGGCCTAGGTTCCGAGACGCTTCGAAAGCAGTACCCAGCTTTGATCTACGGATCGATTACGGGATTTGGAACTTCCGGGCCATCAGTTAGCCGTCCGGGGCTGGACATTGCGGCCCAGGCCGAGTTTGGCATGATGAACATAACTGGGGAGGCCGACAGCGACCCTCAACGAGTAGGTTTTGCAATTGTTGACGTTGCGGCTGCCAATGCAATGGCCATGGGAGTTTTGGCCGCGCTTTTCGAGCGTAGCCGAACTGGTAATGGCGCTCATGTCGAGACCTCGTTGATGGAATCTGCAATGTCTATGCAGGCAGCAACCTGGGGCGAGTACTCGATCACAGGGAAGCCGCCCATGCGTAAAGGCAACGGCCAGACCTATGCGGCACCGGCCGCTGATGTCGTCCATGTGAAGGATGGATCTATTGTGGTGTCTGCCTACACTCAAGACAAGTGGGCTGCCCTTTGCAATGTCATCGGGCACCCTGAGTACTCTTCAGATCCGCGGTTCATCGATAATCCTGCTCGGGTTGCTCACCGGACTGATCTGCTCCACACACTGAGCCTGGCCATGAAAAACAAAACCCGCGATCAAGCAGTCGAACTGCTGCTAGCCAATGGCATCGTGTGCGGCTCGGTACGCTCCTACGATGAAATTGCCAAGGACGAGGATCTGATTGCCTCGAAGGTCATGGTCGATGTCCGATGCGAGACTGAGTCCTACACCACACCAGGCGTGCCGTTCACTATCGACGGATGGCGGAAAACCAAATCGGAACCAGCCCCGCAGCTCGGTGAACACAACACTAGCATTCTGACTGAATTGGGATATTCGCAGAGCCAGATTGAGCAATTGCACGAGACCGGAGTGATGGCAGCCTCGCAGGATACACACGTAGACGCCGGTACAAACTAAATCAGTAAGGAAAAAAGACCAGTGATTGATCCATCAATCTTCGAGCTCAACTTCGATCAATACCGAAAGCTCATTGCAGACTTCACCGAAAACGAATTGATCCCGTCGGAAAATGAGATGGTCCGTGACGGAGCTGTCCCAGAACGACTCGTCGAACGCATGGCCCAGCTAGGGCTGTTCGGTATTTCGATTCCGCAATCCTATGGCGGACTGGAATGGAACATGGAACAGCAGGTCCTGCTGACCCAAGAATTCACACGTGCATCGTGCGTCTACCGCTCGCGTTTTTCTACGGTAATTGGCCTGTGCTCCCAAGCGATTCTAGATCACGGGACCGAGGAGCAGCGCACAGAGCTGTTGCCGAAAATGGCCGCAGGGGAGCTGGTCACGGCGTTCGGCCTGACCGAGGAAGATGCCGGATCTGACGCATCACAGCTGACTACCTCCGCCGTATTGGAGAACGGCAATTACGTAGTCAACGGTGCTAAACGATATATCACCAACGCTGGCTGGGCCGACGCTTTCATAATTTTCGCTCGCACCGACGCCTCGGTCCACGGGGCCAAAGGAGTCTCCGCGCTCCTTGTCGATGCCACTTTGCCAGGGGTCAGCACATCGTTGCCAACCCGGATGAACGGCCACGCCGAGGCGCCGGTCGGAGAAATTCACTTGGCAAACGTTGTGGTACCGAGTAGCAGGCTACTCGGGGGGCCTCAAGGCGAAGGCCAGGGACTAACCATGGCGCTACGAGGAATTAACCACGCGCGACTGCACGTAGCCGCAACCTGCGTTGGACAGGCAACCCGTATTCTTGAAGAAATCACAGCTCATGTGAATACTCGAAAGCAGTTCAATGCACCATTGGCTGATCTGGGCGCTGTGAAGTCAGTATTGGGAGAGTGCTTTGCCGAGGTTGAGGCTGCTCGTGCGCTGGTCATGGAGGGAGCACGCGCCTTCGATATGGGCGATGTGCCGCGCCATCGTATTGCCGCGGCCAAGCTCTTCGCCTCGGAAATGGTTGGCCGTGTCGCCGACAAATGCCTGCAGCTATTGGGCGGCGAGGGTATCGTCGGAGATCATCCGATCCCGCGCATGTGGCGTGACGTTCGTGCCCTGCGCATCTATGAGGGTTCCTCTCCCATCCACGAACGCAATCTTGCGGTAGCTATGATTCGACAAGGAAAGATCGACGGTCGGTTGCCGAACAGCTATCGAGTGTAGCTCGTCGACTTTCACCATATTCGGAGTCAAAGGGGTAGCAGTGGAGATCCGCCAGCTTGAATACTTTCTGGCAGTTGTCGAACACAACGGTGTCAATCGCGCCGCCGCGCAGTTGCATGTAGCGCAGGCAAGCATCTCGCAAGGTATTCGGCAACTGGAACGTGAACTGAAACTTGAACTATTCCACCGTACCGGACGCAATATCGTCTTGAACTCTTCGGGCCGGCTCCTCGTTGAGCCGGCACGCAGAATACTGCGCGAACTTCTTGCAGCCAAGGACATCATGCGCGGTGCATTGGAATTGTCGGTTGGGACCATCACGGTTGGCACCATGCCGGAGATGTCCAGCGAAGCGGTGGCGGCGTGGAGCGGACAATTCACGAGGGAGTACCCCAATATTCGCATTGACCTGAAGGAATATTCCAATGTTGACCATCTTTGCGAGGAAGTGCTCAGCGGCCACTGCGAAATCGGGTTCACCACGTTCCCGATTCCCGTAGACAATCTTCAGACCATCCAGTTTGGGCTGCAACGCATGATGCTGGTCATGCCACCGGGAACTACTATGCCAGGTAGCCAACCGGTCGCGTTGTCGAGCCTACAGTCGCTTCCGCTGGCCGTCAGCAATATGGCCCACCGGGAAAATGACATCGTGGCCGCAGCGATGTCCAAGCATTCGATCGAAGGCCAGATTAGGGCATACGTCCCGACCCGCCATGCGCAGTTGGCCTTGGTGCTCAACGGCAGCGCCAGTGCATTCCTCCCGATTCGAATGGCTGTGCTCGCGCGGAAATTGGGCGCGGTGGTCGTTGAAACCGAACCGACAATACGAACTGCCTACGGCACAGTTCATCGTACCGGTTCATTGAATCCTGCAGCTCAGAGCTTCGTTTCACTGAGCAAGGACGCATTGAGCTGCTGGGGCGAATTGATTAGTGCGCAGCAGGATTCTGGAGCCACCCTGCTGGAGGCTGCAGTAGCCGCCGATACAGCCATGAACGGCACCAGCGAGTACCCGCTAGCCATCAACCTCAAAGGAATGAATTGAGTTTTTCCACACCGAACATTGATAATGTCGTTACCGTCCTGGTAATTGGTGCCGGGACGATGGGTCGACAAATTGCCATGAGTGCGGCCCTGTCCGGCTATGCGACCATCGTCCAGGACATTTCCTCCGACGGGCTGGAATTTGCAGAAGCCGAACTCGAAAGTTGGGTCGCAAAACAAATCGGGAAGAACAAGTTAACTGTGGACGCGGCTGGTGCCGCCCTGAACAGGCTAAGCTTTGCCCAGGATCTGGACAGGGCTGCAGCTGACGCAGACTTTGTGATCGAAGCTGCCACTGAACGTTTGGATATCAAGCGATCAATCTTCAAGTGCCTAGGCACAGTGGCTCCCGCCCATGCCATTCTGGCAACTAACTCCTCAACTATGGGCTCATCTATGGTTGCGGAGGCCAGCGGACGGGCAGATCGCGTCTGCAACATGCATTTCTTCAATCCCGCCTTGGTCATGAAGTGTGTTGAAGTGGTCCGCCACGAATCCACCAGTGATGCCACCGTGAATACGGTGATGGCGTTGGCATCCCGGTTGGGCAAAGAACCCGTCCTGATCAAACGGGAAATCCCAGGATTTATCGCCAACCGCCTCATGGGGGCCGTCCAGCGAGAGGCATTGGCACTGGCCGGGGCCGGAATTGCCAGTATCACGGATATTGACACCACCGCGCGCACTGCACTAGGTCACCCGATGGGACCGTTCGAATTGATGGATCTGGTGGGGCTGGATGTCATCGACTTCATCGCGCGGGCGAACTTCGCGCAAACCGGGACCGAAACTGATGCACCAAATGAGCGGGTGTCCGCGCTGGTGGCCGAGGGCAAGCTAGGGCGCAAAAGCGGAATCGGCTTCTACGACTACGCGCAGTGCCACTAGCTTGAACTGAAATACCGGATTCAACGAACGACACCCCCAGCGTTGGCCAGGGGTGTGTCGCGTGTCTTGGGCGCGTTCGCGCCATCCACGGCTACTTCTTCAGGTGGTCCACCAGCTGCGAAGCGATGCCATTGTAGCTGCCCGGGGTCAGGGACTGCAGGCGGGCTTCAGCATCGGCCGACAGGCCCAGCTCGCCAACGAATTCCTTCAGGCGGGCCGCATCCACACGGTGGCCGCGGGTCAGGTCCTTGAGGCGCTCGTATGGGTTGTCCATGCCTTCGACGCCGGCAATGGCCTCGGCGCGCATGACCATCTGGATGGCCTCTGCAAGGACCTCCCAGTTGTGGTCCAGATCGTCAGCCAGCACGGCTTCGGCGACCGACAGGCGATCCAAGCCCTTGGCGACGTTGGAGATCGCCAGCACCGAGTGGCCGATGGCGGTACCGATGTTGCGCTGCGAGGAGGAGTCTGTCAGATCGCGCTGCCAGCGGCTGGTGACCAGGGTGGAGCCCAGGGTGTTCAGCAGGCCGTTGGAGATCTCCAGGTTGGCTTCTGCGTTCTCGAAGCGGATCGGGTTGACCTTGTGCGGCATGGTCGAGGATCCGGTGGCGCCGGCCACGGGGATCTGCGCGAAGTAGCCGATGGAGATGTAGCTCCAGACATCGGTGCACAGGTTGTGCAGGATGCTGTTGAAGCGTGCGATGTCTGCGTAGACCTCGGCCTGCCAGTCGTGGGATTCGATCTGGGTGGTCAGCGGGTTCCAAGCCAGGCCCAGGTGCTCAACGAAGTCCTTGGAAACCTGCTGCCAGTCAGCGGTTGGAACCGAAGCATAGTGGGCAGCGTAGGTGCCGGTAGCACCGTTGATCTTGCCCAGGTACTCGGTCTTCTCAACGCGGTCCAGCTGGCGGGTCAGGCGCCACGCCAGAACTGCCAGTTCCTTGCCCAGGGTAGTTGGGGTTGCCGGCTGGCCGTGGGTGCGCGAGAGCATTGGCACGTCGCGGGAGTCCTCGGCCATCTTGGCCAGCTGTGCCACCAAGTCGCGGGCTGCTGGCAGCCATACCTGCTGCACGCCACCCTGGACGCCCAGAGCGTAGGACAGGTTGTTGATGTCCTCGGAGGTGCAACCGAAATGCACCAGCGGCTTGAGGTTGCCGATGCCAATCGCTTCCAGGCGATTGGCGATGTAGTACTCGACAGCCTTCACGTCGTGAACGGTGACAGCTTCGATCTCCGCCAGTTCCTTCACCGAATCAGCGTCGAAATCGGTAACGATCTTACGCAGGGCAGCCTTCTGGTCCTCTGACAGAGGGGAGGTGCCCGGCAGAACGGAGTTATCGGTCAAGTGGATCAGCCATTCAACTTCAACGTGAACGCGATCGCGGTTCAAAGCCGCTTCGGAAAGGTAGTCGACCAGCGGTGCCACGGCGCTGCGGTAGCGTCCGTCGAGGGCAGTCAGTGCCAGTGGTTCATTAGCAAGGGAAGTGCGCGCAATCTCAGCCATACTCATATTCTTCCATCCTCGGCGCTACATCACATCTTTTACTTCACTGCTGTTTCCACAACCGGTCGCTAAACGTGCTGGTACCCCGTGGCCACTGTCCATGATGGTGGACAAATTCTCATGGATGCGGAGCAAGGAAATGATGTTTCAAGCGACGCTGCTGACGGTGGCAAGTCAGCTCGATGACGCCCAGAAAACTACCAAGTTCGCCATCGCGCAGTTGGGTTCAATCCGGGCATTGACTTGGAATTCCAAGGCTGGCAAGGCGTTTCTAGACAATGTTGAGGAGCTGAGCCAGCGACTGGAAATGCTCAATGGCGAGCTGAACAACGCTGAAGAATACTTGGGGGTTGCCATGCGCGAGATACAAAACCTCGAAGCGCAAATCATGAACCAGCGAATGGCCTCGTAGCCATGGGATATGAAGTCAATTACAACGAGCTGGATTACGCCCAAGCAGGGGAAATCTGCCAGAGGGTTGCCCACGACATCAACGGCATATCCGATGCATTACTCAGGGCCGCGCAGGCTGCGGACAGTTGCCAGAGGGATCTGAATCTCCAGTGCATGGTGGCAAGCATTGAAGCCAGGGGCTACGACCTCGGGCATTTGGGAGATTTGATCAGAGACGGCTATCAGCAGGCCAGGGAAGGCGAAATTACAGCGTTTGAACTTACCGGAAAAGTCTCTGCGGCAATGCGGAATTATGAAGTTGCCGAAGCCGCAGTTGAACGGATGATGCTCGTAAGCACAAGCGCAGTACTGGTCGGGGACTTCATTTCCGAGACCCGCGAAAACGGCTGGCGTCCGCCGCGGGAAAGCATGGAGACCTTTCTGCGCTTGCTGATGTCCCACATGCCGCGCTGGCCGTTGGCGCCGAATCTGACGCTGACCGAGCAAATCGAAGGTGCCACCAAGACGCTGTCGGGCATCATGCGACTGCTGGGATCAAATCGGAATACCGAAATAAAGCTCACTGGGCAAGATCCAGCTCAAACGGTTGAAGTGGATGGCAAGATGAAAACCTATTTCCAGCTGCACGAAAAGCTGGAAGGCGAAGGCACGGAGAACAACGGAAAGATCATGATCGTCCAAGCTGACGATGATACTTACATCGCGCTCTTTCCAGGTACGCAGGATGACGCCGAAGTTCCTTCGCCTTTTGGCACGGAAGGCATCGCTGACGGCTTCGGCGTGGAATCCGAGAATTTTGTGGAACCGCTCGATGAAGCATTAAAGCTCAGCGGAGCGAAAGAGGGCGATGAGGTTATCCTCTCCGGGTACTCGCAAGGCGGTATTCACGTAGCCCAGCTGACGAAGAACAAGTTCTTGAAGCGCAAGTACAAGATGAACAAGGTGCTGACCCTTGGTTCTCCGATCGGCACTATTGATCTGCCAGAGGATGTCCGCAGCCTGTCCGTAGAAGACCAAAAGGATATGGTGCCCGGCACCGATGGCAGGCCCAATCCCGACAAGGGCGAGCATTACACCACCACATTCCCAGGTCCACGCGAGCACATGAAGGAAATCTTGCCCGAAGACGGGCTCTTTGGCCCGTCGCATCACCTCAAGAATTACGGTGACCACCTCCTGGAGCTCGATGAGGACCCGAAGCTGGAAATCCGAGAGCATCTGGAGAAGTTCTACCTTCCCGAATCTCTGGTGAAAATCCGCATGTTCAAGTTGGAGCGCAAGCAAAAAGAACGTCCGCCCTTGACGGAAGAGGAGTTGCAACGGCTCAAGCACATGGCGCCACGCCACTAAGGCGTTCAAAACTGCAACTAGCCAGTCAGGTAAGCATCACCTGGCATCGCAGTTCTGATGAATCCGGTACGACTCTTATATCGGGTCCGCCAGAACGCGATGTTCTGCCAATACTTGGCTCCGGCCGGGTGAGCACCGTGTTCCGCTCATTGCCTAGGTGCTGACGGGTGGTGCTGTGGATAGGGGCAGGAAATGGGAAGCCGATCGGATGCGGCGAATCGGGCATTAACGAAGGAAGACGGCACCTGTCGGATGCCGTCTTCTTCTTGTATCGAGGAGAATTTCGCTTACTCGTTCTCGCTCTTGACGAACAATCCGAGGACCGCTGAGACGATGGAGATGATGATCGTGCCGGCGATGGCATCCCACCAGAACTGCTCGATGACCAGTTCAATGGGGGTGAAGGTCGTTAGCCACGAGGTCAGCAGGAGCATCAGGGCGTTGATCACGATGGTGAACAAGCCCAATGTGAGGCAGGTGATTGGCAAGGAGAACAGCTTGACGATCGGACGGACCAAGGCGTTGACCAATCCGAAGATTGCGCCAACCGCCAAATAGGCGATTACCGTGCTTATTGCACCTTCGCCTGCCGCGACGATCTTGAGGCCGGGCACAATCCAGACGGCGGCGGCGAGGGCAAGCGCATTGACGATGACTCGAATCAGAAAGCTCATGCCTTAACTTTGGCATAAAAATCTGGGATTAGGATGAACCGCAGATATCGCTAAACCCTTAGTGAGGGCTAGGCTTTGAGGTATGACTGAGAACCCGGTGACCCAAGATCAGGTGCAGCCACGCTCCGTTGTTGCACGTTTGCCAAAATACGCTGCGGGCAAGCCGCCTGCCCCAGTTGAAGGCGCGAGAGCTTACAAGCTGTCATCGAATGAGATTCCCTTTGGTCCCTTGGACGCTGTGCATCAGGCGGTCGTCGAGCAGTCCAGCCTGAATCGCTACCCTGACCCGCTATCGACCAAGCTGCGCGGAGCACTCTCCGATTACTTGGACGTTCCTGCTGAAGATATCGTGACCGGCGCCGGTTCCCTCGGCGCGCTGGTGCAGATCCTGAATACCTTCGCGGGCCAGAACGAGGACGGCATCCAGGATGAAGTCATCTATGCGTGGCGTTCCTTCGAGGCTTACCCAATTCTCGTGCAGACTGCCGGTGCGCTGCCCGTTGAAATTCCGTTGCTGGAAGATGGGCGCCACGATCTGGAATCCATGATCGCTGCGGTGAATGAGAACACTTCTGTCATCTTGCTGTGCACTCCGAATAACCCCACCGGCCCGGTACTCACCCAGGCCGAAGTCGATGATTTCCTGGCGCGGGTTCCGAAGAACGTGCTGGTTGTCCTGGATGAGGCGTACGTAGAGTTCGTCCGTGACGAGAAATCGGTGGATGGCATCCATACCTACAACGAGAACGAAAATGTCGTTCTGCTGCGCACCTTCTCGAAGGCTCACGGCCTGGCGAACCTCCGAGTGGGCTATTCGGTGGCTCACCCGGAAATCACCGATAACATCCGCGTGGTGGCCACTCCGTTTGCCGTATCCAGCGTGGCCGAGGATGCCGCGGTCGCTTCGCTGGCCAACATCGACCAGGTGCTTGAGCGCGTTGAGGGATTGGTCATGGAACGCGAACGAGTTGCCTCGGCCCTGGCCGGGCAGGGCTGGAAGATTCCCTCCACACAGGCGAACTTCGTTTGGCTACCGCTGGGCGAAAAGAGCGATCAGTTCGTCGAACGGGCCAACGCCGTGGCGCTGTCGGTGCGCGGCTTCTCGAACGAGGGAGTGCGTGTCTCCATCGGCGAAGTTGAAGCAAACGATCGTTTTATTGAACTGTGCAAGGAATCACTCGACCTTGCACAGGGGTAACTGGTGCTGATTTCTCGCGTTTTAGCGGTCAATGCCTATAGGCTTAGAAATTAGACAAGCCGTATATGTCCCATGCGGAATGTATTCCGTGTGGGGCATATTTATGACCGAAGGATGATAAATGACGCGTGCTGCGACCGAGGCGACGGAGCCGGATCTGATTCAGATCTTGACTCCGGACGGCCAGCGTCAGTCCCATGAAACGTACGATGCGTATCTGGGCGACGTTGATGATGACATGCTTCGTGGTTTCTACCGCGACATGGCATTGACCCGTCGATTCGACCAAGAGGCCACAGCATTGCAGCGCCAGGGCCAGTTGTGCCTCTGGGTCCCGTTGCGCGGGCAGGAAGCGGCGCAGATAGGTTCCGGTCGCGCAACCCGCCGAAGCGACTACATCTTCCCCACCTACCGCGAGCACGGCGTAGCGCTGACCCGCGACGTGTCCTTCTCAGAGATGCTGCGCCTGTTCCGCGGCATCTCCGGAGGCGGCTGGGATCCCCGGGAAAACAACTTCCACATGTACACCATGGTGCTGGCCGCGCAGATGCCGCATGCCGCCGGCTACGGAATGGCGTTGAACATGGAACAGCGCGGCTGGGATGAAGCCCGCCGCGCCAAGGAAGGCAACGCCGTAGTCGCCTACTTCGGCGATGGTTCCTCCACCGAGGGCGAAACCCATGAGTCTATGGTCTTCGCCAGCTCCTTCAACGCACCGGTGGTCTACTTCTGTCAGAACAACCAGTGGGCGATCTCCGTGCCTTTCGAGGTCCAGTCCAAGGTGCCACTGGTCAACCGAGCCGCCGGCTACGGCATGCCGGGAGTGCGCGTGGATGGCAATGACGTGCTGGCCGTTCTGGCGGTCACCCGCTGGGCGCTGGAACACGCACGCAGCGGCAAGGGCCCGGTCCTCATCGAGGCCGTCACCTACCGCCTCGGCGCGCACACCACCGCCGATGATCCAACCAAATACCGCATGAGCGAAGAAGAGGCCCAGTGGGCCCCGAAGGACCCGCTGATCCGCCTGGAAACCTACCTGCGCGAGAACAACCTGGTTGACGACGCCTTCTTCGAGCAGCTGGCCGCCGACGCTGATGCGATGGCTGCCAAGGTCCGCGAAGACGCCATGGCCTTCCCTGTTCCGCCACTGGCCAAGTCCTTCGAGCAGGTCTACGCCGAAGCGCATCCACTGATCCAGGAAGAACTGGCCTGGCATCTGGAATACGAAGCAGGATTCGCCGATGCGGCTGAGGGAGAGCACTAAATGACCACCACAATGACCCTGGCCAAGGCCATTACCAGCGGCCTGGACAAGGTGCTGGAATCCAACGGCAAGTCCCTGCTGATGGGCGAGGACATCGGGCGCCTCGGTGGCGTGTACCGCATCACCGACGGGCTGATCGACAAGTACGGAGAGCACCGCGTCATCGACTCGCCGCTGGGCGAGGCCGGCATCGTCGGCACCGCCGTGGGCATGGCCCTGCGCGGCTTCAGCCCGCTGGTGGAAATCCAGTTCGACGGCTTCGTCTTCCCGGCCTTCAGCCAGATCACCACCCAGCTGGCCAAGATGCACGCCCGCTCCGAGGGCCGCCTGACCACACCGGTAGTCATCCGCATCCCTTACGGCGGCGGCATCGGCTCCATCGAGCACCACTCCGAATCCCCGGAAGCGCTATTCGCCCACACCGCGGGCCTGCGCATCATCACCCCGTCCAACGCGCATGACGCCTACTGGATGATCCAGCAGGCGGCGGCCTGCCAGGACCCGGTGATCTTCTTCGAGCCCAAGCGCCGCTACTGGCTCAAGGGCGAGGTCGATACCGAAACCCCGGCGCTGGATGCCTTCAAGGCGCAGGTGGTCCGCCCGGGCACCGACGCGACCATCGTCGCCTACGGCCCGCTGGTGCCGATCGCCCTGGCCGCCGCGGATGCCGCGCTGGAAGATGGCCGGTCCATCGAGGTCATCGACCTGCGCTCGCTTTCGCCGATTGACTTCGACACCATCACCGAATCGGTGCAGAAGACCGGCCGGCTGATCGTCACCCACGAAGCGCCGACCTTCGGCGGCCTGGGCGGGGAAATCGCGGCCCGCATCACCGAGCGCGCCTTCCTCTCGCTGGAAGCCCCGGTGCTGCGCGTGGGCGGATTCCACATGCCTTACCCGATTTCCAAGGTGGAGTCCCAGTACCTGCCGGACATCGACAAGTTGCTTGAAGCCCTCGACCGGTCCTTCGCTTACTAAGCGGAATCCAAGGAGTAGTAATGACAGTCTTTAATCTCCCCGATGTGGGCGAAGGCCTGACCGAAGCGGATATCGCCTCCTGGAAGGTCAAGGTGGGCGACACCGTTGAGGTCAACCAGATTTTCGTGGAAATCGAAACCGCGAAGTCGCTGGTCGAGCTGCCCTGCCCCTTCGCTGGGGTGGTCACCGCATTGCACGCGGCCGAGGGCGATACCGTGCTGGTGGACAACCCGCTGATCACCATCGATGAAGAGGGCAACGCAGCGCCTCCAACCGGCGTGCCGGAACCAACCGAGGCCCTGAGCACGGCTTCGCCGCAGGCTTCGGAAGAACCCGGCCCGCTGGTCGGATCGGGCCCCACCGCTGATGCCTCGGTGCGCCGGGCACGAACCAGCCGCCCCGCTCCTTCGACGGCCGGTGCGCGTACCGCAGCGGTGCGCGCCTCCGGATCCGCATTGGCCGAGACCATCTCGCGCCGCGCGCAGTCCTTGGGCACCGCGGTGACCCGCGAAGTGGATCGCCGCAAGCCTGCGGTGGCGAGCTTCGTGGACCGCGTGCTGGCCAAGCCGCCGGTGCGACGGCTGGCCAAGGAGCTGGGCATCGACATCAACGATGTGGTGGGCACCGGCAACCAGGGCGAGATCACCCGCGAAGACGTCAACAGCTACCAGGCCCAGCGCGAAGCCGAGCACGCAGCGGCGCCAACCTACTGGGCCCACGGCCAGCTGGCCGATGCCCGCGTGGAACGCACCCCGGTGCGTGGCGTGCGCAAAGCCACCGCCAAGGCCATGGTCGACTCGGCCTTCACCGCACCGCATGTCTCGATCTTCGTGGACGTGGATGCCAGCCGCACCATGGAGTACGTGCAGCGCCTGAAGAAATCCCGCGACTTCGAAGGCATCAAGGTCTCGCCGCTGCTGGTGCTGGCCCGTGCCGTGATCTGGGCGGCGGCCCGCAACCCTTCGGTGAACGCCAGCTGGGTGGAGACCGCAAACGGCGCCGAGATCCACCAGAAGCGCTTCATGAACCTGGGCATCGCCGCAGCCACCCCGCGTGGCCTGCTGGTGCCGAATATCAAGGACGCCCAGAACCTGAACATGAAGGAACTGGCCATCGCCCTGAACGATCTGGCCACCACCGCTCGTGCCGGCAAGACCCGTCCAGAGGACATGCGCGACGGCTCGCTGAGCATCACCAACATCGGTGCGCTGGGAATCGACACCGGTACCCCGATCATCAACCCGGGCGAAGTAGCCATCGTTGCCTTCGGCACGATCCGCCAGAAGCCATGGGTCATCGACGGCGAGGTGGTCCCGCGCTGGATCACCACCCTGGGCGGTTCCTTCGACCACCGCGTGGTGGATGGCGACCTCTCGGCCCGCTTCATGGCCGATGTGGCTTCGATCCTGCAGGAACCGGCAATGCTGCTGGACTGAGGCCGTCCGGGCCAGCGAGGCAGTCCACCGCCCCGCGCAGAACCTCTCGGGGATCTGCGCGGGGCGATGTTGTCACAGCGGTTCAAATTGCTCCTTAAACAGGGTTACTCAAACCCCTGTTGATACAGTTGTTCCCATGAACCGCACGTGTCGCACCGCCGTGAAGTACCCCAGCAAGCTGCTGCTCGCGGGCCTGTTCGCCGCCTTGGGACTGGACCTGGGGCTCGGTGTCGTGCCGGCGCAGGCCGCCGCGGATCCAACTCAGCCAGAAGCCACGGCACCGGTCTACCCGTCGGCGACGCCCAACGAGGACTCCGCAGATGACGGCACCGTCCTGATCCCATCGGTGACCTCCCAGGAAGGCAACTTCTACCTTGCGGTCACCGACGCGGCACTCGATGAGGTGGATTCGGAAAGCATCATGGACCAGGTCCGGCAGGCCGTGGGCGAACAAGATGCGAAGATCCTGCTCGGGGTGGACCAGGAACCCAACAACCTCAAGGGCGCCGGGCAGCTGGTGCGCGGGATGCTGATGTTCGGCGACAGCGACGCGCTCAGCGATGACTGGCTGGAGAACGGAAAGACCCTGGGCTATGTCGGGGAAGGCTGGATCGCCGTCGGGGTAATGCTTCCCCAGGATGCTGGGGATCCGGTGGAAATCGCCGTGGATCCCGGGCGCGACGTGCACGAAAGCGCACCGGGAAGCCGTGAGCGGATCCTGGAGGCAGGACAGGGCGAGTTCGCCGCAGGGGATTACACCGCGGGGATCACCGCCGTCGCGCTGGCCACCACGCAGCAGCTGCAGGCGCCGCCTGACCGGACTCTGTCCAAGGCGATCGCCTTGGGCGCGCTCGGTGCGGCCATTGCCTTCCTGCTCGCCTGGGCCTGGCGTGCCAAGCGCCGCAAGGCCGGGCAGGCCGCCGCCGCTGACCGCATTAAGCAGGCCGAGCTGCTCGAGTCGCGGATCCAGCAAGCAAGCAATTACCTGGGCCGAAAGCCCGTGCCCGACCTCGGCCTGCCGGGGGAGAGCCGCTTGGCACAGGTGATGGCAGAACTGGAAAGGCAACGGGCCGGCTCCCAGCTAGGCGCCCGGCGCGCGCTGGACACGGACCCGGGTTCCCCACAGCAGGAGCAGGTCTCCGAAGCCCAACTGGACCAGCTGCGCAACCGCGAGCACGAACTCTCGCTGCTGCGTGGCGCGGTCCAGTTGGCCCATGCCTATACGGCTCGGCCCCGGGATGCGCGCGAGGCCTGGAACCGGATTTTCGAGTACCACCGTGAGCGGCTGGAAGACCTGGCGCTGTTCCTCGACCTTCCCGGTGCCGGGCAACTGGGCTGCGCCCAGGCTGCGCGCGCCGCGATTATCACCCATACCGATGAACTGCAGCTGTTGCGTACCCGGTTGAGCCGGCGGAGCACCGGCGCGGATAAAGCTCCGGGCATCCTGGACAGGCTGTGGGAACTGCGCGATGAACTCGATGGCGTGCTGCACGATGCGCTGGCTCAAGCCGGCAAGGCGAGGCTGAAGATTCCGCAGGCGCTGGGCGAGGGGATGGAAGGCACGCAGCGGAGAGCCGATCCGCAGGAGAGCGATCCTATCGCGGTGCTCAGGAATTTCGTGCCGGGAAGCGGGTCCCGCTGATGCCGGCACGCTTGATGCACGATTCCACCGGACGCCGCCTGCGCCGCCCCTTCCATTGGACTGCCATCGCCGCCATTGCCATGGCTTTGGTGACCACCGCGCTGGGCGTGCGCGCCGTGCTGGCCGTGCATGCTGCCAGCGTCCCGGCACCCTATGAGGTCACAGTGGTTGTCCAGGGCGAGACCGGCTTCAACATCACCCAGCAGACGGTGGACGCCGTGCTGGCCCGGCACCCGGTGCGGGCCACGGCCCCGCTGGAACTGGTCATCGCCGAACGCTGGCTAACGGGTGATGAACTGCTGCGCGGAGAAGTGCCCGAAAACCAGATCATCGTCTCGACCAAGATGGACAACCGGGATTCCGGGCAAAGCGACGCCGAACAGCGCTTCACCGGGGTGGGCCTGGACCGGAACCTGGCCGCTTCGGACGAAGAGCACACCGACCTGCGCTTCGACATCGAGCATGCCTTCACCAAGAACATTTCGGTAGGCCATGGGCCCAAGGCGGCGGTGGCCGCCGCGCATACTGCCGCCGTGCTGCTGGATGATTCGCCCAGTAGCTCGGCGATCTTCTGGTTCGCGGCCGTGGGCGCGAGCGCCATGCTCACCGCCGCGTTCCTGGCCAGCGCCCTGCGCTTCCGCTCCCGGTGGGAATCCCGGCACCGCCGGCTGGCCGCGGCGCAGCGCAAGCTGGCCCGCGTGCTCCTGGACCTCGAAGCGCTGGAAGCTACCTACCAGGCCACCGACCAATCGCGCCGCCCGGCCGGCTTCACCAGGGCGTGGCGGCAGCTTGAATCCCTGTCCCTGGATGCCGCCCGCCGCGAAGACCCACTGGTGCGCTCGCTGTTCACTCGGGCAGAGTGCTTGGAAAAGAGCACCGGGCAGCAGCTGGCGGCCTTCGAAGCCGACGCGCGCAAGCTGACGGAACTGGCTGACTCGCTGATGGGTGCCGGCTCGGTGCATGCGCGCCTGGCTGGCACCGGATCCACCTTCGACAAGCTCAGCTCCCCGATCAACGATGCTGCGACGGCGCTGCTGATCCGGCTGGAAAGCGCTCCCGGCACCATGGTGGCCGGCAAGGACCTGGCGGATTTGCGCACCGCCTTGGGCGCACTGCTCAATGCCGCCCATGGCGATACCAGCCAGCGCCCGGCCATCGAGCGCTGGGCCGAGGCCGAAAAGCGGCTGGCGAAGCTTGCCGGGAAGATCGCTGCCCGGCTGCGCCGGTATCCGCGGGGCCTGCAGCAGCCGGTGCCCGCGATCGGCGCCCAGCACAATGAGCTGCGCTCCAGCCTGGGGCTGCCGCCGGTAACCAAGCAGGGTGCGCTGCAGCAGATCGCCACCGCGGACTCGCTGGCTCGCGGGATCCTCGGCGATACGCTTCAGGCCGACCAGGACGCAGGCGGCATGCCGCGCGAGCCCGGTGCCTGGCGGCGCGCGCTGGCCAAGTTCGCCGGCACCGTGGACGCCGATGGCGATGAACCGCCCAAGCTGCGCCGGGCATGGAAAGCCGGACTGCTCTCTGCCTTGCTGCTGGGCAGCCTGATCGCCGCGGGGGTCATCGTGTCCACGGTAGCCAACGAGCCTGAAAGCACCCATGAGGGTTCCGGGCGGGGGATGGAACTTGAAATCGATGACCAGGGCCAACTGGTCAACGAGGCCGAGATCCGCCGGTACATGGAAGAGGATTTCGACACCCCGCAGCAGATCCTGGTCGCGGTGCGCGATGCGGAAGCCTACCTGGAACTCAAGCACTTCGACGGCTCGGAATACCGCGATTCGACCCCCGAAAGCGTGCGCTCGGCGATCTTGCGGATCAAGGACGAATACTCTGATCGCGCGGATCCTGCCAACGGCGAGCTGCCCGAGGACCTGACGATCATCCCGCTGCTGATCACGGATGCTGGTAAGGGCATCATGCCCGGGCTGATCTCGGGGGCAGTCATCAGCGGCACCGCCTCCTGGGGCACCACCGGCGGGTGGGAGCATGGAAGCATCTACGAGTCGAACTATCCGGCCATGGAAGCCGCCGGCGCGGCCGAAGACTTCGCCGTAGTGCTCAAGCAGGCCGGCTACGAGCAACCGGACTACAGCACTTCGTTGCTGTACTGGATGCTCGTGTTCATGCTGTTCTTCACCGTGGTCAACATGGTCCAGGTCATCCAGTACCTGCTTGGGGCGACCTCGCAGCTGACCCGGTTCTCCCGCGGCTCGCGGTCCGTTCAGCGTTCGCGCCGGCGACTGGAGCAGCTGGCGATGGGCTTGGAGGACTCGCAGATCAATGCGGTGGCCGTGCTCGGCGCGACCGCAGCCGGGAATGCGGACGAGGCAGGGCAGCGCTTGTTCGAGCGGGCCTTGATGATGGCTTGGCGCGAGGCCCAGGAATTGTCCTCGATGACCCTGGCCCAGCGGCTTGCCGCCGGATATGCCAAGCGCGCGGCGCATCTGGCCCAGCTGGTAGCGCTGCTGGGCGAACGCGATGCCGACGTGGCGCGGCGGGCCAAGGCGCTGGTGCTGGCCAGCCGCGGTGCCGGGGGAGATGCTCCAGCGCCAGTGGAACTGCCGGGGCAGAAATGAATCCACCCCGGCAGTTCAGCACCGCGCGGTGCTAGCCCAACAACTCGGGCAGTTCCTGCGGCGCGTTGCCCAGCACCTTCTGGGAGAGGAACTCTGTGACTACCTGGTACCAGATCTTGGCGTGCTGCGGGGACAGTACCCAGTGGTTCTCATCCGGGAAGTACAAGAACTGGTGCTCGGTGCTGCCATCTTCCTTTTGCGGCAGCCCCGAATCGGCCAGCAGCTCGTACCACAAGCGCAGGCCCTCGCCGATGGGCACCCGGTAGTCCTTGTCGCCGTGGATGACCAGCATCGGGGTGACGATGCTGCCTACCGAATGATGCGGCGAGTTCTGCTCGCGCATTTCGGGGCTCATCTCGCGGGTCCAGTAGAACGCGGCGTCGGTGGTCTTGCCGAAGCCTTCCAGCGCCCAGAGGCTGGCGTGGGTGACGATGGCCTTGAAGCGGTCGGTGTGCCCAGCCACCCAGTTGGCCATGTAGCCGCCGAAGGAGCCGCCCATGGCGGCGGTGCGGGTTTCATCGATGTCTGCCCGCGCCTCGGCGGCATCGGTGATGGCCAGCAGGTCCGTGTACGGTTCCTGGCCCCAGCGGCCCCAGCCGCGCTGGATGAACTCCTGGCCGTAGCCGGTGGACAGGGCAGGATCCGGCAGCAGCACGGCATAGCCCTGGGCCACCAGCAGCCATGGGCTCCAGCGCCAGCTCCAGGCATTCCACGAGCCCAGCGGTCCGCCGTGGATCCACAGCAGCAGCGGCGCCTTGCTGGCGGCAGAGGCGGATTCGGGCAGGGCCAGCCAGGCGCGGACGGCCGATCCGTCCTTGGCGGTGGTTGACACCTCGGTGAGCGTTCCGGGCAAGGCAGGGCGGGCAACCGGGGAGCGCAGCTCGGTCAGTGCCGCGAATTCGCCCTGCTCAAGATTTCCGGTGTGCGCCAGGTCGATGGCCACCGGTTCAGCGGGGTGCAGGTAGCTGGAACGCAACGCGTAGGCGGTGCGCGAGTCGCTGCTGATGGCCACATCGGTGAAGGCACCGTCGGCAGTGAGCCTGGTGATCTTGTCGTTGTACAGGCTCAGGTGGAAGACCGGGGCGTGGCCGTTGTCATCGGCAGTCAGCAGCAGCGAGCGCCCGTTGGGAACCCACTGCAGGTCATTGACCCAGCGGTCCCAGCCGGCGGCGATCCGATGGGTGGCGCCGTCGGCCAAATCCATCAGCCACAACTCGAAGACCGGTGCGGTATCGGCGGTGGAACGCTGCCAGCGCGCGTAGGCCAGCTGGGTGGAATCCGGGCTGATCTTGCCCAGGGAATATTCGTACTTTTCATCGGGAGCCAGCAGCATCTCGTGGGCGCCGGTGTGCAGGTCGATGCGCATCAATCCCGGGGCCGCGGAAGCCCGGCCCTCGAACACGTGCCATTCGGTGACCAGGAAACTGCCGTTGGAAGCAACGTCGTAGGCCGTGTCATGCAGGTTCGCGCCGATGCCCGGCGTGAGATCGGTGAGCTGGGCGCTGGTGGTATCCTGCAGGCCGGGCAGGGAGCCGGTGTAGTAATGCGGGGTGGCCGGTCCCAAATCTTCGTCCCAGTAGCGTACCGGGTAGCCGGTGTGCAGGATCGCCGAGACCTTCTTGTCCTTGCGGCTTGTGCGCAATGCCGCTTCGGCCTCAAGGTCCTTGGCACGGCTGAAAGCCGAGGTGCGCAGCACGATGGTCTGCGGAGACTGGTTGCAGATCTGCAAGGACTGCACCCCGGCAGGGTGGGAGATCACCGAGCGGGCTTCGCCTCCGGCCACCGGCAGGATCCAGCCTTCGGCCTTGGCATTTTCCTTGGATGAGCGCTTGGCCACGAAGAGCAGGTCGCCGTTGGCGGTGAACTGCGGTTGCGATTCGCCGTGCTCGCCGAAAGTCAGCCGTCGTGCTGGTTCCTCGCCTTTGGGATCCAGCGACCACAGGGCGCTCTCATATTTCGTCTCGTCCTCAGACAGGGTGCTGAGGGTCGTGACGAGCTTCGTGCCGTCGGGGGAGAGCGCCAGGCCGCTGAGGCGGCCCAGTCCAATAAATGAATCTAAATTATGAAATGAATGCTTAGAGTGTTCCACTTCACATATCTTGCCATTGTTCGCCGCTGGGCACTACTGAAAATCGAAAATTACGTGGCATCGGCAAGTAGGCCGGGACAACTTGTAACCAAGGTGCAATGCTGCAGTTATCGGAAAAACATGCAATCCCATGGAGGATTGTCCCAAGGGCGAAGCCTGCCAAATCAGCTGCACCGCCAGATACTCGACCAAGGAGTTGGAAAGATGAACCGAGCCAGAAACCGACTAGGCGCATTGCCATTGGTTTGCGCATCGGCGCTGATGCTGTCCGCCTGCCAAGGAGCTGGACAGGAACCGCCTTCAAGCCAGAGCGGTACGCCAAGCGCAGCATCGCCATCGGCAACAGCCGGCACCCCGACGGGTTCAAGCCTTGAATCCAGTGCATCGCAAAGCGCTAAAAGCCCGGCTTCGCAAACCGCCACGGCCCCCGAGCTGAGCCAGATGCAGCAGGTCCATGGCATCGGCTTCATGACCCCCCGACCAGTGGAGCGTCGCCGGGGATGACTGCCAGGGCGATTGCACCGAATGGGATGAATGGGAGATCAGGGATGCGCAGGGCAAGCACGTGCTGACCCTCATTCCCACCACGGCAACCTCGCCGGACGGGGACATGTCGCTGTACGAGCGGGAGCTACTGGACCGCGAGGAACTGCCGGATCCCGGAGCTGGCACCGGATTCCATCCCACCAGCCTCATTGCCGAGTTCTGGGAGTCGACCAGCCAGGAAGATGGTGAAAAGGATTCTGGATTCGATATTGCCCTGATCGATGACCAGGCGCTCGCCCAGCGCAATGAGAACCCGGATTTGAACTTCTTCAAGGTCGGCGAGCAGTCGCCGATGATGTGGGTTGAAGAGGACTATCTGGAAGATCATGGCGTCCCGGATGACCCGGCGAAGCAGCAGGCGCAGCAGTTCCTGGATACCCAGGAATACGCGTTGGTGCGCGAAATCTTGCTCAGCGTCCAGCCTGCCGTGGCGTAGCATGCGCCCGTTAGTGGATCCGGACCAGTCTGGCAGGTAAATGCTGCGCTGCGAGAGGTGGCCTCATTGCTGTTCGCTCATTCTTGTGCTAAAACTAAAGTTGCAGTGACTCTTTCCGTGGAAAAGTAAAGGTGATTAGTGGTGGGTGCTACTGGGACAAGTCTATGGAGTCGGGAAAGTTTCGGATCATTGGCGGAGGTGCTTCCTCCTTTGATTGCAAGTGCGGTCAATACAGCGCAAGATTTATCCGTTCGCGCGCATATTTCCGGGGAGATGGAAAAAGGCGACACTTACGGAAACACTCTCAAAGTCAAGGTTTTTGAAATTCTCGAAGAAAAGCTTGCCGCCGTGCCGGGTATCTCGTTTAAGAAACCCGCTCGTGGACGTTTCGCTCTTCCTATTGTTGAAGAAACCTCGGTTGCTCTGCTTCCAATCCGTTTTTCGAGTGATCCGAAGATAGACCGACTAAATGCCAAGATAACGATGTCGGAGCTGCGGAAGTCGTTGCTTAATCTCGCGACCCCAAATGCTCTGGACAGGCGGCAAGCTACGGTCGAGGAATTTCTGGATGACGATTTCAACGCTGATACTTACGATGCGTCCAGGCTTGACGAAGATGCTGAACTCGACCAGCTAGACGAGCAGCTGGCTCGATTCGGACGCGTGGTCACTGTCGGTTTTGGCAGCAATCAAGACCGAATTTGGGAATTGGGCTGGGGCGACCTGCGTGAGGTTAGCGGTGAACCTTTCTGGGGGTACTGGGAGCTACTGCCAGTAGCTGCTACGGTTTCGCATGAGCTCCCGAATATCAAGATCCTTGACAGCGAAGCATCGAACGATGAAGTCGTCCTTTTTGATGAGCTAGAGGACTCTGACGAGCTGTCACTCTCCCTCCGCGAGGAGACTCGACTGTCAACTGATGGCGAGAGTAAATGAAAATAGTTCAGGGATCTACTAGCGGATATCGACGGATATCGACGCAAGATGTCGCTGCTGCATTTGATCCTCGTAGACTAATTCAAGCTCGTAGGATTGAGGGTTTAACAAAGACTTCTTTAGCGCGGCAACTCGATGTCACGCCGATGTCAGTGACGCATTGGGAATCGGGAAGTAATCAGCCTAACGCGGATCACATTGTCGAGTTAGCTCAAGTTTTGAACGTTCCGGAGGCGTTCTTCGCCATCGGGCGTCCGTATATCCACGTATCCCAATCGGACGCGCATTTCCGTAGTTTGCGAAGAACCCCCGTAGCACAGAGACAAAAGGCGACGGCATATGTGGAGCAAGTTTGGGAATTAACCTATGCCCTAGAAAAGTATGTTCGTTTGCCTGAAGTGGATGTTCCCGGTTTGTCGAACGGTGAGTCCACCTCGTTGGGTCTTGACCCGGCAGATGCGGCGAGGCATGTTCGTAATCACTGGAAACTTGGCCTGGGGCCGATACCTCGTGTGGTGAGGACACTCGAAAAACATGGAATCATACTGACTTTGGCAGAATTTGCGGGCGAGTCAACTCCCACAGTGGACGCGTTCTCGACGTCTCGATTGCCTCGGCCAATTATTGTCCTCACACCGGAAAGAGCAAAGGACGTATACCGACACAGATTTACGGCCGCTCATGAGTTGGGGCACTTAGTTCTTCACGGGGAGTCAGCCCATGGAGACGTTAAGCTGGAGAAGGAAGCGGATGAATTCGCGGCGGAGTTTCTAACTCCAGAAGAGTCGATTACTCCGTTGCTGCCCTCAAGAATGGATTTGCGAGCTTTAGACCAGCTGAGTAAGGAATGGGGCGTGTCGATAGAAAGCTTAATATACCGTTGTCGAGAACTGGGGATTGTTTCTGATTCCGCATACAGGCGAGCCTTCCAACGTTTGAACCAACTCCGGAAAGTTGAGCTTTTTGTTGGAAATCCAGTTAATCGACATCCAGGTGAGATGCCGATCCTACTTCGAGAAGCATTCAAGATGGCAGAAATCAAAGATCTACCCCTGCCAGTATTGGCAGATGAACTGGCGATGCGACCGGCCCGTGTTAGGCAGTTACTAGGCATCACGGATAGGCGTCCGAAGCTAGCGTTCGTCTGACGTAGCGAACCTGGTAGTCGATGGAAGGGGAACTCGGATTCGAGGAGATCGCTTATTGGATCCAAAGTCCGATAAAGTCTTCGGACTCTATTCTTTTATGCGGGTGAGTTCATGCGATGACATCAAAAGTCGGCCGACAAACCAGTCAGTACTGAATCGCCGGCCAACTTTTGTTGCATGCAATGGGACCTATCCCTGGTTGGCCGGCTGCTCGTTGCGCAGCCGCGCCTCGGCGATCTCGTTGATCCTTCCGCGGCACAGGTACCAGCCGCCGATGATCAACGGGATGATGATCACCAGCGAGGCAATGGTCCAGGTGCCGATGGGATTGTCGAAGGCCATCATCACCAGCACCAGGGCCAGGAAGCCCAGGGTGACCCAGCCGGAGACCGGGGCCAGCGGCATCCGGAAGCCGGGGCGCTGCTGCTCGCCGCGGTTCGCGGACTTCACCAGCGCCATCTGGCACAGCACGATCATCGCCCAGGAGGCAATGATGCCGATGGCCGCGAAGTTCAGCACGATCTCGAAGGCCTTGGCCGGGACCACGGCATTGAGCACCACGCCGAACACGGCCACCACAGCGGTGATCACGATGCCGCCGTAGGGCACCCCGGCCTTGTTCATGCGCCCGGCGAATTTCGGCGCCGAGCCGTTCAACGACATGGAGCGCATGATGCGCCCGGTGGAGTAGAGCCCGGCGTTCAGCGAGGACAGCGCCGCGGTGAGTACCACCAGGTTCATCACCACGTCCATGCCCTGCACGCCGATGGATCCGAAGAAGGTCACGAACGGCGATTCCCCGGCGCTGTACGCGGTGTAGGGCAGCAGCAGCGAGAGCAGCACCAGCGAGCCGACGTAGAACACGGCGATGCGGATGATCACGGTATTGATCGCCTTGGGCATGACCTTTTCCGGATTCTCCGTTTCGCCCGCGGCGGTGCCGATCAGCTCGATGGAAGCGTAGGAGAAGACCACGCCCTGCATCAGCACCAGCACCGGCAGCAGGCCATTGGGCAGCAGCCCGCCATTGGAGCTGAGCAGCGAGAAGCCGACCTCATGGCCTTCCAGCGGCGTGCCGAAGATGACGAAGTAGCAGCCGATGACCAGGAAGGCCACCAGGGCCACGACCTTGACCAGCGCGAACCAGAATTCCATCTCGCCGAAGGCCTTGACCGAGATCAGGTTCATGACCAGCACCACGGCCAGCGCCAGCAGCGCCCAGAGCCACTGGGGCACCGAGCTGATCCACCCCACGTATTTGCCGAAGAAGCCCATGTACAGGGCCACCGCGGTGATGTCGACGATTGCGGTCATCACCCAGTTCAGCCAGTACAGCCAGCCGGTGGCGAAGGCCGCCTTCTCGCCGTAGAACTCGCGGGCGTAGGACACGAAGGAACCGGTGGACGGGCGGTGCATGACCAGTTCGCCCAGCGCCCGCAGGATCAGGAAGGCGAAGAAGCCGCAGACCGCGTAGCTGATGACAATGCCCGGTCCGGCTTCGGCCAACCGGCCGCCGGCGCCCATGAACAGCCCGGTGCCGATGGCACCGCCAATGGCGATCATCTGCATCTGCCGGGAGGACAGGCCCTTGTGGTAATCGTTGTCGCCGGCCGTCAGCGCGGCATCGGGGACGTGCGCCGCGGTGGCGTGCGGAGTGGAATTATCCATAGGATTCCTTGGATCTAGTCGGTGAGGTTGGCGAGGCGCTCGGGGGAGAGCAGCTCATTGAGGTCTTCGGCCGAGAGCAGGCCGCGTTCGAGCACCAGCTCGGCCACGCCGCGTCCGGTGTGCAGCGCTTCGAGGGCCACCGAGGTGGATGCCGCGTAGCCCAGCCGCGGGTTCAGCGCGGTGACCAGGCCGATGGAGTTCTCCACCTCGCGGCGCAGCGCCTGCTCGTCCACGGTGATCCCGTCGATGCACTTGCGCGCCAGGGTCAGGCAGCCGTTGGCAAGGTGCTTGAGCGAGAGCCCGATGGAGTGCGCGATCACCGGCTCGAAGGCGTTCAGCTGCAGCTGCCCGCCCTCGGCGGCCATGGTCACGGTCAAATCGTGGCCCACCACCTGGTAGGCGATCTGGCTGACCACTTCCGGGATCACCGGGTTGACCTTGCCGGGCATGATCGAGGAGCCGGACTGCACGGCCGGCAGCTGCAGGTCGTTCAGGCCCGCGCGCGGACCGGAGGACAGCAGGCGCAGGTCGTTGCAGATCTTGGAGATCTTCAGCGCCACGCGCTTGAGCACGCCCGAGAGGTGCACGAAGGCGCCCACATCCGAGGTGGCCTCGATCAGGTCCGGGCTGGTAGTCAGCGGCAGGCCGGTCAGCTCGCGCAGGTGGCGGCAGGCGGCCTCGGCGTAGCCGGCCGGGGCGTTCAGCCCGGTGCCGATGGCGGTGGCGCCGAGGTTGATCTCGGTGACCAGGCACAGTGATTCTTCCAGCCGCGCCCGGTCCTCGCCCAGGGTCACGGCCCAGCCGCGGAACTCCTGGCCCACGGTCATCGGCACGGCGTCCTGCAGCTGGGTGCGGCCCATCTTCACCACGGTGCGGAACTGCGCGGCCTTGGCGTTGCAGGAATCCTGCAGCACCTCGATGGCTGCCAGCAGCGGCTGGGTGGCGAAGTGCGTGGCGATGTTCACCGCGGTCGGGTACGCGTCGTTGGTGGACTGCGAGAGGTTCACGTGGTCGTTGGGGTGCAGGTGCTGGTACTCGCCCTTGGCATGGCCCAGGAGTTCCAGCGCCAGGTTGGCGATGACCTCGTTGGCGTTCATGTTGGTGCTGGTGCCGGCCCCGCCCTGGATCGGGTCGATGATGAACTGCTCATGCAGCGCCCCGCCGGCGATGGCCTCGCAGGCCTGGTCGATGGCGTTCGCGCGGCGGGCGTCCAGCAGCCCCAGCTCGTGGTTGGCGCGGGCCGCGGCCTGCTTCACGCGCGCCAATGCGCGGATCAGGTGCGGGTTGCCGGACAGCGCGGTGCCGGTGATGTCGAAGTTCTCCTTGGCGCGCAGGGTGTGCACGCCCCAGTAGGCTTCCGCCGGGATATCGCGGTCGCCGATCAGGTCATGCTCGCTGCGGGTCTGGCCGCTGAGCAAGGTTTCAGGCATGGTGGATTCTTCTCCAGGATTCGTTGTAATGGTGGGAACGGAAAAATTACAGTGCGGCCAGCAGGCCCACGGGCGCACCGCCGCCGAAGGCCGGGCTGGTGGCCAGGGGCGCAAGGGCCGCTTCGGCCCCGGCGCCCAGGTGTTCGGCGAGCAGCTTGGCGGTGATCGGCATCCGGGCGCGGTCCGAGCCGTCGGCGATCTTCACCGCCAGCGCGCTGCCATCGGGCAGGCCCACGGCCTGGATGCCTTCGAAGCCGTCCTTGGCCACGGCGCCGGGCAGGGCGCGCATCAGGGCGGTGACGTCGCGGCCAACGCCTGCCACCAGTTCCGGGTAGCGGGTCATCGCCGCGGCCACGCGCCCCTCGGCGGTGCCTTCGGCGGCGCTGGCCAGCTTGCCGAAGGCGCGGGCCAGCCCGGCCAGGGTCATCCGGTAGACCGGGGTGCCGCAGCCATCGGTGCTCACCCCGGCGATCTTTTCGCCGGCGAGCTCTTCCACGGTGTCCTGCAGCAGCTGCAGGAGGCGCTCGTCCTGCAGGTAGTTGGCGGTGTCCCAGCCCTTGAGCTCGCACAGGGCCGCCAGTGCGGCGTGCTTGCCCGAGCAGTTCTGCGCCAGCTGGGTGGCGGTGCCGCCAGCGGCCAGGTAGTCCTGGCGCTCGGCAGCGCCGTAGGGCAGGTCGGTGGAGTTGCGCAGCGCTTTCTCGTCCAGGCCGGCGGCGGCCAGCGTGGATTCGGCGACCTGCTGGTGGCGCGGGCCCCCTGAGTGGCTGGCCGAGGCCAGTGCCAGCTGCTGTCCATCGAGCTGCAGGCCGGCACTCAGCATGCCCACGGCGAACAGCGGCTTGAGCGCCGAGCGCGGGTAGAAGGCGGCGTGGGCATCGCCGCGGCTGGCGGCGATGGAGCCGGCGGCATCCAGCAGCACGGCCGAGCCGTAGTGGATGGACTCGATGGCCTCGCCGCGGGTGGCGATGACCAGCGGTTCGTGCTGGGGCAGTGCCTCAACGGCCAGCGATGCTCGCAGGCACTGGGGATCGGCTGGGGTCACTTCTTGCTCCTGACTATGGTGGATACTGCTTGCTGCACCGCATTGAGGTGCTTGGCCATCGCCTCGGTGGCCGCTTGCGGGTCCTGCGCGGCGATGGCCTGGTAGATTTCCTGGTGCTCCGAGTTCGATGGCGCGCGGCGCCCGGCGACCAGGTTCACGGTCTCGGACTGGCGGGCCATGGCCTCGCGGATGTCGGCGACGACCTTGGTGAACACCGAGTTGCCGCTGGCCTGGGCGATTGCGGCATGGAAGGCGGCATCCAGCTCGACCCAGGCTGCCGGGTCGTCTTCCTGCTCCATCGCCTCGATCAACCCGCTGATCCGCTCCAGGTCCTCGGCGGTGCGGCGGGTGGCGGCGAAGGTGGCAGCCGGGATCTCGATATGCGGACGGGCTTCGTGCAGGTCGTCGGAGGAGAAGGTGCCCAGTTTCAGTTCGCGGGTGGGCCGGTGGGAGACCACGAAGGTGCCGCGCCCGGTTTCGGTGCGGGTCAGGCCCAGGGCTGCGCAGGAGCGCAGCGCTTCGCGGATGACCGAGCGGCTCACGCCGTAGTCGGCCGCGAGGGCCGCTTCGGATCCCAGCTTCGCGCCGATGGCGATTTCCTGGGCTTCAATGGCTAGGCGGAGTGCATGGAAGACGCCTTCGGCAGCGGATCGTCGTTCGATCGGTTGCTGTCCGGGTGTCCAGCTGTCAGACAGGTTCACGTGTACAAGTGTGCGACTGTGAGCCACTTAACGTCAAGTCGGGATTCTAGTGATCGCGAACACTCAAGTCAGCGACGGGGCGAAAGCAGGGCGCGCAGGTGGCAAGCACCTGCGTTCCCTGCGTCGGCGGCTGGCTAGCCTGCCTCCAGGATGTGCTTGAGCGCCCGCAAGTCGGCGGTGTTGGCCCGGCGCATCATCGGGGCCATCAGCGGAGCCAGCAGCTTGCCGAATCCCGAAGGCTGTCCCGCATTGCGCAGGTGCACCCGGGTGCTGGCAGCGTCGAGCGCTTCGAAGCGGTAGCTGGTGCGCATCGGGAACGGGCCTTGGGAGGTGGCCATGACCAGCAGCTGGCCGGGAACCAATTCCTTGACCTCATAGGTGTAGGACAGGTCCCGGCCCAGGAAGCGGGCCTCGAAGGCGGTGCGCGCGCCGACCCCGAAGCTGCCTTCCTCGAGCCGGCGCACCGAGCTGATGTTCCGGTACCAGGCCGGGGCATTGAGCGGGTCCATCGCGTAGCCGGCCACCGCGTGCCGCGGCCGGCGGATCACGATGCTGGTGGCGACATCAACCATCGATCCCCCTCAGGCGCCGGCCGGCACGCGGCCGGTGAATGCGATCAGCCGTTCCAGGCTGCCGGCCGATTCGGCGATGGCCGTCTCGGGGCCGAAGGAGCCCGAAGCGCGCTGCGGTTCGCCGACGGTGGCCCGCGCCAGATCCAGGGCGTATTCCGCCAGGCCCGGATCCACGTCGTATTGCTGGCTGGTGGCCTGGGCGAAGTCCCAGCCGTGGACCATGAACTCGAGGTTCAGGATGCCGGACAGGACACTGGCCGGAACCACTGCGAATCCCAGGTCGATTTCGCCGTCCAGCCCGCGCGCGGAAAAGGCCTCCAGGGCTGCCTGCGCGAGCCGGGCAATTCGGGGCTCGGGGGCCAGCGACGGGTCATCGGCCAGTTCGGCGCCCAGCGCCTTGCAGGCCATGGCGAGGTTGCCGGCCAGATGGTCCACGAGCTGGCCGACGTTGTACTCGGCGCAAGGAGTCGGGCGCTGCAGGTCCTTTGCCTGCAGGTTGTGCAGCACCAGCTGCAGCGCGGCCAGGGCGGCCTCGGCCGAGGCGATCGCATCCTCCGGTTCCGGGGTGGCGTTCCACGGATCGGGTGCGGCGTGGCCGGTTTCGGCGAAGCGCACCAGGCGGTCCAGGAAGTGGTTCCAGCCCTCGGCGTGGCCGGAGGACTGCCCGGCATCCAGGCCTTCGTGGCGCAGGGTGAGCGCGGTGCCCTGCGGATGCGGTTCCATGGTGATGAACAGCGTGGAGTCCCCCGGAGGCACTGCATCGGAGCCTTCCCAGCCCCAGCTGAGCACCAGCCGGCGGCCCGGGTCGATTTCGGTGACCGTGCCTGCGGCATGGTGGCCGGGGGCCATGGTGAAGCGGTAGCTGCCGCCGACGGTGAGGTCCAGGCGGCAGGCGACGGTTTGCCAGCGGCGCAGGCGTTCGGGCTCGGTGACCAGTGCGAAGGCGGTGTCGGGATCGACGGGGAGGATGACGGTTCTCTCGAAGCTCATGGCTGTTCTCCTGGGTGTGTGAGCGGTGAGGCGGCGCGCTGCCCGCCGGCTGCCAGTTGCCCGGCTTCGGCTGCAAGCACGTCCAATTCGGTATTCCAGAACGACTCGATTTCATTCTTGAGCCGGCCGATGCCTGAGGGGTTGAGCGAGTAGTAGCGGCTGCGCCCGTCCTTCCGGGCGTCGAGCAAGCCGGCTTCGATCAACAGCAGCAGGTGTTGGGAGATGGCGGACCTGCTGACCGGGAAGTGCCCGGCCAGCTCCGTCACCGTGCGTTCACCAGAGCCGAGCAGCTGGATCAGGCGCTTGCGCGTCGGTTCAGCGGCGACTTCCAGTAAATCGAGCATGCGCAATACGTTAGTCCTTGCTAACGCATCGCACAATGGTTCCCGGGAAATTAACAACGAGGGGCGCACCGGCATGTTGCCGGTG
>NZ_JBOGEG010000004.1:0-186368 GCF_050701915.1 Glutamicibacter sp. | reverse complement strand
AGACTGATCGGGAGATCCGTCGATGCATCAAACGCTATCTCGTCCGTCGGATCTTCAGAATCTTCAGTGCTTCAAAAATGATTGAAGAGGTTCCGGTTGCGGCTTGACAGACATAGAAGAGTCAATTGGCGCCGGGCCGGTAATTTCTCACCTGCTCGACGCCAATAGTCCCAGCGTTTGCAGCTCCTGATCCCTGCAGAAGCTCCATGCCTAGGCGCTTTTGCGCCCCTTTGCCAGCTCTGGGTAGTGGATGGCCGCGGTCTGCGGGTGGGCTCGCAGCCAACCCTTGAGCACGTTGGCGCCATAGGAGGCCAGCATTGGGTTTTCCGGATCATCGGAGACACCGCGAGCTTCGGCAGCCAGCTCGGCTGGCAGTTCGACCTTGTCGATCACTGCATCCAGCCGAGGGGAGTAGAAGAACGGCACCGAGTAGCGGTCAACGCCGGCTGGTGGCGCAATGACGCGGTGGATGGTGGCCATCAGGTAGCCGTTGGTAGCCACTTCGAGCATTTCCCCGAGGTTCACGACCAGCGCACCCGGGGTAGGCGGCACCTCGATCCACTCTTCCTGGCCGTAGGGCTGCACCTGCAGCCCTCCAACCTGGTCCTGCAGCAGCAGGGTGACGAAGCCGTAGTCGGCGTGCAAGCCAACGCCCTGGTTGCCCGACTCTGGTACGACGTCGCCCGAAACGTAGTGCACCAACTTGCCCATCCATGACGGGGTGTTGGCGAATGGCTCGTCGAAGTGGCCTTCGGGCAGCCCCAGGCCCACGGCGATGGCCGAAAGCAGCTCGTGGCCGGTCTTGTTCATCAGCTCGGCCCACGCCATGGCGCGCTCTTGGAGCTGGGGGAAGTCGGCCGGGAACTGGTTCGGGCCCTGCAGGTTCAAATACGGCTTGTCCTCGGGAACGACAGTCAACGTCTCGCGTTCCGGTCCGTAGTCAATCTGTTCGCGGGCATCTGCGCGGCCGCGGGTGATTTCGGTGCCCATCCGGGTGTAGCCGCGGAACTGGGCGCTATTGCGGTTATCGAGCTTGATCTTCTGCTCAACTGGCTTCTGGAAGAATTCTGCGATGGTATCCAGCAGTTCCTGGTCCTGGCCGGCATACGCGCTGTAGCCGACGATCTGGAAGAAGCCGACGCGGTGTGCAGCGTCGCGAATCGCGGCAACGAAATCCTTGTTGAAGGAGCCGTCAGCGTTGCGTGCGGTAGAAATATCGAGCAGTGGGATCTCGGTGACTACGTTGTTCATAAACCTAGAGTGCACCTTATGACGCGATTGTTACTAGCTAAAGTTACGCCCCGTTCCCCCAAGTTTCCCTTGGCGTAACAATCCTTGCTTTTTCCCATTGCGTGGCTGATTGTTCGCATTCGCGTGCAGTGTTCTCCGGGCCTCCGCGCGGCGAGTCCGGCTGTTGCCCGGTCCAACCAGTCCCGCCTCGGAAAGCTATCTTTATGGCACTGCCAACTTCGGCCTGACCTGTACTTCTGGGGGTCTGGGGAGTTTGTCCGTATGCTTGAATAGTGATTTTTCGAGCGGTAGGTGAAGGCCGTCCATACCCTGACCACGGCTACTCGTCGACGCGTGATTGGAGCGGGCTTCCACCTCAGCAGGTGAAGCTAGCCGAACTGGTCACCACCAAAGCGACCCTGGATCTTGAAACATTGCTCTCCGAGGATTCCACCTTCTACGGCGACTTGTTCCCGCACGTAGTGCGCTATCGGGGCGTGCTGTATCTAGAGGATGGGATGCACCGCGCGCTGCGCTCGGCGCTTCATCATCGCTCGGTAATACACGCACGCATATTGGATCTGGACGCTAGTTAGATAAGCTAGCGCCACGAGGATGACGTCGCCTTCAGGCCAGCGGATGCCGAAGGCTGACCAGAGCAAGGTGGAATGATGCGTGATCGCGATGACCCGGGGCAATGGCACGGTGCGCATATTGTCGACGAGCAAGAATTGAGTTTCAGCTCGGACGGCCAGGCTAAGAGGCGTGCCCGCAAACGCCAGAACATTGTTTTTTCTGTGATGGCCCTGTTGGTGATCGCGGTTCTGGTCGGCGCCGTTCTCGTTTTCAATGGAACCTTGAAGTTGGGTGGCGAGCCTGCCGCCGTCGAGAGCCCGAAGCCAAGCGAGACGAAAATCGAAAATCCGCAGTGCCCGGCCATCGATTTCAAGTACCAAAAGCCTGCAGATGTCGAAATACGCGTGCTGAACACGACCGACATTTCGGGCCTTGCCGGCGACACTGCCAAGGCCCTGGAAAAGCGCGGCTTCAAGATTTCGTCGCTGACTTCCGGGTGGAAGTCGCTCTCCGATACCACCGGTGCGGTCATTGCCGGGCCTGATGGCTATGCCCAGGCTTTCACCGTGCAGCGCCAGATCCCCGGCATCGTCTTCATCTATGACGAGAAGAAGTGGGGCAGCCGGGTGGACCTGGCGCTGGGGGAGAAATTCGACGGACTGGAAAAAGAACGCAAGCTCAATACCTCAGACGGCAAGCTCGTCTGCGCTAAATAGCTGGCTACTGGGCCTGCACGTCTCCGGAATGCACTTGAGCCAGTGCATTTGCGAAGACCTCAGCTGGCTGCGCGCCGGAAATGCCGTACTTTCCATCAATGATGAAGAAAGGAACACCGCTGATGCCCAGCTCGCGTGCCTGGGCGATATCTGCGTTGACTTCCTCAACGTAGGATCCGGAAGCCAAGTTCGCACGCAGTTCCTTGGCATCCAGTCCCAGCGTTCCGGCCAACCCAAGCAGCGTTTCTTCGTCTCCGGTGTTCAGGCCCTTTTCGAAGTGTGCAGAAAGCAGTGCTTCCTTCATCTCGTTTCCGGCACCATGCTGCTTGGCATGTTCCAGAACACGTAGTGCGGTGAAGGAATTAGCGACCTTCAGGTTGGCGAAGTCGTAGTTCAAGCCTTCGCCAGCCGCCTGGGCGGTGACATGGTCAAGCATTTGGGCGACCTGTTCCTGCCCCATGCCCTTCATTTTGGAGAGGTATTCGGCCTCGCTGCCGTCATAGTTCTCAGGCAGGCTCGGGTCCAGCTGGTACGAATGCCAATAGACATCCACGTTCTGAGAATATTCGAACGCCTCGACTCCCTGCTCGAAGCGGCGCTTGCCGATAAAGCACCAAGGGCAGGCAATATCGGAGAAGATATCCACGCGGATGCGCTTGTCTTCCAGGGACTGGGCAGCAGTATTTTCGCTCATGCTTGAGGTAACAACTTTTGCTCACCGGGCATTCCGCATTCGCAACTGCTGATTTCGAGGGAGATAATGGAAGGGCTCCTATGGAACCCGGTTGGTGCTGATGGCGAGAGAAAGCGGTACAGGTGGCAAAGAATCTTCGATGGCGTGGGATCCTCTTCGCTGGGACGATTACGGCGATGGCAGGCTTCGTCGATGGCGTCGGATTCGTGCACTTCGGTGGCTACTTCCTCTCCTTCATGTCGGGTAACTCCACGCGTTCTTCCGCGGCGTTGATGACAGGAGACTTTGCCGGATGGGCGATGGCGATGTCCTTGGTGGGCTGCTTCGTCGGAGGTGTCATCCTCGCAACCCTGATTACCTACCGTCTCGATAGGATGCGCCGGCCAGTGGCCATGTATTTCAGTGCGGCACTGCTGCTCTCTGCGGCCATCTCCGGGTATTTCTTGCCGCAACTTACGGCCCTGCTGCTGGCCGCAGCCATGGGCGTGGTCAATGTTTCCTATACCCGTTCGGGAGAGGTTTCTCTGGGCCTGACGTATATGACCGGCACCTTGGTCAAGCTCGGGCAAGCACTTGGAGGAGCGATCATCGGGTTGGCCACCGGATCGGACCGCGGCGACTACCGGTTGCTATGGACCCGCTACGCATTGCTGTGGCTGATGATCACCATGGGTTCCCTGGGCGGCGTCTTGGCCTACCTGCACCTTGGGCTCGGCAGCTTGTGGGTTGTCGCCGGCGGCATGCTCATGTGGGCCAGCTTGGCGTTGATCCAGGAGCTACGCACACCCAATGACCCAGATGCGCCCTCGGGGCCGCGGACCGGAACTCTCACCGAGATCAAGTAAGAAGACATAAAAAACATGCCTGTCTTCGCTTTATGCGAAGCCAGGCATATTTTATTGCTCGGTGGTTAGCCCAGCAGGGAGCCGCTATCCTGCTTTACCGGCGCCGCTGGGCGAACCAGCAGCTTGAAGAGCACGGCAAGGAGCACGAGCCAGGCGATACCGGTGTACAGGGCTACGCGCGTCGTCGGGCTCAGGGCCAAAAGCACGACGACGAAGACCATGAATGCCAAGGCGATCCATGCGGCTACGGTCCCGCCAGGCACAGCGTATTCACGGGCGACGGCCGGTCCGCGGCCCGCTGCGGCTTCCTTGCGTCGCATGGCCAGGTACGAGGTCAGAATCATGATCCACACCCAGACGGTGGCGAAGGTAGCGATGGAAGCGATGATGGTGAACAGTGCCTCTGGGAGCAGGGCGTTGAGCACCACGCCTACCAGCAGCACAATGGCCATGATGACTACGGTCATCCACGGCACACCGTTGCGGGAGATCCGACCGAAGGACTTCGGCGCATGGCCAATTTCGGACATGGCGTAGAGCATGCGCCCAGCCCCAAAGGTATCGGCGTTGATCGCCGAAACGGCTGCGGTGATCACCACGGCGTTGAGCACGTGGGCGGCAGCCGGGATACCCAGGCCGTCAAAAATCTGCACGAATGGCGAAGCTGAGCCGTCGATCTGGCGCCAGTCGAAGAGCATCATGACTACGGCCAGCGAAGCTACGTAGAAGAGCAGGATGCGCCATGGCACGGTATTGATGGCCGCTGGAACCGACTTGGCAGGATCAGCTGCTTCACCAGCGGTAATGCCGATGGTTTCGATGCCGCCGAAGGCAAACATCACGACGGAGAAGGACAGCAACAGGCCCACGAAGCCGTTGGGGAACAGGGTGCCAGCGCTCATCAGGGTAGCGATGCCGGTAGCGGTTCCGGTCTCGGGGGCGTTGAAGCCGAAGACGATCAGGGCGGCGCCACCAATGATCATGGCGATAATTGCGGTCACCTTGATAATAGCCAGCCAGAATTCGGTTTCACCGAAGACCTTGACCTTCATCAGGTTGATCGAAGCGATCAGCAAGACGACGGCCAGGACCCAGATCCATTGCGCCACCTGCGGGAACCAGAATCCCATGTAGATGCCGAACGCGGTCACATCGGCGATCGCGACAATGGCCATTTCAAAGGCAAATGTCCAGCCGGTGACGAATCCGGCGAAGCGGCCCAGGTAGCGCGAAGCGTAGTGAGCGAAGGATCCGGAAACCGGATGCTTGACAGCCATCTCGCCCATGGCACGCATGACGATGAAGACGGCAGCGCCGCCAATCATGTACGCGAAGAGAACGGCAGGGCCAGCAGCCTGGATAGCAGAAGAGGAGCCGTAGAAAAGGCCCGTTCCGATAGCTGAGCCGAGAGCCATGAAGCGGATGTGGCGGGCAGTGAGCCCACGGGCGAGAGACGCCTTTATTTCGTTCACGATAGTAATGCTCGGATCCTATAAGGGGTGCGTTCGATGGGGGCGGGCCCGCGCCAATGGCAGGGCACAGCCGTGAAAATCTTATGTGCTCCAGGGATCCATGACGCACTTAAGTGTTGCAGATCTATCGTGAGCTTGGCCACCAGCCAGTATCCGATCCGCTTATCCGGGTGGAAGAATGGGCATATGAAACTTGGATTCGTCCGCCACGGACAGACGCAATGGAACCTCGAAGGCCGGTTGCAGGGCTCCAGCGACATCCCCCTGAACGACACCGGGCGCACCCAGGCCCGCGAGGCTGTCTCGGTGCTGGAGGGCGGCCAGTGGGACGCTATCGTTTCCTCGCCGCTTTCGCGTGCGCGGGAGACGGCGCAGATCATCGCCGATGGGCTGGGACTTGAATTGGGCCCGAGCTATGACCTGCTGATCGAGCGCGACTACGCCCAGGGCGAGGGCATGGTGGAAACCGAGGCCCTGGCCCTGTGGCCGGATAAGCACGGTGGCGGAATCGAGTCCCTGGAATCGGTCGTCGGTCGCGGGTTGCGCGCCATCGAGCAGATTGCCGCCGATTACCCGGGCAAGAACGTCGCGGTGATCTGCCACGGCACCATTATCCGCTACACGCTCTCGCACTTCGCCGGCTACAAGCTGGACACCATCCGCAACGGCTCGGTAGCGATCATCGGCAATGAGCCCGGCGATTGGCAGCTGGAACTGGTCAATGACCAGGTTCCCAGCAAGGTCGCGGGCTAAGCCGAACTAGATGCCGGAAGGAACTATCCGGCGGATGCTCGATGCCACCTGCGAATCACGCTGGCGGTTCTTGACGACCGCCAGCCATGACCCCAACGCCATGTAGGCCCTGGAGCGGATCTTCGGCGAGGAGAGGAACACGTCGTGCAGCGCGCCGGGCAGGCGCACCAGATGCAGTTCCCGGCCCAGGTCTATGCTGCGCTGCGCGACGACCTGCACGTTCAAGGCCACGTCGGCGCGGGTGGCGGTGTCGTGCCAGCGTGGCAGCAAATAGTCTTCCGCCGAAAGCATCACCAGGGTGGGTATCTGGAGATCCAGTCCCTTCTTCACCTTGGCTTGCGCAGTGAAGACTGCAGAGATGAAACCCGCGGTGAGCTTGAAGCCGTTGACCGGACGCCAGCCCAGGTCGTAATCCCATTCGCCGGAAAACTGGCTGGAGACCGTGCGGGTGTAGAATCCCGGATCCACCGTCGGCAAGAAGCGGTGCGGGTTGCGGCTGCTGGCCGCCTGGACGATCCGCGCCAAGGCGGTGCGGCCGATCTCGCTGGCCTGGAATTCCAGCCACGGGCTGTTCAGCGCCAGCGCATCAACTTTCTGCGGGTTGGCTGCCGCGTACAGCGAAGCGCTGAGCCCGCCAGTGGAATGGGCGAGCAGGACAAAGCGGGTTCCCGGATGCGCGCTGGCGATGATGCGGTGGGCCGCGTCGAATTCCTCGAAGTACTCCTCCAAGTCGGTGGTGAATCCTGGGCTGCTGTGCTCGGCGATTCCGGTGGCCCGGTCCACCGGCAGGTTCCGGCCATAATGGCGCAGGTCCAGTGCGTAGAAATCCGCTCCGGCCTCGGACAAGAATTCAGCCAACTCGGTCTGGAAGAAGTAGTCCGACCAGCCATGCACATAGAGCACCGCGATCCCGCGCAACGGCGGCGGCAAGCGCAGCGATTTGCGCGGACGGTGCCTGATCAACGTCGCGGTGGATCCGTCGGACATCGGCAGCGGCCGCTGCGAGAAATCCTCGCCAAGCAGATCGGGTTGCCACAGGTCCTCGGCCGGGTTCTTGAACTGGAAGGCCATGGCTACAGCGTATCCACTTTCGCGCGCGAAAAACGGCATTCGCCAATTGGAGTGGTTACCAACTGGTGAATGCCGTTTCCCGTGGCCGACGTTCAGGGACGACTGTTTTCTATCGGCCGGGTCTTGGGATTGCTCAGCCAGCCATTTCCAGGGTGCGGGCCGGCGCATCCAGGTAGCGCAGGTAGGCGTTCTTGGTCAGGAAGGTCGGGAAGTCATCGCGCAGGGCGCAGGCCTCGAAGATTTCCACGGCTTCCTCGAAGCGATCGCCTTCGAAACGCTCCAAGCCCTCCATGGTCTCCTCGGTCAGTTCCTGAACCCAGCGACGGGTGATGATCTCGCCCTCATCGGTGATCGCCGACTGGTGGATCCACTGCCACAGCTGCGAACGGGAGATCTCAGCGGTAGCAGCATCTTCCATCAGGTTGCGCAGTGCCACAGCACCGTTGCCGCGCAGCCAGGACTCGATGTAGCGGATGCCGATCTCGATGTTGTCGCGGATGCCGCGTTCGGTGATCTTGCCGGTGAGGCTCTCGACGTTCAGCAGGGCCGGACCGGAAACCTCGACGTCTTCGCGGGTACGCTGCAACTGGTTGGGGTTCTCGCCCAGAACCTCGTCGTACACCTCCCGGGCAACCGGAACCAGGTCCGGGTGGGCAACCCAGGAGCCGTCGAAGCCATCAGCTGCTTCGCGGGCCTTGTCCTCGCGGACCTTGCCGAAAGCCATCTCGTTGATCGAGGCGTCCTTGCGGTTCGGAACGAATGCGCTCATCCCGCCAATGGCCGAAGCCCCGCGGCGGTGGCACGCACGCACCAGCTGCTCGGTGTAGGCCCGCATGAACGGAGCGGTCATGGTTACGGTGTCGCGGTCAGGGAAGACGAAGCGCGGCCCGCGCGAACGGAAGTTCTTGATGATCGAGAAGATGTAATCCCAGCGGCCTGCGTTCAGCCCCGAGGAATGCTCGCGCAGCTCGTAGAGGATTTCTTCCATTTCGAATGCGGCGGTGATGGTCTCGATCAGCACGGTGGCACGGATGGTGCCGCGCTCGATATCCATCAAATCCTGGGCCATGTTGAACACGTCGTTCCACAACCGTGCTTCCAGATGGTTCTCCAGCTTCGGCAGGTAGTAGTACGGACCGCGGCCGGCTGCCAGCAGGCGCTTGGCGTTGTGGAAGAAGTGCAGTCCGAAGTCCACCAGCGCACCGGACATCGGGGTGCCGGCAACCAGCAGGTGCTTCTCCGGCAGGTGCCAGCCGCGGGGACGAACCACGATGGTTGGCAGCTGCTGCAGATCGTAGCTGTTCAGCTTGTACTCGCGGCCATCGGGTGCGGTGAAGTCCAGTTCCTGATCCAGCACGCGGATCAGGTTGACCTGGTTCTTGATGACGTTCTGCCAGGTCGGCGAGGAAGCATCCTCCATGTCGGCCAGCCAGACCTTGGCGCCGGAGTTCAGCGCATTGATGGCCATCTTGCGTTCGATCGGGCCGGTGATTTCCACCCGGCGATCTTCCAGCCCCGGTGCGATCGGGGCAACCTGCCATGAATCATCTTCGCGGATTTCGCGGGTCTCGTCCAGGAATTTCGGATCGCGGCCGTTGGCAATGCGCGCCCGGTTGACCTGGCGGCGCTGCATCAGCTCGGCACGGCGCGGTTCGAATGCGGTGTGCAGGGCCGAAAGGAAGTCCAGGGCTTCGCTGGTCAGGATCTGCTCCTGGTAGCGAACGGGGGTAGCGGTAATGGTGATGTTGTTCAGGGTGATGGGGGAGTTCATGGCAGCGTCCTTAAAAACTTGGAAATGGTGTTGGTGCTAGCCGGCGCCTTTGCCGGCTAGCACCATCGACCCCTCAGGGTCTAATGGAATTGGCCTTCTTCGGTGGAGCCCACCAAAGCCAGGGTGGAGGCGTTAGGGTTCAGCGCCGTGGAGATCGCGTCGAAGTAGCCGGTGCCGACTTCGCGCTGGTGCTTGGTGGCGGTGTAGCCGGCGGCCTCGGAAGCGAATTCGCGTTCCTGCAGCTCGACGTAGGCGCTCATGCCGTCCTTCGCGTAGCCCTGGGCCAGGTCGAACATCGAGTGGTTCAATGCGTGGAATCCGGCCAGGGTGATGAACTGGAAGCTGAAGCCCATGGCGCCCAGCTCGCGCTGGAATTTGGCGATGGTCGCATCGTCCAGGTGCTTCTTCCAATTGAACGACGGCGAGCAGTTGTAGGAAAGCATCTGGTCCGGGAAGTCCTTCTTGACCGCTTCGGCGAACTTGCGGGCCAGCTCCAGATCGGGGGTGCCGGTTTCCATCCAGATCAGGTCCGAGTACGGTGCGTAGGCCTTGGCTCGGGCGATGCATGGCTCGATGCCGTTGGTGACCTTGTAGAAGCCTTCCGGGGTGCGCTCGCCGGTGATGAACTGCTGATCGCGTTCATCAACGTCCGAGGTGATCAGCGTTGCCGCTTCAGCGTCGGTGCGGGCGATAACTACAGAAGGGGTGCCAGCCACGTCGGCGGCCAAGCGGGCCGCGTTCAGGGTGCGGATGTGCTGCTGGGTCGGGATCAGCACCTTGCCGCCGAGGTGGCCGCACTTCTTTTCGCTGGCCAGCTGGTCTTCCCAGTGGACGCCCGATGCGCCAGCGGTGATCATGGACTTCATCAGTTCGTAGGCGTTCAGCGGGCCGCCGAAGCCGGCTTCTGCGTCAGCGACGATTGGGACCATCCAGTCTTCGACGGTCTGGATGCCTTCGGAGAACTCGATCTGGTCTGCACGCTGCAATGCGTTGTTGATGCGGCGAACTACTTGTGGAACCGAGTTAGCCGGGTACAGCGACTGGTCCGGGTAGGTCTGGCCCGAGAGGTTGGCATCTGCTGCCACCTGCCAGCCCGAAAGATAGATGGCTCGAAGGCCGGCCTTGACTTGCTGCACTGCCTGGTTGCCGGTCAGTGCGCCCAACGCGTTGGTGTAGCCACCGGTTGGGGTTTCCTCGGTGAGCTGCTTCCACAGCTTCTCGGATCCGCGCTTGGCCAGGGTGTGCTCTTCCTGGACCCGGCCCTGAAGCTTCACGACGTCGGCAGCGCTGTAGTCGCGGGTTACGCCGTTCCAGCGGGGGTTGTTTTCCCAGTCGCTCTCGATGGCTGCGATGCGGTTGTCGATCGAGGTTTCGTTGGTGTTTTCAGTAGTCATTGCCTTGGCTCCTTCGCACAAGCTGCGGGTTCATGTTGATCGGAAGGTGATCTTGTGAACTTCTTCGTGACAACTACTTTTCCGCAGGTGCAAGGGCTTCAACAGAGGTTTTTTGAATTAAGATTTGCATTTCTTTGCGAAATTGAAAATTTCTCGCTTCTTGCCGTGATTGTGAGCCAAAGCATGAAGAATCGTCGGAATCGAACGATTCTGTTGCGAAGAAGAGTGAAATTTAACATCAATCTTGGCTGGGGAAAGTGCGAGAGCATACCGAAGCTTGATCCTGCGAATTTCGGTGAATGGCTAGTGGGCTGGCGTTTTATGCAAGACGGAGGTGCTGAGTCGTCAATGGAGGCGATGCTGAACGGGCCAAAAGCGTGAAGCATCAGAGTCTGGAAAGGAATCGGGCGTCGCCAGATGGGCGCCTGGATTTGTCGCTACGGCCCGGTATTTCTGCCCAGCAGAACAGGTTTTGGGTGTGAAGATTTGTGGATCTTGCGAAAATGGATGTTTGAGCCGGAACGGGCTAGGGCTGGTCGAAAGAGACAACAGCCATGAAACCGCGGCCAGAGATACGTGGTTCACCGGCATCAGAGCCAACTACGGTGTCACGCAGGTTCAGCGACTGTTCGCTGTCGCCAAGCAAGAGCTTGGCGGAACCTTGAACCATAACGCCCAGCTGCCCATCAAAGAGATACTGTTCGCGTTTTTTGGACAGCTCCACAATGCGAACGGTGGGTCGCACCTGCTCTGGCTCGGCAGCCACGTGCACGATGAGCAATTCTTCGGCGGGCTGGCTCGCCTCAACCGAATTTCCGGTCTCGAACTTGAGGGGGCGCAACGGTTCCAATCCGTGCTGTTGTCCGTCAACATCCAGCTGCACGAAATCGCCGGCGATCAAGGTGAAAACTTGAGCTGAAGGCGCCGGAGTGAAGCTTGCAGATTTCTCGATAGAGCGAATCGATAGTTGCCAGGTGGCTTCGCGAATATCGCTAGGCTGCAATGTTCCGTCTTGCGCAAGAGTGCCGCTCGCAATGAGCCGGACCTGGCCCAGCTCCCACTGTTTCTTGGTGCTCTGCGCCAATTCGAGGATGGATCCTGGTGCAAAAGGTGCCTGTGCTTCGCTCATAAGACGAGTCTACTTGCCGATGATCATGCGAAGCTGTTCGACCATCTGGGTTGTGGACACCGAGGCATCAAGGATTATCCAGCCGTGAAGTTGCGCAAGGCGCAGGTATTCATTTCGACTCTCGTTGAGATACTCCAGGCTTTCGTCATCTTTGCCACGGGAATTGATTCGCTCAAAGGCAAGGCGGGGATCCACATCGAGCAGGACAATTCTCGCGTGTTCGGTACTTTTCTCCGCAAGCCACGGAAGCAACAACCCCGCGGGATGTCCGCGTAGGCGCCGCAGTACCAATTGGCAATACAGGTGGCGATCCATCACGCTTAGCCCGGGGGAGTGTGCGGCGACAACCATATTGCGGGCAACATTGAAGCTTCGGATGGACGTTTCGAAGAAATCCTGGGTGAAAGTCGGGAACGTGATTCCCAAGGCGCGAGAGAATTTGGTAAGCCAGCTCCGGGCGGAGGCGTTTGCGAGCCTTCGGGCTCGAATGCGCTCATTGAGCAGCTGTCGCACTAGAGCTTCAATGCTGGTGCTCTTCCCTGCGCCATCGGGACCGAGAATTACCAAGGTTTGGGGTGGGTCGTGGGCAGGGCTCGTGGCAGGTAACGGGCGGGCGGAAATTGCGTGCATGTCGCTCCTTTGGAAGACGCCTTTGAAGTTTCAACGAGTGTGCGGCAACGATGATTCCGCAGAACAGCTGTGCGTTTAATGAGAGAAGCCGTCCTGGCATCAAGGAAGAAGTGCAAATTTTCGGCACCAGGCCATGGCTGAGCCATCGAATTGCGGATCAAATCATGAAGATCTAGAAATTTTTCTCATTTCTGGCATAACCTTGTTATGTGACTGCAACCACATGGAATCGCTCAGTGAACTCAGCCGGCAACGGCGCTGGCAGCGAAGATACGGAACTTGACTCCATTGCCTTAGGCCGGAGAATCCGTTTTCTGCGCAAGACCAAGCAACTGACCTTGGATGATGTATCGGCCTTGGTCGATACTGCGCCCAGCCAACTGTCATTGATTGAAAACGGCAAGCGCGAACCAAAGCTGTCGCTGCTGAAATCTTTGGCCGGCGCTTTGGGTGTCGGCGTCGATGATCTTCTGGGGACCGAACCGCCATCGCGTCGAGCTGCCCTGGAGATCGAGTTGGAACGTGCCCAGCGCGGTCCACTCTACGCGTCCTTGGGATTGCCTACCGTGCGCGTTGGCACGCGGCTGCCGATGGACGTCCTTGAGTCCTTGGTGGGCCTGCAGCATGAATTGGAACGCCGCCTGAATGAGCAGGCCGCTACCCCTGAAGAAGCCCGTCGGGCCAATACCGCGTTGCGCCATGAGATGCGACAACGCAACAACTACTACAAAGACATCGAGCAGGAAGCCGCCGATGTCCTCTCTGCAGTTGGCCACGATTCCGGGCCGCTCTCGCATCATCGTGCAGCAGATATCGCTGAGCATCTGGGATTCAGCCTGCGCTTTGTGGGCAATCTTCCGCATTCCACGCGTTCGGTGACTGACCAGAAGAACAAGCGTATTTATCTGACGCAGGCGAACCGCTCGGAACATGATCCTCGTTCGGTGTTGCTGCAGGCGCTAGGGCATCACGTATTGGGTCATAGGACTCCCACCGATTATTTCGATTTCCTCTCGCAGAGGGTCGCGACCAACTACTTTGCCGCGGCGTTGATGATGCCGGAAAAGTCTACGGTGGACTACCTGCGGCGAGCTAAGAATAACCGTGAATTGGCGATCGAGGATCTGCGCGATGCCTTTGCCGTGTCCTATGAGTCGGCAGCCCACCGGTTCACCAACCTTGCCACCGAGCATCTGGGGATGACCTGCCATTTCCAGAAGGTCCATGAGTCGGGCATCTTGCACAAGGCTTATGAGAATGACCGAGTGAACTTTCCAGCCGATCACACCGGTGCCATTGAGGGACAGAGCATCTGCCGCTATTGGACAAGTCGTGTGGTCTTCGAGCAGATGGATAAGTTCCGTTCCTTCGAGCAGTACACCGATACCGTCAATGGGACCTTCTGGTGCACGGCGCGCACGGAGCGTCACTCTTCGGGGCTGTATTCATTGTCCATTGGCGTGCCTTTTGAGCATGTGAAGTGGTTCCGTGGGCGAGATACCAAGGAACGTTGCCAGTCCACCTGCCCGGACGAGAATTGCTGCCGCCGTCCACCTGCTGACCTATCCAGCCAGTGGTTTGGCAATGCGTGGCCAGCTACGCGTGCCAATACCCACCTGTTGGCGGCCATGCCGACCGGCGCCTTTCCTGGCGTGGATGAAACCGAGGTCTACCGATTCTTGCAAAAGCAGGTGGACTAGGACAGTTGGACTATGCGATGTGCTTGGCGATGAAGGCAAGAGCAGTTTCCGCTAGCCACGCGCCATCCTGGGCAACAGTGCGGCCGGAGCGGGCTACCTTGAAGGAATGGTTGCCACCTTCGAACCAGGAAAGTTCGCTGTGCTGGTTCAGCTTGCTGACGACTTCTTCCATCTTTTCGGGGTTGGCAAAAGGATCGCGGGTGCCTTCGAGGAAAAGCATCGGCACCGCAAGCGGGTAGAGGTGCTCATCGCGTAGCTTCTCTTCCTTCTTAGGCGCGTGCAACGGATACCCCAGGAAGATCAACCCTTCCGATTCCATGCCCCCGGCAACGGACAGTGAGGCGATGCGTCCGCCAAAGGACTTTCCTGCAGTGAAGATTGGCAGACCTTCAGCCAAGTTTCCTTCGACCCAACGGCGGACGTGGTGCCACACTGCGACCGCAGCTGGCGCTTTGTCGGGAAATTTCTTTCCAGCATCCATGTAGGGGAAATTAAAGCGCAGTACGCTGGCACCGAGATCTGCAGCAGCTAGCGCAAAGCCAGCCATGAAGTCGTGATCCTTGCCGGCACCTGAACCGTGTGCGAGTACCACAACAGCTTTCGCGTTCTCTGCGCGGTCCCAGAGGGCGCTGAGTTCTATGTCTTCGTAGGGAATGGAAAGTTCCTGCGTCATGGTTTCCAGCCTATCGGCTGGGAACGCGGCGGCTGGTTGTCCCGGAACGAGCCGGACTACATATTGCCGTCGAGAACCATCTCCGTATCAGTGTCAGCACCGTTTCTGGCGATGACGGTCATTTTCTCGACTTTCTCCCCCTTGGCGGCCTTGCTGTTGATTCTGATGCTCATATTTGAACTTACAAACGCTGAAGCAGGCATGTCATATTCGCCATCGATCCATGGACCGTCTTCAAGCGTGACGACGAGTTCGCCGAAGGCGGGAGACTCCACCTTCTCAACGTAGGCATGCGGGTCGGTTGGTAGGCAATTGCGATACACCTCGATCTTGGTGATTTCGCTGTGGCAGAAGGATTCGTACGTATCATTCATGGAGTCGAGCCACTGCACATACTTTTCCTCGGCCCAGGCCTTCCGGTCCATTGGATCAGCCCCGGTTCGGGAACGCGTATAAGTTCCGGAATTCTTGCCATTCTCTGTCGCGAAAGTGACAGATTCCAACTCCGGCGAGGCCTCACCGACGCTCTCGAACATGATTAGTCCCATCGTGCGCAACTCATCCTCGTTGGTTTCGTAGCTTTGGGGCATTTGAGTGCCAAACTTCATGCTGTTATCCAAGAAAATATTGATGACACCAGGGGCTGGAGACTCCCAAGAAGTCATTAGGTTGTAGGGATACAAGAAGCCCTTGGTGGACTTGATGCCAGAGTTTTCTTTCCACATCTCAATCTTGGAATCTGCCCAGGCCTGTCCCGAATTAACGTTGGCATCCACCTCTGTGGCTACGGGAGCAGGCGTGGCTCCGGCAGGTTCACCAGGTCGTGGCGTGGGCTGCGCAGCTGGACTGGAGCCAGCGACGGCAGCCGCCGTCGAATCAGCTGGCGATACTTGCCCAGGAGCTGCGCTGCACCCTGCTAGTAGCAAAGCCAACGATGATAGGGCAATGGCCGACCGGACGCGCAAGAATAACTCCTCATTAGCGATGAATGGACAGTCTATACAGGCCAGGCAGCGAAGAGAGAGCTGTTACGAGAATTTGGCAAATGTCCGGATAACGCTAGGACGGAATTCCGACCCTTCTGTGAGTCCCAGGGATTCGTAGAAGGCACGTTGCCCGGGTTCATCATCGGTGATCAGGACAAGCTGGCGCACATGCTCATATTTCACTAGTACCGCAGAGAACAAGGCACGGCCTACGCCGGTGCGATGCGTGGAGGGACGCACCAGGATGTCCTGGACATAACAGATGGTGGCATTATCAGAGACCACGCGCACAAGGCCGATTAACTGGTGGTCTTCGTCGTAGGCGTAGATTGCGTAGGTTGAATTCTTCAGGCCTTCGAAAAGTACGTCCGGTTTGTCTGTATAGGCACTCCAGCCAACCGAGTTGTAGAGCGAAAGTATTTGTTCCTCGGAAGGCACCTTAGTGGTGGAGAGTTCCATCGAGTCCTTTTACTGTTGCGGGGAAACCGAAACGATCTCGGCGTTGCTAAGCAACGGATGCTTCACCAGTTCTGTTTCCAATGTTTGGATGATGGCCTGAGCGGAGTCACCGTTGTAAACGAACACCGGGCCATCATGGCGGTAGTAAACATCCTCATGCCATCCGATTTCGCCGTCACCCAATGCATGCTGTAGGGCCCTGACTGTTGGCTCCAGATTCGAATCCGATTCGGCCGCGAGCCTGGTCCGAAGCAGAACGTACTCACTGCCGCCTACTTCGGTGCGTTGTCCATCAATACTTACCCAGGAACCATGCCCCAGCCCTCTCTCGATGAGCGAAGAGAGCAATTCGGAAAACAGCTTCTTCGGATCGGGGGTGGACACTTCAAGTTCAATGTCGCTGGAGACCGGCTCCTCAGCAGTGTCCAATGTGGTCTCGGCGCTGGTGATGGACCCCGAAGACTTGTATTTGGGCAACAATGTATCGAGCAGGCCCGCCTCATGATCTTTGCGCAGGCGTTCGGTCATCGGCTGGGCAAAATGGATTTGCACCCGGTGAGTCGAGGCCTCCGGTGATTTCCTGGCGAACAGCGACATGTCCTCAATCCTCGTGTGGGTCGGAAATGCAAAAGACGATTCCGTAAGGATCGCGCAATATGGTCCAGCCAAAGGAAGGGTCTTCGGTGTGGTCCTCAACGTGTGTTGCACCGGCGGCAATGCAACGGGCGACTTCCTGCTCTCGGCTGGTGCTTGCTTCCAAATCGAGATGGACGCGGTTCTTGCCCGCAGTGATCTCATCGACTTTCTGGAACCCCAATCGCGCGCTGAAGCCAGGGACGCTGATCATCGTGAACCCCGGGTACTGGCCCAGGTATTTCCCGCCCAAGACAGCCCTCCACCAGGCCGAGGCCGACCGCTCGTCAAGGGCATCGAGGGTGATCATTCCAATGTTCGCCATGCAAACAAAGGTACCGGGAGTCTCTTTGCTTAGCTAGAGGTCACCTGCAATTCATGGACGGACCGGCACATCTGCAGGGGTCAAAAAAGGGGCTTGTTTGGCTGGGACCGAAGTCCCAGCCAAACAAGCCCCTCGATGGGCGAAGCCGATTTAGCTATCGAAGTAGCTTGGCACATGCTCGCTTTGAGCAGGTGGCGTCGGCATATCAACCTTCATCTGCACCTTCAGCTCGTCCTCGACGTAATCCACCGACACGGTGTCACCAGCGGCAAGTGAGTCACTGATCAGCAGGTCGGCAATGGCATCCTGCACCTTGCGCTGTACCAGCCGGCGCAGCGGGCGGGCGCCGAACTCGGGGTCGTAGCCTTCGCTAGCCAGCCACTGCACGGCAGCGTCGCTCACCTCCAACTTCAGCTCCTGGTCCACCAAGCGAGCTTCGGTCTCAGCGATGACCAGCTTGACGATCTGGCCAATCTCGGACTGCGAGAGCTTGGAGAACAGCAGTACCTCGTCCAAGCGGTTCAGGAACTCTGGGCGCATGAACTCGCGTACCTTGCCCATTACCTTGGCACGGATTTCTCCGGCTTCGCTGGTGGCGTTGGCGGAGGTGAAACCGAAGTTTCCTGCCTTGTTGGCCAGGTACTCGCCGCCGAGGTTACTGGTCATCAGAATCAGCGTGTTGGAGAAATCGACGGTGCGGCCGGCGGAGTCGGTCAACCGGCCGTCATCGAGTACCTGCAACAGCACGTTGAACACATCCGGGTGGGCCTTCTCGATCTCATCGAGCAGCACGACGGAGTACGGGTTGCGGCGGATCTTCTCGGTCAGCTGGCCGGGCTCGTCATGGCCGATGTACCCCGGAGGTGCGCCGATCAGGCGCGCCACGGTGTGCTTCTCACCGTATTCGCTCATATCGACGCGAACCAGTGAATCGGCCGAGCCAAACAGGTTGGAGGCCAGGGCCTTGGCCAGTTCGGTCTTTCCAACGCCGGTTGGACCCAGGAACAGGAACGAGCCAATGGGGCGACCTGCTGGCGACATGCCGGTACGGTTGCGACGAACGGCGCGAGCCACAGCGGCAACTGCATCATGCTGGCCGATGACCGAAGCGTGCAACGACTCTTCGAGCGAAGCCAGACGTGCCTTGTCGTCTCCCGAGATGCGCGAGGTGGGGATGCCGGTGGACCGGGAGATCACTTGCGAAATCTGCTTCTCGTCCACTACGCGGGTGACTTCAGCATCGCCCGATTCCTCGGCGGCCTTGATACGTGCGGTCAGTTCCACGATGTGGTCACGCCATGCGCCAGCCTCTTCGAAACGCTCCTCGCCGATGGCGCGAGACTTCTCCCGCTCGGCATCTACCAATTCGGCGCGCAATGACTGCACGTCCTCGGTGTCGCCGGCAGCGATGGATCGGCGGGCGCCAGCAACATCGATCAAGTCGATAGCCTTGTCCGGAAGCTGGCGGTCGCTCAGGTAGCGGGCCGAGAGCGCAACCGCGGCCTTGAGCGCTTCGGGGGTGTACTGCACCTGGTGGTGTTCCTCGTAGGATTCGCGCAGCCCTTCCAGGATGGCCAGCGCGGTTTCCTCAGAGGGCTCGGCGACGGTGACCTTGCCGAAGCGCCGTGCCAGCGCACTGTCCTTCTCCACCTTGCGGAACTCATCCAGCGTGGTGGCGCCAATCATGTGCAACTCACCGCGGGCCAAGCGCGGCTTGAGGATATTCGCGGCGTCCATATTCCCGGACTCGCCAGAGCCGGCCCCGACCAGCAGGTGCAGCTCATCGATGAATATCAGCACCTGGCCTTCGGCGGCGGCCACCTCATCGAGCAGACCGGTTAGGCGCTGTTCGAAATCACCGCGGTAGCGGGTGCCGGCAAGCATGCCAGGAAGATCAACGGAGATCAGGCAGGCATTGCGCAGCTGGGCTGGAACCTCGTCATCGATGATGGCGCGGGCCAAGCCTTCGGCAATGGCAGTCTTGCCCACCCCAGCCTCGCCAATCAGCACAGGGTTGTTCTTGGTGCGGCGGGCCAGGATTTCAATAACCTGGTCCAGTTCCTCCTTGCGTCCGATCACCGGATCAATCTGGCCGTCGGCGGCCAGCAGGGTTAGATCGGTTCCGTAGCGTTCCAGCATGGAAACGTCGGACTCGGCATCGCTCTGGTTCTGAGCATCGTTTTGGCCACGCTGAGCCTGCTCCATGGCAGCCTGCTGCAAGGACTGGCCGGTGATGCCGTGTTGGGCCAGAAGTTGGCTGACCGGCGATTCCGGGTTGAAAACGAAGGCCAGGAAAAGATGATCAGGGTCGATGTAGGTCGAACCGTAATTACGGGCAACTTGATAGGCGTCAAAGAGGCTGCGCTGAGCTGCTGACGAGAGACGGGATGGCTTCTCGCCCTTCTCCTGGGTCTTGGGCATACGCGCGATGGCGTCTGCGCTCAAAGCATCGATGTCGATACCCATGGCGGTCAGGTGCTCGCCAACTGGTTCGGTGCGCAGCAGAGCCATCAGAAGGTGCAGGGAATCAATCTCGTCGTGGCCATGCTCCTGGGAAATCGCTGCCGCGGTGGCTACCGCTTCGTGAGTGCGGGCGGAAAGCAGGCGCGTGAGGTCGATGGGACGTGCTGCCTGAGCACGTGAAGACAGGAACCGAGAGAGGAATTCCTCAAACGAGCCATCTGACGGTGCGCCGAAAAATGCTGGCAAGTGAGCCTCCTAATAGAAACTTGAGCGGTCTATGCTCATGTTCAACGTATATGGCGCGCAGATATTCCCGAACCGGGCTAGGCAAGGTGTCAAAGAGGTTGACTTCACACCAATAGCGGGAAACTTAGTGCTAGTCCTTTGGGATTTCGATAAGACCCATGCGCGCAGCTGCAACCAGAGCCTGGACTCGGTCGCGAACATCCAGCTTAACGAAAATCTTGGCCATATGGGTTTTAACCGTGGTTTCGGAAATAGTCAGAGTTCTTGAAATCTCCGTGTTGTTCAGGCCCCGGGCGAGCAGCTTTAAAATCTCGAATTCCCGATTGGTGATTCCCAGATCATATGCCAGTTCCTGAACGTCTTGAGAATTATCCCGGTAAGCTTCGCGAACCGCAGAAACTAGATCAGAAGAAACCGACGGAGAAATGGCTGCAGTTCCCTGGTGAACGGCATGGATCGCATGAATAATTTCATCTGGTTCAGAATCTTTTACCAGGTATCCACTGGCTCCAGCGGTCAGTACCGGAACCAAATATTCGTCGGAAGAAAAGGCGGTAATTGCAAGCACTGATGGGCTGTCTTCGACAGATTTGATTGATTTAGTAGCACTAACCCCGTCCATAATTGGCATCTGCAAATCCATGAGCACAACGTCTACCTGATTGCCGCTGCAATACTCGACGGCGGCCTGCCCATTTTCAACAGAATTAACCGTTACAATTCCGGGGTCTGTTGCTAGGATTGTGCCCAACGCATGCCGAATTAGAGGTTCATCATCGACGATAAGGACCTTTATTTGTTCCATCTGATTCCTTTGATTCGATGCTGTTGGCCTCAAGTTGGCCTGTTCACCTGAAAGTATATAAGTTGACCTGATGTGGAGTTTGTTATGAAGGGTTTGAAAATGCTGGCCGTAGCAGCATTAGTACTGGCACCATTGACCGCCGTGGCAGCTCCTGCATCTGCCGCGGGCTCCCCGGCTCCTAGCAGTGGCAATGTTGCTACTCCTGCTGGCTTCGGGTCCGCCTTCTCGGAGTGGTTCTGCAACCGCTATGGCGTCGGTTGCCCATAACGCAGTTTATTTGACTTGATCATCTGAGCCGGGAATTATTCGGCATATGAATGGACGACTTAAAGGCACCCTGACCAAGCTCTTCGCTGGTCAGGGTGTCATTGTTTGGACTGGTATTGCCGTTCTGGTCGCGGTTTCCAGTAGCGAGTTCGTGACTCTGCTGGAAGACGGATTCAGTGGTTCGTCGGATATTTCGGTTCGAGGTGCCTTGCTCGGCGTTGGGCTTTGCGTGATTCTTGCGCTTGGCCTTCGATGGGTTGCCGTATCTGTCGGATTGTTTGTGGCAGTTGCCTACTTCTTCCTCACGGACAGCGCCATGTTCTTCTGGACCTTCGTTTCATTCATGATTTTTTCGGCGCTGGCAGCGACGGCCAGGGCCATGAGCGTTAGAGCCCTATTTCTTACTCTGTCCGCAGCGTGGATGGTGCAATTTGGCATCCAATCCGGGCCAGACGCTGTTCTGCTTGTTGGCCTCGCTCCATTGACTGCGATGGCATTCTTCCTGATGAGGAATATCTACTTGCTGCGCGAGAAGAACGACATTGCGCTTCAGCAAATGCAAACAGTCAAAGAGCAGACACGCCTTGCTGTCGATCGCGAGCGAAAGAACATTGCTAGGGATCTGCACGATATCGTCGCACATGACATCACCGTTGTGGCCATGCAGTCGAAGGCTGCGAAGTTCGCAAACGATGGACAGAAAGCCCTGGATGCCCTGGATATCATCGCCAAGCTGAGTACGGAGACCTTGCATGACCTGCGCTTGATGCTCAATGTCCTGAGGGCCGACGGGACCATGGCAGACCCCTTGTCCCAGGGTGTTGATAAGCCAGCCGCTACTACTGTTTATGCGCTTCAGGGCGCAGAACTTTTCGTTCAGAGGCTAAAAGAGGCAAATTTCGAGGTGACCTCCACCACTGACGAAAAAATTTCCGAATTGCCTCGTTCTGCGCAGACTGCGATTTATCGGGTCATGCAAGAAGGTACAACAAATGTGATAAAGCATGGAGCGTTGGGTGGCGAATGCACCTTCGAACTCGTCGCCAGTGGACCTGAAGCAATCTTGGAAATTACTAATCAGATAGGGAATTTTGACAAGAAGATGAGCGGGTTGCCGGAAGGTGGAACGGGCCTGATTGGCATGGGCGACAGGATGCGCGCGTTTGGTGGAAAGTTTGCAACTAGTTCCGAAGACGGTGTTTGGACCCTGCGGGCAAGTATCCCGTTCTGACCCCTGCCCTCCTACTAAAGTATGATTTCGGATTTTCGCAGGACAAGATAAGTTAGACATGTATCGGTGAAGACCGATCACCGGGAAGGTACTTGGTGGTGTTTTGCGAGTGGCATCACTAAGGATCCAAGGGTGATTAAAAGGTACGTTGCATTGCGTAAACGGACTGATCTTTCATCGGCGCTGTGCCCCCATCGCACGCCGTTGTCTGTCAGTAATGCAACGTACCTTTTATAACTTAACTCCAGCCCACGCTTCTGTGCGCTGCCTCATGTATTAGCTCGGAATGGGCTTGAGCGGCGGGGCGTTGTGCCTAAGGAGAGAAATTCCCGTCTTGAAAGCGAGTGCGCATGAGCATCCAGTCAGAAACAGCCATTTACGATTCGTTGGCCATTGGCCAGGCTGCCGCAGATCAGCAGTTCTTCGACGCTCGTAGCGCCAACTCATTCAGTGATGAACCGGTCGCTGACGATGTCCTGGATGCAATCTACGGTGCCATGAAAATGGGGCCAACGATGATGAACAATCAGCCGCTGCGCATTACCTGGATTAAGAGCCCTGAAGCGCGTCAGGCTATAGCGGGCACCATGCCTGGAAGCAACGCCTCGAAGGCCCTTTCTGCTCCTGCCCTCGCTGTACTATCTTTCGATACCGACTGGCATGAAGAATTCGAGAATTTCTTCCCCCACGCACCGGAACGCAAGGACATGTTCCAAGACGTTGAAGTCCGCACCACCGTTGGCAACAATAACGCGTGGCTGCAGGCCGGCTACTTCATTATGGCGGTCCGCGCAGCTGGCCTCGCCGCGGGCCCTATGGGCGGCTTTGATAGCAAGGCGGTAGATGCTGCGATCAACGCAGATAACAACCACAGATCTTTCCTGGTCGTAAATGTCGGCAAGCCAGGCGAGAACCCATGGTTCGATCGCCTGCCGCGGCACGACGCCGAGCTGGCTACGCGCAGCGTCTAGCCGGCGACTCAACGATAAAGGGTGCGAGAACTTGAATTAGTTCTCGCACCCTTTGGCGTTGCTGGTGAATTAAACCTCGGAAGTCTCCGCTTCTTGGGTGCCTTTCAAAACATGATCCGAAACCTTGGCCAGCGCTCGTTCCAGCGAAGAGCGCAAGACCACAGGAATCGTGATCTCGTCACTAATCTCGACAAGGCCTTCGCGTTCAAAGACGCGCAGCAGGGACTCGACCTGGGGGACAACCTCTTCAAGACTGGCAATCAGGTGATGCTGCTCGGCGGGAAGGTCATCTTCGGTCGGAACTTGCAACGCAAACTCGGCACGCGGCGGAGTCGATGATGCGGCATTGCTCAACACGCCGGCTACCATCTCGGCGATCTGCGCCCTGCCCGGCTTCTCCAGGGTGTTGATCAGGATATGCGAGTAGAGAACCTCTGCAATCAGCTCCTTGACCAAGCGGGCGCCTTGTCCGCTGGAAGCCAGCAGAGCATCGCTGAGCGACTCGGTTGGGGTTGCATTCGGTTCCTGGTAACGCAGCATGGCCGTGCCGATCAGGGCGTCCCAGTATGCCGACAGGCGTGGAATATCGGCCAGCGAAGAAACGGCAGTGCCGTCTTCCGGCTCCCACTGGGCATCCTCTGGAACGCCAGCGGATTCATCTACCTTGACGAACAGGCCCAGCGCGCTGGCTGCATCCTGCAGCGTATCTCCGGTGAGAACGCCAGCTGGGGTGGTTGGCTTGCCTTCGCCAACCCAGCTGATCAACTCGCGAGCCGCGAAAACGAAAGGCATTGCTTCGAGGCTGCCATTGGCCTCATCATCTTCGAGGTAGGGTGCCACGATAGGCGAATCGCCAGCCATGCGGGAGAGGAACTCGAAAGTCTGCTTGAAGTCATCCACGCTTCCGCCGAAATTAGCGGTCGTGCCTAGGAAAGTCAGGTAATGCTTGAGGATCGCAGCACTGGCTTCCGAAACTTCCTTGCCCAGCGACGTCAGGTGGCCCAGCTGTTCACCCAAAATCGTTGGATCCAGGGTTTTGACGTCAACACTCTTGCGTAGCTGGGCATGCACGGTCAGCAGGGTGGTTAGGCCTTCGAGCGCTGCGCGGGTCTCGCTGGCTGCCTGGCCTTCTTCGTGGAAGTGGCGGAAGAGCGAGGACTTGAACGGCTGAAGAGCTTGGCGCACTTCAGATTCAAAAGGCACGCTGCTGGCGCCGGAACGGCGGGCTGGGTGACCCTGGGCAGGCTTCTTCTTGGCTGTTTTACGTGAGGCCATGAGTGTGGTGCAGTTCCTTAGAAATGGCTGATCGGCGGGATTGGTAATTCGCTTCCCTCCAGTCTACGCAGGACGCGCTGGGGGAGAAGTTCCTGATGGGCAATAGTGATGCAGGCAATGGGGAAAGTTCCCGCGTGCGAGCAAGTCCTTGTTGAAAGTTCGGAATAGCCAATCATTTTCCGCAAAAAACACGAACCTCATGCAGGTGTGGTGGCGCTCACCGTCGAATCGTCAGAGCGCGTTGATTTTCCCCGAGGATCGCGCGACAGTGAACACATGCGGGCTCGTGTGGAGAGGCCGTCGAAATGCTAGGAGAGTGGATCATGGCTGGAGTAAACGTGCCAGATCATGTCGTTGTTGTGGGCGCTGGCTTTGTTGGCCTGTCGACCGCTTGGTACCTGCAGGAAGCGGGCATTAAAGTCACCGTCGTGGACCGTGGCGGCGTCGCGTCCGGTTCCTCCTGGGGTAACGCCGGCTGGCTGACCCCAGCCCTGACCCTGCCCATCGCGGAGCCTGCAATCTTCAAGAACGGCCTGAAGATGATGCTCGACCCGGCATCCCCGCTCTACATTCCGCTGAAAGCCGATGCCAAGTTGCTCCGCTTCCTGATCGGTTTTGCCTGGCATTCGACCCCGAAGAAGTGGGAAGAAGCCATGCGGGTCTACTCGGAAATCGGCGCAACCGGTTTGGATGCCTTCGACGAAATCGCACAGGCGACTTCGGCAGGGCCAGGCGTGCAGGAGCTGACCAAGCCAGCAGATCCATTCCTGACGGGCTTCACCTCGCTCAGCGACCGCGATGCCCTGCTGCATGAATTCGAGATGATCGAGAAGACCGGCGGCGAAGTTGAATTCGAATTGCTCAGCGGTGACGAACTGCGTGGCATCGAGCCAACCCTGTCCAATAAGGTCGCTGCCGGCGTAGCCATCAAGAACCAGCGCTACATCAACCCGCCGAAGTTCATGGAATCGCTGGCTGAATCCGTCATCGCCCGCGGCGGCGACATTATCGGCGCCTTCAACGTCACCGATGTGCGCGACAATGGCAGCTCGGTCACCGTCATCGGTTCCGAAGGCCGTTCAATCACCGCCGATCACGTGGTGCTGGCTACCGGTGCTTGGATGACCGACATGGCCAGCAAGTTCGGTGTGAACGTTGTGGTCCAGGCAGGCCGTGGCTACTCGTTCACCGTTGAGCCAGAAGACATGCCAACGCACCCGATCTACTTCCCAACCCAGCGTGTAGCCTGCACCCCGCTGGGCGATCGCTTCCGCATCGCTGGCACCATGGAGTTCCGCGACGTCAACCACAAGCTGGAGCCCAAGCGTATTGAGGCCATCGTCGCCGCTGCGACCCCGGTCTACAAGGGCATCAACTGGGAAAACCGCAAGGAAGAGTGGGTTGGCGGACGGCCATGCACCGCCGATGGCATGCCACTGGTCGGCCAGACTGGCTCTGCGCGCGTCTCAGTCGGTGGCGGCCATGGCATGTGGGGCGTTGCGCTCGGTCCACTGACCGGCAAGATCCTCGCTGCCCAGATCACCGGCCAGCAGGCCCCTTCCATTGCTCGGCACTTCAACCCGCTGCGTAAGGGTTTCTAGGCGTTTCGGTCCACACCCGGAACGAAAAAGAGAACCGGCTTGCGGTGCATCATTTCGATGCACCGCAAGCCGGTTTGTCTTTTGGGGATTCAGGACCACAATTCGCACAAGCGCTTTCGCGCCTCTCCTTGTCGTGAACGAAGGGCAGTGCCACGGGGTATCCCGGCTTGATGGCTGGGGTGCCCTTAAGATACTCGGTGCGGATCCGAATTTCAGTTCATCGGCAACCAGCCAATTTACTGGTGGCGAGTGGAAGTTCCTTCGAGGATGTGGCGATATCCCTGGGCATAGCTGGGATATTCGAGCTGTAATCCGCTAGCTAACAGTCGAGCATTATCCAGCCGCCGGTCCGCAGCCCTACGTGTCGGCGCTTCGGAGGCACTTGGCGGTACGGGTAGGTCGAGTTGCTTGGCAAGGAACTCGTAGACCTCGCCGAGCTGAGCCGGGGCGCTGTCGCTGGCCAGATACAGTTCCGCTGCCTGCTCGCCAAGAGCGGCGACATGGACTATGGCTTGGGCCAGATCATCGCGGTGGATGCGATTGGTCCAGTGCGACTGTATTGGCAGCTGCGCAGTGCCTGAGCGAACCATGTCGATCAGGCGGGTGCGTCCCGGTCCGTAAATTCCAGAGGCTCGCAAAATGGTCACTGGCAATCCGCTGCCGGCGAGCGCGATTTCGGTCTGCGCCAAGACCTTCGAAGTCTCGCGGGTTGGAGCCAACGGCGCTGATTCGTCGACCCATTGACCTGCTTCACCGCCCATGACGGCGCTGGAGGAGACGTAGATGAAACGTCGCAGCTTCGGGCAGTCCGCCGCGACGCGGGTAGCCAGCTCCTTGGCCACGTTCAAGTAGCTGCGTTGGTAGCCTTCGGCGTCGCGCGTGACGGGAACGGGGGTCAGTACCACGATGTCGGTTTCCGGGTCGATGGCCGGCCACTTAGCAGGCACGAGCAAGTCCGCGCTGTGGCCTGTGAATTGGCCAGGGAACTTGTCTGCCTGGCGGCGCCAGGCAGTGACCTCATGGCCATGGGCGTGGAAACGCAGTCCGGCTTCGGTGGCGACATCTCCGCAGCTGACCAGTAATACCTTCACGAGACTCCTTGGGTGCGTTGCAGTAGGTGGCGTGAATTCTTCTGCCTCTAGACTAGGGCTTTGGCGGGAGTCGATCGAGTTGGCCAACCGTCAAGTGGTCAAAAGCAGGAGGAGCATGGGTGCGTCAGCGCGTTGCGTGATCTTTGCTGCCGTGGTCTTCTTCTCCATGCTCGGCGAGGGCATGGCCGTTTTCGCTTTGACCCTTGCAACGGCAGACGAACTGGGGTCATGGGGCGTCACCGCATTATTCTTGGCAGGGCTGGTGCCTCCGGTGGTCTTTGCTCCTTGGGTGGGGCGCTGGGTGGACGGTTCTGCGCTTTGGCGCGTATGGATCATCAATCTAGGTCTGCACGTGCTGGTATTTGCAGCCATGGCGCTGGCCGGAAGCATCATTGCCAGCTTGGCTCTGATGTCCGTGGCCAGCGTTTGCGCAGTCGTCAACGGTGCAGTGATCTTCAAACTCATCCCACGAATCCGCGGGGGATTCAGCGTCGCCCGGACCAGCAGCTTTCTTGTGGTGGCGACCTCGCTGGCCGGCATCATTGCCCCTGCCGTTGCTTCCTTCGTTTTTGCAGCACGTGGCCTGGGTGTTGTGCTGTGGTGCGCGGCGTTAGGTTTCGTGATCCTCGCCGTGGCGGCGGTGCTGCTCTTTTCTTCGCAGCGCTCGAATCCGGATGAAACTGCTGCTTCCGCCGCGCCTACCGCGCCGCATGCGGCCGCTGCTGCACGAAGCACCGCGGTCTTGCTGCACGACTGGCGTCTGCGTGTGCTGTTGCTTCCAATGGCGGCCATTGTGTTGTTCACGGCTGCCGAGGGGGTGGCCGGGGTGTTCTATCTGCGTGAAGTGACCGCCACGGACACCGGGTACGCGGTACTGCTGGGGGCTTGGTCGCTGGGAGCTGTGGCCGGTTCGCTGGTTGGCGGCAACCAGCGGTTTGGCGCGCGCAGCGCGCTGCCGATCCTGCTCGGTGGTGCTGGAGTCGGAGCCGCAATTCTGGTTGAGGGGCTTTGGGCTAATCCTGCGGGTCTGGCTGTGGTCTTCTTACTGGGCGGAGTGGGCAACGGGCTGCATAATACTGGGGTGCGAACGGCGATCTACGACTACGTGCCAGAATCCCGGCATGGTGCGGCGTGGGCCCAGCTTCGGATGATGATCAACATCATGGTTGCGCTGGGATATCTTGTCGGGACCCCGGGGTTGTTTGTTGAGCCTGCCCAGCTGATTATCGTCTTTTCCGGTGTCGGGACGCTACTGGCTATCGCCTTGAGCCTTGTATTGCTCAAGCGCAGGAACGGACAAAGTCCTATCTCGAATCGATGAGTCGCCGCTACGCAGCATTTCGCTCCGGGGCTGTTGCCTGAACCGAGCTCAGATCACTGAAATCATGGCTCAGCGCGCGAGCCAGGCATCAGGTAAAGGAGATCCTTCCTCCAACGGTTCCAATAATTTCTGCCACCTCTGACCCGTGGTGTTGAAGTACTGTCTTGCTGAACGCAAACGGGGAGTCCGCTGGAGGTGAAGTGCTGCGCCGCAACACGATACAATCAAGTATTCGAATATTTGTACTAGCTTTCAGCAGGGAGTGGTGGGTGTGGCTGACGAACAAGAAATGATGCCTCCGGGTGCCAGCCATGGACCGGTCCAAGCGATCTCTGCAATGGGATTCCCCTCGCCAGCCCGCGATTATTTCGACGGCGGCCTGGATCTGAACCGTTTGCTGGTGCGTGACCGGGTTTCCACCTTCATCATGCGCGTCTCCGGCAACGCCATGCAATCAGCAGGAATCCATGACGGCGATGAAGTAATCGTGGACCGTTCGCTCTCCGTGCGCCATGGCTCTGTGGTAGTCGTGAACCTCAACGGGCAGATGCTGGTGCGCCGCTGGCAGATCGATGGCCAAGAAGTCGGGCTGCTCAGCGATGAATCGCCGCTGCCTGTGGTGCTGACCGAAGGCGACGAAGTCAACGCCTTCGGCGTGATTACCAGGTGCCTGCATCATGTCAATTGACTGATAATCCCGCTAAACGGGAGAAACAGCCCCTCACAAGGACTAATAATCCTCGGAGATTTCAAAGTAGTGCCTGAATCGACGCAGATGACGAGAATATACATTGACAATCTCCCGTTTAATGTCGATCCCGGCGGTCCAGTACTGCGGGAGGGTCGCGTTAAGGGAGCCTGCACGACGGCGTCGGAATAGTAGGGCGCGGAAATACCGTGGCAACGAATGCAAACGGCAGCACAAACTGTGTGGGACTGGTCATCGTCAATTCCCGAGCATGGCTGAATTGCCGTTTCGCCGGTCACGGCTGCGTTTAGACGGTTAGAGTCCCGTCGAGGAATACCTTGCCAGGGTTGAGAAGATTGTGCGGATCGAAGACTTCTTTAATTCGGCGTTGGATCGCGTATTGGGCCTGGCCGAGTTCGTCCTGCAGCCATTTGCGTTTGAGCAGCCCAACGCCGTGCTCACCGGTGAGCGTGCCGCCGAGTTCAAGCGCGGTGGCAAACAGTTCCCCAGCAGCGGACCAGACCTTCGGCGGCACATCGGTGCCGTCGAAGACGAAGGTGGGATGCAGGTTTCCGTCTCCGGCGTGGCAGGTGGTCGCGATAACGAGGCCATATTTGTCTTCGAGCCGACGGATCGCTGCGAACGCCTCGGTCATTTTGCTCCTGGGGACGGCGATATCCTCGACCAGCATGGTGCCCATCGCTTCCAGGGCTGGGAATGCGCTGCGGCGCAGGTCGAGCAGGCGCTGGGATTCTGCCGGATCGGTGGTCGTCTCGACCCTCCCACCCGCGTTGAGAGCGAGCTCGGCGATGCGTCCGGCGGTGTCTGCGGCGGCCGGTCCGTCGGATTGGATCAGCAGGTACGCGCCGCCGCTGCTGAGCAGGTCCTGGCCGGTGTACTTTGCGACGCATTCGAGAGTGCGTCCGTCCATCAGTTCCATGATGGACGGGACGAGTCCACTGGTGGTGACGGTTCCAGCGGCTGCGGCTGCTTCCTCGACCGAGTCGAAAAACGCCCCGATGGTGACCGTGTCGCCTTCCGGGACGGGCTGGAGTTTGAGGGTGGCCTCAACGATGATGCCCAGCGTCCCCTCGGATCCGATCATCAAGGCACTCAGGTCGTAGCCGGTGACGCCTTTGACCGTGCGGTGCCCGACCGAAAGTAGGGTACCGTCGGCGAGGACAACCTTAAGGGCGAGGACGGCTTCGCGTGTGACTCCGTATTTGGCGCAAAGCAGTCCGCCTGCGTTCATGGCGATGTTGCCGCCGACGGTGGAGATGTCCTTGCTGGCCGGGTCGGGGGCCCACCACAGGCGGTAATCTGCGAGAACGCTGTTGAGCTGGCAATTGAGAATACCGGGCTGAACAACTGCGAGTCGGTTCTCCGGCGAAATTTCCAGAATCCGGTCCATATCCGTCAGAGACAGGACAATCTCGCCGGCTCCTGCAACTGCGCCGCCGGCCAACCCGGTGCCGGCACCGCGGCTAACCAGGGGAACTCGAGCCGCGGAGGCAATCCGGCACACGGTCTGCACGTCCTCGATGGTTTGTGGACTGACCGCTGCCAGAGGGACACCGGCGGAACGGTGCCCTGACCGGTCGATTGTGTAGGAGGCTAGTTCTGCCGGGTCGGTATTGACCCGTCCGGGCAATGCGGACTGGAGGGCTTCAACGACATGGGTGAGTTGGGCGATGGGTATAGGGATCCTCGGGTTCGGTTTGGCAGATTCGGCGATAGGGCGGGGAAGGGGCACGGCCTTCGGGTAAGGTCTAGCGGTTTGCGTCGAGTCCAATCTCGTCTAGGTCGGCGCCTACAATCACGCGGCCGTCGTAGCCTTTCTGCGCGTCGCGCCAGCGTTCGAGCGGCCAGCCGGCCGGGACAAAGTGCGTCAGAACCAGGGTTGGCACACCTGCCCGCTGGGCGATGGACCCTACTACGTCTACGGATGTATGCGATGTAAGGAGGTGTTGGTATGCGGCCTCGTCTTCGGGGCTGCGCGGCTCGGGGTATCGTTGTGCCGCTCCTTCCGGGGCGATCACTTCGTGGACCAGGATGTCCGCTCCCCGTGCCATCCGGATGAGGTTTTCGCTCGGACCAGTGTCGCCGGAGAAAACGACGCTCCCGTCATCAGTGTCGAACCTGAAGGCCAATGCGGGGAACACAGGTGCATGGGCGACCAGCGTGGCGGAGACTTTGACCCGGTCGTCTTCATAAAAGACGAACGGCTTCATCCTGGGGTGTGGACTTTCGTTGGGATCGAGCAGGGCCTGTTCAGACAGTGGAATGTCCCGGGCATGGAACAGTTCTTGAGGCACCGGTTTTCCGCTGTCAATGGCGCGGTCATTGTAGTCGGTCGCGAACGCGCGCACGATCAGATCGACGGTCTCCTCGGTGCCTGGGGTCGGATTATCCGGTGCAACAACGGGGGGGTGCTACCTGGGATCCGGTCTTCGATGGCAGAACACCCCGGTTTCCTGGTCCCCAGATGGGTATGGGCTGCTTCTTCCGGGCCAGGCCGTTGTAGATTCCGAGGCTCAGGATGTTGGACAGATCCGCTATGTGGTCAGAATGCAGGTGGGTCACGAAGATGCCGTGCAGGGCGCTGAGGGGCTGCCGATTCTGCCAGTTCCCGAGCTTGGCGGCCATGAGGCTGGTGCCGACCCCTTCGCCGGCATCGATCAGGTAGTAACGGTCTCCCACCACCAGTGCGGATGCGATGCACTGGCGGGCAGCAGGACCCGTGCTCCAGGCTGGGCCGCCGGTTGTGCCTAAAAGGACGACCTTCGTGTGGGCAGTGGAACGCAAAGATGCCGAAGCGGCCGGCTTCGCGCAGGCGCCGAGCAGGGGAAGAACCCCGACGGCAGCGAGTCCGCCGAGCATGACCCTACGTGTTGGAGTATGTTGCTGGGAAAATATGTTGATCCTTTACTAGGTCAGGGTGCGGGCAGTACGGAAGCCGCAGTTTCCGCTCGCGGTGTCATCCGGGGCGGAGCTGCGGGCCGCGACCCGGTAACGGTTGCAGTAGGATTCATGACACAGGTAGGAACCGCCTCGCAGGCAGTGGCCAAGACCGAACGGTGGGCCCTGCGGGTCCGTGTCAGGAGAAAGCTTGTAATACTTGGGATGGAACCAGTCCTGGCACCATTCCCAAACATTTCCGGCCATATCGAACAGGCCGTAGCCGTTGGCTACGAACGAAGCGACAGGGGCGGTACCGATGTGTCCGTCGTCGCCGGTGTTCCGGTCGGGAAAGCGACCCTGCCAGATGTTGCAGCGGTGTTCCCCGTCTGGGGTGAGGTCGTTGCCCCAGGCGTAGCGCTGCCCGGTCATCCCGCCACGGGCAGCGTATTCCCATTCGGCTTCGGTGGGCAGCCGTCGTCCGGCCCAGACGCAGTAGGCCTGGGCGTCATTCCATGAAACGTGGACGACGGGATGGTCCGGAAGATCGGACCAGTGCGAGCCGAGCCCGTGCGGGTGGGCCCAGTCTGCGCCGCGGACGTTGAGCCACCATTGGGCCTCTGCAGACGTGCCGAGAATGTCTTTCCGTTCGGCTTTAGCGAGCAGGTGGAAGACTGGGGAGGCTCCGTGTCGTTCGGATTCGGTGCGATACCCGGTGGATGCGCAGAACGCTGCGAACTGCCGGTTGGTGACTGCCGTGGTGTCTAGGGCGAAGGCGGAGATCCGAACAGGATGCACTGGGGTCTCGCCGTCGGCGGGGTACCCGTCTCCGAAGGCATCGCCCATCTCGAAGGTCCCGGCGGGAATAAGAGCCTCCTCGATCCTGTGACCGTCGGGGCGGCCGGCTTCTGCCGGGGCTGGTGGACCGGAGGCGGACGGCCCCCCCGTCCCAGCCATGGGGCGGGCGGGGGTACAGCAGGAACGTCGGGTGTTCATGATGCCCGTGTCTCCGCGACCTGAGGGTTTCGGGCCTCCCCAGAGGTGGAACGGAAAGAGCGCAGGAAGAGCAGGGAAATGAGGCTGATGGCACCGCCGAGGGCCAGATAGAGCGCGACGGTCCAGGACTGTCCGCCGGAGACTTCCATGAGCAGGCTGGCGATGAAGGGGGCCAGGCCGCCGCCGAGGACGGCACCGAGGGAGTAACCGACCGAGACGCCGCTGTAGGCGACCTTGGTGGGGAAGAGCTCGACCAGGAACGCTGCCAACGGGCCGAAAACGGCGGAGGCACCGACGAACCCGATGACGAGCGCGGCGATAGCCAGCGAGGGCCGGGCGGAGTCGAGGAGGGCGAACATCGGGAACGGGTAAAGCAGGATGAACAGGGCCCCGCCCAACATGACCTTCATCCGGCCGATTTTGTCGGAGAGTCGGGCGAAGAAGAGGATCGCGACGATCATGGCGACCGAGCCGATCTGGGTGCCCTGCAGCATGAATTCGCGTTCGTACCCCAAATACTGGGTGCCGTAGGCCAGGGAATAGCTGATCAGGACCCAGACGAAGCCGTTGAAGCCGAGGTTCACACCGATGGAGACCAGGACCAGACGCCAGGACTTCTTGATGACTTCGATCATCGGGGCTTTGGCGTGGCCGTCGGATTTCTTCAGTTTCGCGAACTCGGGACTTTCGGTCACAGTGGAGCGGATGATCATGCCGACGCCGAGCAGGATGAAGCTGATCACGAACGGGATGCGCCAGCCCCAGGTGAGGAAGTTCTCTCCCGTGGCGGTGATGGTAATACCCATCACGCCGGCGGCGAGCAGCGTTCCGCCGGGGCTGCCGAGGAAGGCCCAGCTGCCGTACCAGCCGCGGCGGTGCGCGGGGGCGTGTTCGACGGCCATGAGAACCGCACCGCCCTGCTCGCCGCCGTGGAAGATACCCTGCAGCAGTCTGAGGGCCACGAGCAGCACCGGGGCCCATATCCCGACCTGGGCGTGGGTGGGCAGCAGGCCCATCAGGGTCGTGCACCCCCCGGCGCCCATCAGCGCGATAATGAGCAGCTGCTTACGGCCGACCTTGTCGCCGAAGTGACCAAAAATCATGGCACCGACGGGCCGGGCAAGGAAGCCGACGCTAAGGGTAGCGAAGGAGAACACCACACCGAGGGAAGGCGGGATGTCGGAGAAGAACACGGTGCTGAATACCAGGGCGGAGGCCACGCCGTAGATCTGGAAGTCGTAGGCCTCGATGGTAGTGCCAACTGCGGAGCCGACGGCCGCTTTACGGACCATGCGCAGCTGAGCGGGTGGGGTAGGGGTTATCTGAGACATGTGCACGCCTTTGTGAGTGACGGGAAGGGGGTGTTTTCCGGCTGCATCAGGAGGAGTTGGCCGGGGAGTAGGCCATAAGCGGCCGTTTCAGGACGGCGTCGACGCCTCCGTATGCTTCGACCCGCCGACGCTGTTCAGCGCGGATCCGTTCATCGACCAGATCCGGGTCGCAGATTTCCAGCATCGCGTTCCGGCATTCCTCAAGCTTTGACGCATACGCCGGGTCCTCCGCCAGGTCATTGTCCTCCCAAGGGTCGGTTTCCAGGTTGTAGAGCCGTTCTTCGAACCCTGTGTAGCGGACGTACTTCCAGGGGCCGCGGCGGATCATGAAAGACCCGGTGTGCGAGTTCGCAGAGTGGTATTCGCTGAACACCGTCCGCTCGCTGTCGGACGGCTCATTCGCGATGGTCAGCAGCGAACGCCCCGGCAGGTCTTCATCCTCCGGCCTTGGGTCCAGGTTGAGGGCATCGATCACGGTGGGGAACACATCCACCAGAGACACGTTCGTGGCGCACCGCTGGCCGGCCGGGACACCGGGGCCGGCGAGCATGGCAGGGATCCGGACGGAACCTTCACCCATTGTGCCCTTGAACCATAGGCCGTTGGTGCCCAACAGCTCACCGTGGTCGGAAACATATAGGACGATGGTGTTCTCCGCCTGCCCTGTCGCTTCAAGGGCATCTAAGACAAGGCCGACCTGGGCGTCCATGAAGCTGACCAGGCCGTAGTAGGACTGCACCGCGCGCAGCGTCTCCTTCCGTGATAGCGGTTCGTTCAGGCCGCAGCCGCGCCGGTAGATCTCCACCGCCGGGTGGTTATCCCACTCCAGCGGATCGTTCCGCCTAGGCATTGGCAGCAACTCGAGCGGATACAGGTCGAGGAACTCCTGGGGAACAGTGAACGGGTAATGCGGCGTGACGAAAGAGACCTTGCCCAGCCACGGCCCCTCCCCGGACGCCTTTTCCTCCAGCCACTCAACGGCCTCGGCGGCGACCGCCCGGTCAAACCTGATGTAATCGGAATCGCCGACGACGGTATCGACCAGGGCTCCGCGCAACTGGACGGCCGGCGGCTGCGCCTCACGCAGAGCATGGAACAGATCTCCCTTGCCATCCCGCACATGCAACGGCCGGCGCTGATCCGGAAAACCGGTATCATCCTGGGCTGACCGGTAATGCAGTTTGCCGATTGTCGTGGTCGGGATGCCCGCGGAGGCCGCCCGGTGTCCCCAGCTCGGTGCTTCAGATCCGAGGTACGGTGAGGCGTTGTCCGCGTTCCCTGTGCGGTGGACGAACCTGCCGGTCGCCATCGATGCGCGGGAAGGTACACAGATTGGCGAATTACAGTAGGCACCGTCAAAAACGGTGCCCCGCGTCGCCAAGGCGTCCAGATTAGGCGTTCGCGCAATATCGCTGCCGTAGGCCCCACAGGCGTACGGGACATGCTGGTCCGACATAAGGATCAAAAGGTTTGGCGACATGACTCTCCGTGATTGTGCTTGTGATCCACGCTACATAGGATGGGCTATAGTATCTAATGATTTGTTTTCATGGACTCGATAGTGAATTTTTATGGAGGGTGATGGAACGCAGGCAACTCGAATATTTCCTCGCCGTGGTCGATACGGGAAATGCCTCCGCCGCTGCGTTGGAGTTGCACGTTACCCAGCCGACAATCTCGGTCGCACTGCGAACGCTGGAGAAGGAAGTTGGCGGGCAGCTCTTCAGCCGCTCACCCGCCGGACTCATCTTGACCGCGACCGGACAAGCTCTCGTGGAACCGGCCCGCCAGGTGCTGCGCGACTTCAGCATGGCCCAGGAACGGGTCAGAGACGTCCTCGGCCTGGCCGGGGGGCATCTAGACATCGGAGCGGTGCCAGCCCTGGCCTCCGGCTGGCTCATGGAATTCATCGTCGCCTTCCGCAAAGCTCATCCGGATGTCGGGGTACGGGTGCACGCTGAGATCGACGATGAGGCCATCGCCGCGCAAGTGCGCAGCGGCCGGTTCAACCTCGGGCTAACGGTTGCCCCGCCTGCGGTGTTGGGCCTGGAAACCCGGACCGTAGGACACCAAAGACTGCAGGCCCTCATGCCACCCGGCTCCGCGAACAGCGGCGAGCCCATCGACGTCACGGAACTGGCCGCCCTCGACTTGGTCTGCATGCACCGGGACCGTTCCATCTCCCGACGCTGGTTTGAACAAGAGTTATCCCAACGAAACTTGGCGCCGAAGGTGCGGATCGAACTCGGAAGTCCCGACGGAATCCTTCCGCTTGTCGAAGCGGGTGCCGGCTTCGCGCTCTGGTGGACTCCCATGAGTGCGCGAATCGGTGACTGCATACTCAGGCCCCTGCGACCGGAACTGCGACGCCCGATAATCCTTTCTCACCGCGAGGGAGTGCTCTCCCCGGCAGCGGAAGCATTCCTGCAAATCGCAACAGGAATCCGACACACACCCCGGGCACCTTAGGTTCGAAGACATGTGCGCCGCTTTTTATGCAATTTTGATAGAAGGTAGCGTCTTGGCGATATTCATCGGGAGTGCATCCGAGAGGCCGGTCGGAATTGGCAATGCCAAGTTTTTCTGGCCCCGCCTGAACCTGAGCCATCCAAACCTGTCATAATCACTCGTTCGAGGGTGCCTGAACAGGAATCGAATAAAAGTTCTATAATTAGAATCCATTGGATCGTTAATTAAAAATTTTGTTCGGATAGTAAGTGTACTGTCGAATGATCCACGCTGAGATTGATCGGATGAACTTCAACGGATGTGATAACCACGTTTACCAACACGCTGATCACGTATCCCTGGTGGACGTCAACAATTTCTATGTCTCCTGCGAGCGAGCCTTCGACTACTCGCTGCGCAATCGCCCCGTTGTGGTGCTGTCGAACAATGACGGCTGCGTGGTGGCTCGTTCCCAGGAAGCCAAGGATCTGGGCATTCCCACCGGTGAACCATTCTTCAAGGTCCAGCGCTATATGGACTCCCACAACCTCGCGGTGCGGTCGAGCAACTATGAACTGTACGGCGACATTTCTGCCCGGGTCATGAACGATCGTGAGTTGCGTTGAATGCATCTCGCGATGCTAAATAAGGTGCACTATTGGCCCTGATTCGAGTTTAGCTTGCTGGTTTCATGCCAAGTCAGCCGCCCAAGAAATAATCCGCTCTTCAAATCAGTCAAAAAACATACTAATGTTGCATAGTATGCATCAAAATGGTGACCGGATCGCAGCGTTAAGAGTCCTACGTTCCTCGGATCAAGTAACGGCGCTGCATCCTGAAGAAACAGTGTTTACAGCGATGCTTTCTGGATGGGCTGATCAGCAGCGCAGCCGTGGACTGAAAGATTCAACTGTGATGGCGCGATTGGCCATCATTCGCCGGTTCCGTGACTTTACGCAGGCTTATCCATGGCAGTGGCGAGTTGGAGATGTTGAGCAATTCAGCAATGATGCTAGTTCACATAAGCTCACTTTGGCGACGTTGAGAAATCAGCATGGCACGTTGCGGGTTTTCTGCGATTACATCACCAACGCTCATTACGACTGGGCCGAAACCTGTCAGGAGCTCTTTGGACAGGTTCCTTCGCAAATTTGCTTACCGTGGAACACGATCGTGCACCGGCTAGACTACGAAGCGGATCCAGCTCGCCGGCCCTTCTCCTATGATGAGTTGCAAACCTTCTTCGATACTGCTGATGCGAAAGTCGAAGCATTAGTCAAGGCCGGTAAGAAGGGTGCGTTGGGAGCTTTACGCGATGCGCAATTAGTGAAAACGATCTATGCGTTCGGACTACGCCGCACCGAAGCGGTAATGCTCGATCTGACTGATATGCATCACAATCCAGCCGTACCTCAATTCGGTAATTACGGGGCGGTGCATATCAGGTTCGCGAAGAGTGCTGCAGGAAGTGCACCGCGGCGTCGCACGGTCTTGCTGATACCGGAATTTCGATGGTGGATCGAGGGAATGAAGCAATGGGTGGAACAAGGCCGGCCCCGCTTCGGAACCCATGACTTGGACGCAGTGTGGGTTACTGAACGCCAGACACGCCTTTCGGCAGGATACCTCGATCGCAGATTCGCGGAAATCCGTGCCGAAGCAGGACTGCCGCAAGCTCTGACGTTGCATAGCTTAAGGCATTCTTATGTCACACATCTGATTGAGTTCGGCTACGCGGAACGATTTGTTCAGGAACAAGCCGGGCATCTTCATGCGTCGTCTACCGCAATCTACACTTCCGTGAGTTCTGATTATAAGAACCGCATCTTGAATACTGCAGTGCAGAAATTGTTAGGAGAAGTATCAAAACATGAGCATTAAACTAGAGACGACGTGGAATTTGCGCGCGGTGATGGCTTCTCGGGGAATCTATCAGACGACGAAACTCATCCCCTTGCTGGCTGAACATGACATTGAATTATCCCGTGAACAAATTTATCGTCTCGTCACCGGTGAACCGCAGCGTGTGCGTCTGGATGTTTTAGCAGCGCTCTGCCACGGGCTGAATTGCGATCTGAACGATCTGATCGTCATTAACGAGAAAGAAGCGACTGCACGAAAAACCGTCAATGCTTCTGAGCCGACAAAAGCACCGATCGGCGATTTGCGACCGTTAAGAGCAGTGATCCGCAGACCAGGATCCTCCAATGGGTCACAAACCCAGCAAAGGCCAAATTGATGAGTCAAGCAGGGAGAACTCATCCTTTGGGGCAGCAGCTTACTGCGACGGCGAGGCAACTGTGCGATATCGTTCCTGAACTGAACAAGAACCAATGCGAAACGCTACTACTGTCGGTCTCTGACCGTGCCCCGGTACTGCGCAATATTGAACTGGCGCTAAGCAAACATCCAGGACTACTCACAGGTCAAGAACCAAATATGACAGTGCCGCTGCAGAAGCTGTGCCACGCACTGAAAAAATCCGGGATTCAATGGGTTGTCCTCCCAGCCTGTGCCGGTTGCCAACGTGAACTGATCATGGTGAATAAAGCACCTGATGGCGGAAGATACTGCGCGAGCTGCCTGAAGAAATATCGGCAGAAACCCTGCGCGAGCTGCCAACAGGACCGAGCGATCTATCATTCAGTGGATGGGAAATCGTTCTGCCGTCCTTGCTGGCGCAAAGATCCTCGATCTTTCGAGCAATGTTCCTACTGCGAGCAGCTTGGACCTTTGGTAGCCCGAAACCCCGAACCGATCTGCACCAGATGTTACCGATCACCACAACAAGTTTGTTCTTTGTGCGCTCAAATGGGGAGGATCTCGCTGCGCATCGAAGAGCAACCGGTGTGCACTCGGTGCTATTTGGGCATGCGACGTCCCAGCACTTGTCCGCAGTGTCAGCAACGTCGACTGCTGAACTACAAACAAGACACTCAACTGGTCTGTGCTGCCTGCGCTGGGAAAGCAGCCCGGTACGCTTGCCCCGGCTGTGGGTCAGACCAGTATTCTCGCGAAAGACATTTGTGCGATCGATGCCGTATCGCACCGGTCATCCAAGACATGTTCACAGAACCAGGCCACACGAACATCCCTGAACAATGGCTGCCACTATATCGATACTTACTAAAACATTATTCAGGAGCGAACTCCTTCGAATCATGGACGCGAAAGTCCCACGGGGCAACGCTTCTGAAGCAACTAATCTGCAACGAAATCCCTTTAGACTCTCAAAGTATTCTCGCGCGAGCCCACTCCTCTCAGGAAGGCGTATTCATCCTCCACTTGCTGAACGGTGCTGGAATCCTAGACAACGTCAATGTGGATGAAGAAACCTTCGAGTACTGGTGGAACCGATGGATTACGACAGTGAAGCCTGTCGAGGATCAGCTGTTGCTGAAACGATATTGCCGATGGAATATCGCCCCGCTACGCTCTGCCCATGCGTCGCAAGCTACCTCGGGGGCGTATCATCGTGTGCGCAGGTATCTTCATTTCGCTCACCAGTTCCTCGCCCGAATTCGAGAACAGAACCATAACCTGTCCACGTATCCGCAACGGAATATTGACGCGTTCCTCAGCAGCTGCACGGTGAGTGAGCATGATGCGCTCGTTGCTTTACTGTCGTGGGCCCGCACGCAAAAGCTCACCACGCTGCAAGCATCAGTACGGCGACATGTTCTCAGCGCTGAACACTACGACGATGAACATCGGCTCTCGATTACTCGTCAGCTCCTCACCAATCTCACGATCAGCACTGCAGATCGGCTCGCGGGTTTGCTGGTTGCTTTTTACGGGTGCAGTCTTCGTAAGGTTTCGTTGCTTCAACGCCAGCATTTCATGGTCGAGGAACAATGCACGAAGTTATATTTGTCGGCTCAGCCGATCATTTTGCCTGATCCACTACCGGATATTCTGATAGAGCATTTGGACACATTGAACGACAGGTCTCCAACGGGGTGGGTGTTTCCTGGCCGGAATCCAGGGCATCACATCAGTAGCGGAGCGTTGGGGCGTCGGTTACTCAGGATCGGTTTTAAATCCCTGAGCGTTAGGACCACTGCAGTGATGGACCTATCCGCCCAGCTACCACCACAAGTGCTGTCTGAAATGATCGGTATCAGTATTGAATCCGCGGTAGCGTGGTGGAAACTTTCCGGTAATGGTTGGGGTACGTACCCCGCATTACGAGCGTCATCAGAGGAATCACCGCACTGAGAAGCTCTGTTAGGGATCAGCCATTATAGAACTCCGCGAAAAACTGAACTCAGCAATCTTTACGCGACGAAGGGATATGAACGAGCATTAACGCTTCATCGTGAATATAACCAACGACCGGGAATGAAGAACAGTGCACTCCGGTGAGAAATCAAAAGCATGGAAAAGTTGGATGCCTAGCAATCGTACTGACTGCGTATGCCAGCTTTAAAGTAATAAGCAGCCTCCTGAATATTGGCTCACCGGCGGCCGGCCGTGTAGTTTGCGATGATCCGCAACACGGGCACTCTACGACATCCCAGAACTGAAAAACGCTTGACATTGAACGTATTGGCACGCTCTTCACGAGCAAAACTTTTTGAGATTATGAAGCCCCTATGATCATCATCACAGGGACTTCGTCATGTTGATCCCTCGAACTTCACCGTTCCCAGTGCACTTATTTCACAGCTCCCAACTAATGGTCAATCGTTGTTAGCTTTTCTGGTCAGTTCATCAGCACCCTCCTACGAAAGTATGATTGCAGCCCGCGTCTCATTAATGAGAGCCTAAGTTTGTCCTCATAAACGAATAAAGCTCAAAGGAGAGACAACGCAGGCAAGACAGCACTCGTTATGTCCTTGACTGGCTAAAACGTCATGCTAGGAACCGTCGTGACTGACCCGTGATGGCGCAGGTCATCCAGCACTCGGAATACAGATAGGGAGAGCAAAGATGCTCAAGAAATACACCGCCATGTTATGCGGAGCCGCAGTCACGGGCGCATTACTTATTGCCATGCCAACAGGTGCGCTCGCTGATACTGGTATTGAAAGCGAACCAGAAAGATCAATCTCACAGCAAGTAACTGTTGATCAGAAAACCATTGAAGTAAAGCAAGCCAGTTCTGAACTTGAGCTCACCCTGCCTGGGCAACTAACAGATCTCAAGACGCCCTCACTTTCGGGCGTTCCTCAATCCTTAGTCAAAGACTTGAGCACCCCTCTTGTCACCACTGAAACAAAGGGTGCGGAGATCTCAAGTTTTGCGACGTCGACAGGTTCTCAGACTCTTATATCTATCGAGTCAGCAGAAGCCTCGCACAAGTACGCTTTCCCGCTGAAAGCTCCCTCCGCGACTACCGCATCCCTTGAGAAAGACGGCTCGGTTAGTTTTACTGACTCTCGTGGAGAGTATGTTGGTGGAATAAAAACCCCGTGGGCTTACGACGCCAACGGCAAGAAAGTGCCAACCAGCTTCACCCTTGAAGATGGAAAGCTCATTCAGAACGTGGCGTTCAGCAAAGATACGGCATTCCCTGTTACGGCTGATCCAAACACAGTTTGGGGGTGGGCAAAGTGCATCGGGACAATCGGCGTAGAAGTCCTTCCGCTGTTTGTCCCTGGAGGTAAGTTCGCCGCAGCTGGAGTCAAGCTCGCCGCCAAATTCGGAAGCGTAAAGAAAGGGTTCGAAGTCATGGTGCGCGCTTGGAATACGTACCATGACTGGGGTAAGTACACCGCCTACATCAAGAAAACATACGGAAATGTATTTGCTGACATTCTTGGAATAACCGCACTTCAAAGTGCTTGCTTCTCGTGAAATGAGGTTGAGTGATGAAAGATAACTATGGACCGCTCTATTATCTGGTTCCAGCGATACTCGTTCTCGCACTGATGTATTTCAATAGCGAAAATCTACTTACGAGCATTATCGTGTTGATCTGCGCTATTGGTCTATCCGTAAGCGCGGTACTCGGGCAAAGAAAATTGATCCGAGACATCGATGCGAGATCACGCCAATAAGTGGCTCTTCAATATCTAGCGTGGTGACTCAAAATAAGTGAGGCTTACAGTACCTCTGCGAAGATGGATGTCGACGAAAATAAATTCATCTGCAAAGAACTACGTGCCGTGTTTGAGGATACCAGGCCATTCAATGCTGCATCAATTCTTCTCAACCTCACCGACTACAGCGTCATCGCTGCCGCCAACGAAGCTACCGGGCGACAAGTACTTGTTGCGCCCACTGCCACCGAAGCAACCTATCCCTCCTGCGGTGTGCTGAGCACCAAGAAACGCGCGGAAGAAGATGTTGATCGAATTCGTAAATATCGGAAGGAGCACCCCTAACGTCAATGACCGATGCGGCCCGTGCTGTTGAATGACACGGATAGCGCCTCTCTGCAGACGGTGAACGGGCTATTCGCCAAAGACCTCGTGATCGTTAGGATCACGAGGTCTTTCTGCGTCTGGCGGACATCACTTGAATAGCGCGAGGCTTAATTTGTAGTTTTTCGATGAAGATCACGCCGCATAGTGCAGTCTCAGAAATTTCGATCTTTACTTAAGCAGATAATTTGCCAGTGCGATCCTTCTGTCAGAACGCTGTGGACTGTACCGACTGGCGCGCTCAGCCCTCTGGAAATGTCACAGACAGATTCGTCTTTTCTACGCGCTCTGCCTAGTTGCGTATTCCGCGATCAAGGTTTCATTCTTTCGATTGAATATTTGACTCCATGAGATCCACCAAAATTACCATTCAGCGCCACCAGATGAAAACACCGTTATTCTCGATCAGAGCCACTGAATATTCTCTTTAGAGCCACCCTGTATAAGCTCCTTCCCCCACGGAGCCGACTGTGTGGTGGACGGAGCCATTTTCAATGGCACGAAAGATCAAAGCGAAGCGAATATTGCAGCTTCGCGTCGAAGGTTTCTCAGGACGCGTCATCGCGTCCGCCCAAGGCATCTCCTACACTAGCGTCGCCGAAGTCCTCAACGCCGCTGACGTAACCTCACGCTGCTGGGTCGAACTCAAGGACCTCACTGAGGCTCTAGTCTACGAACTGCTATTCCCTGGCCGTAGCGAGCACGAGAGCGTCTTCATCCAACTGGACTGGTCCACGGTGCATAAGGGGTTTGGAAGCATTGCGGGTTTCCCTTGTGTTGATCAACGGAGAAGAAATGACTTTTGATGCTCATGTTCCAGTAGATCTTGAGCCGTCAGTCAGACCTTAGTTAAGGGTCACTAAACGGTGGCACGAAACAGGCGATCATGGATCGCATCATGCACAACACGATCTGGGTTGAGGCCGGTGGGTTCAACATGCGTGAGGCGTACTCGAATGTGGGAGGCTAGGAACCGCTATCTTCTTGATGGAATTCTTTGTTCGAAGCCACTGGATGGACCGCGTGGTGCTGGTGGCTCTGAACGAGAATATTTGGTGGCGCTGAACGGCAATAACGGGTGGCTCTGAGTCAAAATTTAGATGGCTCTCAAAGAGTCAAATATTCATTCGATCTCAACGCGCAGCTGACTGTTCGACAGAAACAGATATACGATAACCTCAGTTTCACAGGATCGAGGCTGAGAAAGATGACGAATAGTGCACTATCGAACCGGAAACGCTACCAGTAGAATTGCTCGGACGGTTCGGGACCTGGCACGAGGTGTATTCCATCGATGAGTCTTTCGTCGGGCTGGAAGGCAACTTGGAGCAGGTGCGCGGCACCGCGGCCCAGATCCGTGCCGCCATTGACAAGACTATTGGCGTGCCAGTGTGCGTGGGAGTCTCATCCACCAAGACCTTGGCGAAGCTGTCCAACCATATTGCCAAGCACAATCCGGGACTAGGCGGAGTCTGCGTGCAGCAGCTCATGGATCCCGAGGTCTTGGGCAGTATCCTGAACCGTGTTCCAGTGACCGATGTCTGGGGCGTGGGCCGCAAAACTGGTGCCAAGCTTGCAGCAATGGGCATTGAATCCATCGCGGACCTGCAAGCAGCTGACCCATTGGCGATCCGCAAGAAGTTTTCTGTCGTCTTGCAACGCACGGTCTTCGAACTCAACGGGCAACGTTGCATCGGCCCGGTGGAGGAACGCGCGGACCGCGGGCAAGTCATGTTCACCCGTTCCTTCTCCACGCCGGTGCGCACCTATGAAGCGATGGAAGAAGTCATGTCCATCTATGCGCAAAAGGCTGCCGGCCGCCTGGCGCGCGAAGGCCGTTACGCTTCGCTGCTCACCGTCACCGCGGGCACCAGCCGCTTCGCCCGGGGAGAGGCATCATTCCCAAGTGCCCAGGTGCGGCTGCCGCGTCCGACGAGAGATCCCATCGTGCTCAGCAAGCTGGCAATTGCCGCGATGCGCGATCTGATGCAACCGGGTATGGACTATGTTCGAGGGGGAGTGATCCTCTCCGGGCTCAGCGATTCTCCGGGTGAGCAACAGCTGGATCTCTTTGGCCAGAGCGTCGATCCGGCTGCCGAGGAACAAGAAAACGTCTCCTCGGTAGTCCAAGATATTTCCCTTCGATTCGGCGCCAAATCCATTGGCCTGGGGCATGCCGGGATGGCCAAAATCCCTGAGTGGTCGATGAAACGCGAACATATTTCGCAGCGCTACACCACCGACTGGGATGAACTCCTGGTGGTGCATGCCTAGGGTCTTCCAGGGGGTGAGAAGCTGTCGGCTCTTCGGCAACTTCGCAGTTTTCGGTGGGAGGATGATCTCATGAATACCCGTGCCAAGCAGCTCTTGTCAGTCGGAATCCTGATGACGGTGATACTCGCTAGCTGCAGTGCGCCGAATGCCGGGGCACCAGTTTCGAGCACGTCCGGGGGCAGTTCAAGCAGCCCGAGCAGTACGAGGACTTCCGCGCAGCCGGCAACTCCTGGCCCGTCCCGCAACTCTGGCGCTGAAACGGGCTCAACGCCGAGTCGCAGCCAGGAACCCTCGTTGCGCCAGAAAGCAGAAGCGCTGGCAGACGAGCTGAACGCCAGCGAACAGGCCGCGAGCCTCGTGATGGCCGGTGTCCCGGCTACAGGAGCAACTGCTGCGGAAATTTCTGCGATGAAGAAGCAGGGAATTTCCAATGTCTTCCTGCGTGGCCGTTCGAAACTGCCGGTGAAGCAGACTGCAACCCAGGTCCAGCAAATTACCCAGAGCCTGGCATCCAACATTCCCGGGCAGTTGCCGGTCTGGGTGGCCACCGATCAGGAAGGGGGCTTTGTCCGGGTGCTTCAGGGCGCTGGTTTTGCCGAATTGCCTATTGCGTTGACGCAGGGACAGTGGCCCGCATCGAAGCTGAAACGTGAAGTGAGCGCCGTCGGGAAGGAACTGGCTGAAGCAGGTATCAACGTGAACCTGGCTCCGGTGGCAGACGTTGTTCCTGCCAGTATCGGCACCGGCAACGCACCCATCGGCTATTTTGGCCGCGAATATGCGCATGACGCCTCGGGGGTTTCCAAAGCCATTTCAACGGTGAACGAAGCGCTGCGCTCTGAAGGCGTGCAACCGGTGGTCAAGCACTTCCCCGGATTGGGCCGGGTAGCTGAGAACACCGATACCAGTACCGGGGTGACCGATACGAAGATCGGTGCGGACTCCAGCGATCTGCAGCCATTCGAGCAGGCTATCGAGCAGGACAAATCCTGGGTCATGGTCTCTAACGCCCGCTACACCCGACTCGATGAGAAGAACGATGCACCGTTCTCTTCGAAGATCATCACCGGATTGCTGCGTGAGCAGATGGGGTACGGGGGAATCGTGATTTCCGATGATCTCTGTGAAGCCAAGCAGGTGGGTTATGTGCCGGTGGGCGAGCGCGCAGTGAAGTTTGTTGCCGCCGGCGGAACTGTTCCGCTATGCGTAAAATCGGCTCCGGCCATCACCATGGCGAAGGCCCTGGCGGCCGAAGCCAAGGCCGATGGGAAATTCGCGGCCCGGGTAAGAGAAGCTGCGGTATTGATTCTCGAAGAGAAGCTCAGCATGCAATAGGCTGCACTGCAGATTTAAAAGGTGATAGGCCCGGGGCTCTTCCGTACTCGCTAGGAAGTGCCCCGGGCCTGCTCTTGGGAGGTGGAAGGCCTACTTCTTGCCCTTCTTCTTTCCGTCAGTTACTTCCAGAACCTGTGCGCGGTCATCGTTGCCGTTATGCAGATGCAGCAACAGTGCCTTCGATGCCTTGGTGCTGTCAGCGACAGTCACCGGGATCTGGGTGCCGGACAGATCGGTGAACAGGGTGCCTTCTGCGCCGAAATCAACCTGTGGCGCTGCCACGTTGAAATCGATCCAGTCGGTCTGGTCAACCGGGATCATCGAGCCGTTCTCATCGGTGTTGTACCAGGAGTAACCCAGAACACGGTAGGAGATCTCTGCCGAATCCTCATCGAGCCTGAGGGCTGACAGGGAGATCGGGAAGACCGCTGCATTGGTGTCGAAGGTGTTGGTATCGACATCGCCGAGCATGCCGTTCACCGGCTGCAGATCAACTTGTTCGCCGGTGGCGACGTTGAAGGTCGCTGCCAGGTCCAGGTCGACTTCATCGAATGCGGCATTGAAGGTAACGAAGTCAGCTTCGCCGTCGCCATTGGTATCGATTTCGACATCCAGCTCGGTGCCGCCAGCCAAGTGGGCCCAGTTTTCCCAGGTGGAGATGCCGATATTCAGCAGTCCGTCAGCCATGCCGGTGCGGGCAGCGGTGCTCGATGCGCCAACGTGCTGCAGGTCCATGGAACGGGCAGCCGGGATGCTGTCCAGTGAATCGTCGCCGCGTTCACTCGAGGCGCCCAGCTCGAAAGCACCGAGCAGGGAGGTTACCGAAGTAGCGCCCTCGCCAGCGGTGATGTCCTTGCCCTTCAGGCTCAGGCTGGTGGTATCCGAGCCCTTCTTCAGCTTCTTGAGCTTGCCTTCCATGTCAGCGGCCAGCTTTGGTGCTGCCTGGACTGGAATGCGCAGGGTAGGAGCGTCGCTGGCAGTCAGCTCTACGCGGCCGCTTGCATCGGCAACCCAGGCACGAGCCAGACCGGACTGGCTGGTAGCCATGGTTGGATCGATGGTCTTGGCCCACTGCTGCGGGTCAACGCTCAGGGTGACGTTCAGCTTGGCGCTGCCGCCAGCTGGCACGGTGACGCTGCTGCGATCCAAGGTGAAGGTTGCGCCTGGGATCTCGGTAGCGGCCACGTAGCTGGCGTCGTAGCTCTGCGCCTTGCCGCTGGTGTTCTCGATGGTGATTTCACGCTGCGCGCTGAACGGCTTCTTGCCATCCAGTTCGATAACGCCGAAGACCATGCTGGTCAGATCCGCTGCTTCGGAATCGTAAGCGAAGGCAGGGCTCTGGAGCGCTGCGTCAGCCATGACGCGACCGGAACCAACGCGGTTCGGACCGTAGGCTTCGCCATTGGCGTCCTTGATGTCGGTTGCCGCGGTGTTCATGATGACGCTCTTGGCTTCGTACGGGGTGTAGTCGCTGTCTTCCAGAACCAGCGCGGCGATACCGGCAACCAGTGGGGTTGCCATCGAGGTGCCGGTCATCACGGCAGTACCGGTACCGGTACCGACGCCAACCGAGCCGATCTGGGTGCCTGGGGCAGCCACATCCGGCTTGACCACGCCGTTGGAACCGTGGACGCCACGCGAGGAGGAGGAATTCAGCGTGTCTGCAACACCGGACTCGCTGGAGGAACCGCCAACGAATTCGGAGGACAGGGTAACCTTCAGCGTGCCAGCTTCAGCTGCTGGGCGCAGCTTGTTCGACTCGTCCAAGGTGAACTGCGCACCCGGGATGGTCGCGTTGCCGGCGATACCTGCATCGAACAGGTTGCTTTCTGCATCCAAGAGGACACCGGTGGCACCGGCGGCTTCAGCGTTGTTGAAGCGTACGCCGGAACCGCAAGGGAACTCGCCGTTTTCGCTCCACTGCAGCCAAACCCACTTGCCTTCCAGCGAACCTTCTTCAAATGCGTCGCAACCGAATGCGTTGTCGGCCGGAGCCATCACCGCTTCTCCGGACAAGGCGGCCGGATCAGCGTTGGTGTAGTTGAAGTTTGCCGAGTACTGGCCCGAGGCCGAGCCGGCAACATCTTCTGGGGCATCAACCTGGATCTTGTCCAAGGTGACGTGCGAGCCAACGGAGTTGGCTACGGTCAGCGAGGATCGGGAGTTGCCCGGCGAACCGCCTACGTCGGTGACATCGCCGGCATTGCCGGAAGCGACAACCGAGAGGATGCCGGCTGCGCTCAGGGCATCGACAATGTCATTTTCGGGGTCATTGGCAGGGGAGTGATCCGAACCGAGGGACATGTTGACCACGTCGGCCCGGTCCGAGAAGTCGCCGTCACCGTTCGGATCAAGTACGTAGTCCAGTGCTTGGCCAACCACGGAGGAGGAGCCGCCGCAGCCGAAGACGCGGATGCCGATGAGCTGCGCGTCTGGGGCCGAGCCCGGGCCGACCTTCATCTGCGCCAGTGCGTCGGCGTCCAGCGAGGAATAGTCCCCGGTGAAGGTCGAGCCATCGGCGTTGACGCCGTAACCTGCGGTGGTGCCGGCAACGTGGGAGCCGTGTCCGGCGGCCTGGCAGTCAAGCGGGTTAGGGTCCGGATGCGGGATTGGCTGGTAGGTGGGATCATCGGAGTCAGCGTTGTAGTCGTCGCCAACCAGGTCCCAGCCGCCGATGAACTTGCTGGTGTCGATCAGGCCGGAATCTGCACCTGGCAGCTCTTCGGATGCCTGTGCTTCCTTGTAGCCTTCCAAGGTGCCTGGTCCGCCGAAGCTGGCGTGCGTGTAATCCACGCCGGTATCCAGTACAGCCACCTTGACGCCGTCACCGGTCTTGTCCAGGGACTTCCATGATTCCAGGGCGCCGGTGTCAACTACCGAGCTGCGGTTGGAAGGCTTCTTGGGAACGATGGAGCTGATCTTGGCAATGTCGCTACGCTGGGCAAGCTTGCGCAGATCAGCGGCATCACCGGTCAGCGCGACACCCTGCAGTGCGTTGTGCGTGGTGTAGATGACCTTCGAGTTAGCCTCGGCTGCCAGCTGCTTGCCCTTGGCCTTGACCTCCTTGCCGATCTTCTTGACCTTGGCAGTGTCCTTCTTCTTGCCGGACTTCTTCACCGTCTCGAAGGCGCCATCGCCTTGGAACTGAACGAAAACGGACACCTCGCCAGTTGATTTGGCAAGAGGCCCGGAGACTTTCAGGTTGGAAAGCGCTGATGAATTGGTGATTGGCAGGGACGCGGCGTTTTCGCCGTCGCCTGGTTGGGGGATTCCTGCTGCGCTTGCCGGTCCTGACAAGGTAACAGCCAATGCAAGTGCAGTGGCCGATCCCAAAATCAGGCGCGGCACTCTCTGCGTGCGGCGAGTGACCATGATTCTCCTAGCTGGGCTGGATAGCGGTGCTGCTCCCGTCATGGGCGGGCGACATTAAAGCGGTGCGAGCCTTGATGATCGTCCGGGGTAAACGTCCGCTAGTGCGTATACCCATAGCTGGAATCTTAGGTGACGTGGCTCATATATCAAGGGGTTATTGAATAGTAACCTTTGACTGGATATTGTGCTGGCTTGGGAATTTCACAATAAAATCCGCGAACCACTGCGACAAACCCGCCCAGCAAGGCCTGATGGGCACGTCGATTTTTGAGAAAATTTGGACGCTTTGTTACTCATCAGTTCACTACTTGCTGGGCGGGCGACGCCGGAATCGGCCTAAAGGTTCCGGTTGCCTAGAGGCGGTTCAGGAAGCTGTGCACGCGTTCGTCGAGCAGTTGGATGCGCTGGGCAACGACAACCATTGGGCCCGGGTAAATCGGATTCTTCGGAGGCGGAATCCGCACATTGCGGGAGCACTCGAAGTTCAGGCAGATCAATGTCCCCAGGGTGTTGCCGTCACGTCCGGCCTGGCCTGCGCGTTTGGTCGTCCACATGCCTACCGCGCAGGGGATGTTCACGTCGCGGCACATCTCGCACATCGTGGCGTTAGTCGGCTTGCGGCCACCGTCGGTGGGGCGCAAGAGGATGCCACGGGTCCGCCCCGCTTCATCGGTGTGGAGCAGGTAGCCGCGCTGCATCATTTTCGGGTCGCGCCACCCCAGGTACTCCAGCGAATCCCAATCGAGGGAGTCGAAGTTTTCGGGCAGGGTCAATTTCTTCGCTTCTTGGCGGCTGGCGTTGATGAAGGAAGAGCGGATGGTTTTTTCGGTCAATGGCTGCATGGGAAATCCTCAAATAGTCCGCACGCGCTTTATGGGCGCGCGGAATCACTAATCGTCAAGGTGTTGAGGTCTGCAAGGGATCGAAAATTGGGGGCACTGAAACATTGCCTAAGGCAGAGGCCTTAAGCGGAAAATGTGTGGCCAACCCCGTTCGATACGCAGACGAACGGGCAGAGCGTCAAAGTGGCTTGCATAGCCGACCGCCCCTTCCTGTGGTTCTCCACGCATTGATTCTGAGCACTTCCAAATTAACCATAACAAGTGCAGTTGGCTTAGGCCAATGACTGGGATCACGGTTAAAGCAGTTTGCTGGCCACCGCCGAGAACGGTGATGGCCAGCAAACTGTCAAGCAGCTAGGGCCTAGCGGCGGCCGCCCTGCCAGAGCGCGTCAAACGGGGTGTTGCCAGAAACGCGGTTGCGGATGCCTTCGGTGACAAACGCCTTGGCTGTGCGGGCAGCTTCCAGCGGGGTAGACCCCTTGGCCAGCTCTGCGGTTACGGCTGCAGCCAGCGAGCAACCTGCGCCGGAGACCGCGACTTCGCCGATCTTCTTCTCACGCAAGACCTCGAGGGTGGTGCCATCGTAGAAAACGTCCACTGCGTCTTCGCCAGCGATGCGGACTCCGCCCTTGGCCAAGACCGCTGCACCGGAGACCTCATGGATCTTCTTGGCGGCTTCGATCAGATCATCTTCGGTGGTGATCTTGATTCCCGAGAGCTGTTCCGCTTCGAAGTGGTTCGGGGTGACGAACGTAGCCAACGGCAACAGGGCAGCCTTGAGGGCTTCGTCGGTGTCCAGCGCGTGGCCTGGTTCCTGGCCCTTGCAGATCAGCACCGGATCGAGCAGTACGTTGTCCCATTGCTGGGACTTCAGTGCGGTGGCAACGGTGTTGATCGTTGCTGGCGAGCCCATCATGCCCAGCTTGACCGTGCGGAGCTTCTCTTCGTAGCAGGTCTGGATGGCTTCGAGCTGATCCGCAATTACCTGCTGGTCAACAGGAACGAAGCGGTGGTTCCAGGAATCCTTGGGATCGAAGGAGACGATGCAGGTCAAGGCCACGATGCCGTAGGTTCCCAGTTCCTGGAAAGTCTTCAAATCGGCCTGGGCGCCTGCGCCGCCAGTGGCTTCGGAACCAGCGATGGTCAGGGTCATGGCTGGAGCGGCAGTGTTTGTATTAGTCATAGTCTCAATTGCGGGTAGTGCGGGTAGGGAATGGGATTAGCCGTGCTGCCAGAAGCTGAGCGTGGTCGCTTTGGACCAACCTTCGGGAAGCTGCTGGGCATGCTCTGCGGTGGCCACCAGCAGCAGCCAGGGCAGCCCGTGGCCGAAAGCGGCACCTGCAAAGTTAGCTAGTACCGCGCGGCGGGCCGTATCGGGATCGGCAGGGGAGAAAAGGTCCGGGTCGGTAAGCAGGCCGTAGTTTTCGCCGTAGCGCATGCGTCCTCGGGCTACCGGACGGTCGAAGTCGGTCACCTCAACGACGTCATAGTTATCCATTGGAGCTTCGAAAAGCCCGGAAGTGTCGGCGAGCTTGACTACCTGCTCGACATCATCGGGCTTGCCGGCCAGCAGATGCATGGTCGTGCTTGGCCTCCAACCCGACGTGGTTAGTTCTGCAGCGGTGCTGTCGTTGGGAGTGCCCAAGAGGATCAAACGCTGCGCGTCCTTGGGCGCGGTCCAAGAGGCATCAGGCCAGTAGCGGAGGATTTCCACGTCTTCGCCGTCTTGATTTACCGAACGAATCTCATGCTGGCTTGGGAAGGAAGCAATGCGATCACGCAGCGTGGCGTAGTCGTGGGTCCAGCTTGGCAGTGCTCGTGCCATTGCGCTCATAGTGCTGCGTTCTCCTTTGGTTCGCTAGGGATCACCTATCGGCATGTTTGACTTTACGCCTTAAGGCACGGTGATACGGAACTCTGTGTCAGGGTGTTGGCCGGCTCGCGCGATACGCAGCTTTTCAGGAGGCTTTCGGCCTTCTCAGCGGTGCAGGATTGGCCACGGCCACTTCAGCAATCTCTGCTGGCCCTGGATCCATCAGTGCCAGCACATCTTCAAAGAGCGAGCGCACCACAGGCAAGCGGCAGAGCACCGCAAACTTGGCGGCAACCGGTGCCATATTTTTCATCAGAAGTCTGGAACGGCGCTGCTGCGGCGACTGGTCGAAGGCCCACGCCGAGAAGATCTGGCGGGAAACCAGCAGCAAGAACTTCGGCAGATCGCGTCGTATGCCCAATGGGGGCAACGGGCGGGATCCGGAAACGACCTTCTCCCATATCTCCAATTCAATGCTGGAAATCTCGTCGTTGCGCATATCGCGCGCGAGCATCAAACGCAGGAACGCAGGCCCGAAATCGTGATACGGGGCCAACGCTTCGACGCCCGTGTCGAGTACTGCGCGAATGTTGGCTTCGAGGGTGTTTCCCTCAGTGAGCATTCCCGAGCATAGATCAAATTGCTCCCGGCGCAGGTTCAGCAGGAGCTGGGCAACGATCTCCTCTTTGGACTTGAAGTAGTAGTACGCATGCGACAGGGAGACCCCTGCGTTCGAAGCAATGGCGCGCATGCTCGAGGCTTTATATCCATCCTTGGCAAAGCACTCCAAAGCAGTCGCCAAGAGCTTGGCTTGGGTCTGCTGGCCTTTTTCGGTGCGAGGTTGCGTTGTCATGGAGCCTTTGGGTGGAAGTGGATGGCTCTGATTCTACCAATTATTTGAACGCGTTCAAAAAAGAAAAAATTTCATGCTGATGTACGGGAGGACGGTCACTGCACTATTTGTTTCCTCGAATTTATAGTCCGAAGACATGCAAGTGAGATATGAATTTAGGAAATCTTTGGTTTCTGAAACATGGTTGGCTTTCAACAGGTGAGAACGTGGCTGTAGCTACGCATGGGATACTTGTTGCGTAAGTGCTAATACAGCGGGACAGCGCGTAGGCACGGAACCCTCACCCTTTTGATTCATGGGCCGGGTCGTGCCCCTTTAGCGATGTTCTGGCGAACCACTTTGACAAGGACAATTTCATGGGCGATTCCACCGCCGGCAACAATTTGATTCGAACCAAGAACGCGGTTTTCGCTTCTTCAGGTTCTCCCTACTTCTCCACGGTGCTCACCTTGATGGGTGCGGTCGTGATTCTTTCGAATATTGGCGCCTCTAAAGGTGTCAGCTTCGGTCCGCTCATCACTGATGGCGGTTTCTTCCTCTTCCCGCTGGCCTACATTCTGGGCGACGTCATTTCGGAAGTTTACGGATTGAAGGCAGCTCGCCGTTCGATCCTGGTGACTTTCGCCTTGGCGTTCTTCGCGGTGTTCTGCTTCTGGGTCATGATCCAGTTGCCGTCAGCTGACTTCTACGACGGGCAAGAAGCGCTAGAACGCACCCTTGGCCCGATCTGGCAGATCGTCGTCGCCTCCGCCTGCGGCTTCCTGGTGGGGCAGTTCGCCAACTCATGGGTGCTGGTCAAGCTCAAGGAACGCACCGGCGAACGTGGGCTGATTCTCCGATTGATCGGCTCCAGCGGTGTTGGAGAATTCCTGGATACCCTGATCTTCTGTGCCATTGCAGCGCCAGTTATCGGCATCGCCGATGCACCGACATTCATCAACTACGTGGTGGTGGGCTTCGTCTACAAGACCGCCGTGGAGATCCTGTTTGTTCCGGTGACCTCGATGGTCATCAAATGGTTCAAAAAGCGCGAACCCGGCTACAGCCAAGCGACCGTCGCAAGCTAGTCATCCTGTGGGCATCATCCGTGAGGGCGATGCCCACAGCTGTATCCAGACACTAGAGTCGATGATATGCAGACAGGTCAAAGCCCTAGAGTCCAGCTAGCAGTACGTGACTTGACCATCGGCTATCCCCGTCGCGTGATCTGCGGGCCGATCAACCTGCAACTGGCTGCAGGTACTGGCTTAGGAATTATCGGTGCCAATGGCAGCGGAAAATCAACACTGATTCGCACGATCCTGGGACATCTCATTCCGGTTGAAGGCACCGTCGAGTTCCAAAGCCTTCCCGTGAATGAAAGCTCGGAGCATTTTCGCCGTACCGTCGCCGTGCAGGTCACCGACGGCGCGTTCTTCGAAGAGCTCACTGTGCGCGAGCATCTGGAAATGGTCGCCCGTGGACACGGACTGGATGATTGGGTCCAGGCAGTCCAGACGGAACTCGACTTCTTCGAAATCACTGCTGCTGCCGATCACCTGCCCGGGGAGCTATCTTCCGGCCAGCGCCGTAAGCTGCTGCTGGCCGCGGCCTTGATCCGGCCGGCAGAATTGCTGATTCTTGACGAACCGGAACAACGCCTGGACCTGCGCATCAGGCAGAAGCTGTACCAGCGGCTCGCCGGGGTACGCAGCGGGGGAACAACCTTGCTAGCGGTGACCCATGATCCGTTCATGCTGCGAAGCTGCATGGACCAGGTGCTGCTTCTGGATGAAGACGAGGGTGAACTGCTTGATCCGCAGGTAGGGGCGCAGTGGCTTGAGCGCTAGCAGGGTTGCAAGCCACGCCGTTGATTTCAATCCGCGAGAACTGGTCAACCGAGCCAAGAAGCGCCGAAACTTCTCCGAGAAATTCGACAGCTTTTCCGATGCCTATGTCTGGGTGCTGGCCGCGCTGGTGGCGTTGGCCTACCTCTTCAGCGCACTCTTTGGCATGCTGTTTGTGCTCTTGGGCGAGGGCGTAGCCCACCAGGAGCTGCCCAGCGCCGTCTGGCGCATGCAGGACCTGTCCTTCGTGCTATTGGCATTGGCAGGCTTGGCAACCCTCCGGCTCATGCTTTACCTGGGGCCTTGCGGGCTCAGCGCGGCCAAGGCCGACTGGTGGCTGCCGCTGCCGGTCGCGCTCCGGGCTATCCGCCAGCCGTCTTGGCGCAATGCGGTACTCACCGGGCTTTTCACAAGCAGCTTTGCAGGTGCGCTTTGGCTGATCGTGATGCTGGGGCTGGCCGGATCGCTCCCGTTGCCCGTTGCGGTCCTTGGGCTCGCTTGCTTCGCGGTGGCCGGCGTCGGGCTTGCCAACGCAGCCACTGCTATCCAGGGGATGAACCAGCAAATAGCTGCGCGACGGATCTGCGACTGGATGGGCCTCGGACTGCTCATCGCCCTGGCCATGTTGTGGATGCTCTTGATGTTCCGGATTCCTTGGTCCCAAAGCCTGGTTGGCGCTTTGGCTGCGGCCACCTTGAATCCGGCTGCCTGGACGCTCGCCTTTTTCGTTGTCCTGGCATTTAGCGGCGCGAGTACCTATTGTGCGTATCGTCATTTTGGCCAGATCCCGGGCCAAGCACTGCGTTCTGCCGGAGAGCACCAGCAATTCGCCATGGGGACTTTGATGCAGGGCGATTCGCGAGGCATCGCCGCTCCGGCACAGTCCGCTATTAGCCGCAGGCGCGCCCGCGGCAGCAAGCTCACCGCCAAGTTGCCGGTGGCGTGGCGTATTCTCTGCCTCCGCTTGCTGCGAGGAGGCCGTTGGCATTCGGTGGCCTGGTTCCTGCTCCTGGTTTTCGCGCTGGCCGCCACGGTTCAGCGAATTGCCAACCCGCTGAGCGCGGCGGCCTTTTATCTGGCTCTATGCGTGGTTCTTACCTTGAGCATTTCCACGACCATTGCTCCGCTCGTCTCCGAACAGCAGCTAACCCAGCTTCTAGGGATTTCGGAAGCGCGCCTGGTGCGGGCGGCAACGCTGTATGCGATGCTCTTTTCAGCCATCACCCTGCTGCTCTTGACCGGCGGGCTGGGAATGCTCGGCATGATATCCAGCTGGATCGCCTTTGGCTATGGATGGCCGCGGGCCTGGTCGCCGCGTTGGGGTGTGCTGCGGCAAGCAGTGCCCACGCCAGCAGGGAAGAACGTGACTGGGATGCATTACTCGGGGGAGCAACCAGCGATTCGGCCATGGCCACGTATCTTTTCCTGGAAACAGCCACTTTCATTCGGGTTGCTGCCACGTTCTCGCCAATTTTCTGCCTGGTGCTAAGCCCCGGTACTCCAATTCCCCCGTTGCTGTGGATCGCGGCAATGCTCTTTGGCGGAAATGCCCTGCTGCAAGTTTTCGGCAGGAAGCTTGGCGCGGTGGCGTAGGTAGTCTTGTGATATGAACGATTTGATTTCCATCCACAAGCCCGATGGGCTTTCCGCAGAATTGCTCTACTCAATACTGAAATTGCGTGCCGAGGTATTCATCGTCGAGCAGCGATCATGCTACCCGGACATCGATGGCCGCGATCTGGATGCCGACACTGTGCATCTGGTGGCCGCCGAGGGCGGAAAAGTGCTGTGCACGGTTCGAATCATGGAAATCGCAAGCGGCACTCCGCGCATTGGACGGGTTGCCACGGCTGCGGAAGCCCGTGGCCGGGGCCTTGCAGGGGAGCTCATGCAGCGTGCCGTGGCGCTTTGCGCTCCGGAGGCTAAGATCCAGCTCAGCGCCCAGACCCAGCTGGAGGGCTGGTACGGAAAGTTCGGTTTCCTCCGCTCCGGAGAAGACTATGACGATGACGGGATCATGCATTTGCCGATGACCCGCGCAGGGCAGAGAACTTCGGCCTAGAAAAGTCCAAGGCATCGATTCTCCATGCACTGCCCAGTGCGTGGAGAATCGATGCCTTGATTGCTTTGCGGCTCTTGCCTACGGGGCGACCAGCTGGCCCTGCGGATCCGGCTTGCCAGCGTAGTAGCTGGAGAGCACCTTGTCCTTGAGCTCGAAGAAGGTTCCGTCTTCGATCGCCTGGCGCGCGGATTCAACCAGCGAAACAGTGAACTGCTCATTGTGGATGGAAATCAAGGTGTGGCTGAGCAGTTCCTTGGCCTTGTACAGGTGGTGGATGTACGCACGGGTGAAGTTCTTGCAGGCATAGCACTCGCAGCCTTCCACCAGTGGAGTGAAATCGCGCTTGTAGCGTGCGCCGGAAAGATTGAAGCGGCCCCATGGGGTGTAGAACGCCGAGTTGCGCGCGACGCGAGTGGGCGAGACGCAGTCGAAGGTATCGGCTCCATTCTCAATCGCGGTGAAGACGTCATCCGGCTCGGAAATGCCCAGCAAGTGGCGTGGCTTGTTTTCTGGAAGCTCTTCGGCGCACCAGCCGACGATGGTTCCCAGATTTTCCTTTTCCAGGGCGCCACCGATGCCGAAGCCATCGAAAGCCATGGCACCCAGGTCCTGGCAGGCCTTGCGGCGGAGGTCTTCGTACTGGGCGCCCTGGATGACGCCGAACAGTGCCTGGTATTCCTTGCCTTCGCGGGAATCGGTCAATGCGAAGTGCTCGGCAATGCAGCGCTCGGCCCAGCGCCGGGTGCGCTCCAGCGACTCGACCTGGTAGCCTCGCGAATTCTGCAAGGTAGTCAGCTCGTCGAAGGCGAACATGATGTCCGCGCCGATCTGGTGCTGCACGCCCATGGAGATCTCAGGGGAGAAGCGGTGCTTGTTGCCGTCGAGATGGGACTTGAACCAGACGCCGTCCTCATCCACGTTGGCCAGGCGCTCCTTGCCTGGGGCCACGGCATCATCCGGACCAGACTGGTCTACGGACTTCATGTCGATGACCTTCTTGAAACCTGAACCCAAGCTCATGACTTGGAATCCGCCGGAGTCGGTGAAGGTCGGGCCCTGCCAGCCCATGAACTTGCCAAGTCCGCCGGCTTCATCGAGGATATCCGCGCCAGGCTGCAGATACAGGTGGTAGGCGTTGGACAGCACTGCCTGCGCGCCAAGCTCCTCGACCTGCACCGGGGTGACCGCCTTGACGGTAGCTTTGGTGCCTACCGCAATGAACGCGGGCGTCTTGATTTCGCCGTGCGGGGTGCGGATAACGCCGGTACGTCCCAGCATCGGGGAACCATCCGGAGCGGTCAGCCGGGTTCCGACTTCAAAGCCGAATTCTTCCTGGCGGGCATGCGGGGCACTGGGGTCAAAGTTCTTTTCGGGCACGTACCAAGTGTGCCGTATTAACCGCGCGGTGAGGAAAACGACAGGGGCAATGTGCGCCAAAACCTACCGCTTCACAAGGCAAAGCACGAATAATGGAGCGTACGTGTTGTGTCCAACGCGACGGAAGGAAAACGTGGGTCTGGAGAATCTGAAGGAATCCGCCAAGGCGCTCATTACGCTGGGGCCTGCCCGCAAGGACCATTGGATCGGCCTGCGCACCGGCATTGGTGTTTTTGCGCCTCTGATCACTCTCTTCGCGATTGACCGGCTGGACCTCGTGGTCTTTGCGGTTTTCGGCGCCTTTACCGGCGTGTACGGGCGTGTGGACGGCTACTGGAACCGCTTGCGGATGCAGGTCCGTTCCGGTGCCTTGTTCTTCGCGGTGATCGCTCTGGCTCTGGCCGCTTCGCACTGGTGGATCGACCATTCGGATCCTGGAATCAAGCAGTGGCAAGTCATTGGCGCGACGACGCTCGTTGCAGGCGCCTGCTCGGTGCTGGTGGGTTTCATGAGGCTGCGGCCTGGCGGCTCGCTATTCCACATCTTCGCCTTTGCGGCAATCGCTTCGATCCCTGTCCCGGCACCAATCGGCGAAGCCCTGCTCGTGGCGGCCCTGACGATCTTGCTGTCGGTAGCCATCGGTGCGGCCGGCGCGCTCGGGCAGTGGACCAGCTTGTGGAAGCGCACCCCGCTGCCTCCGCTGTCCGATAACGTCCGCAAGGCCATCTGGTGGGAAGGGCTGTTCTACATCCTGACTGCCGGCGTGGCCGGCGCCTTGGCCAATACCGTGGGCAGCAGCCTGGAAGCCGGGCACAACTACTGGGCGATGGTGGCCGCGGTGGTTCCCCTGGTGGGGCATACCACGACCTTGCGCATCCGGCGCGGCGTGCACCGTATGCTCGGAACCCTGGCAGGCATGATTCTGATGGCGATCCTGATCTTCCTGAACCCGCAGGTGTGGATCCTGCTCGCCTTCATTGCCTTGTGCCAGTTCATGGCCGAGCTCCTGGTCATGCGCAACTACTTCTTGGCGCAGGTCTTCATTACCCCGATGGCGCTCGTGGGCGTCTCGCTGGTGACCGGCCTGAGTGGCTCGGTGATGTACGACCGCGTGGTCGAGACCTTGATCGGCTGCACCGTCGGCATGCTCGGAGTGCTCTTGGGAAGCTGGGTTGGATCGATTATCAAGCGCAAGCAGGGAATCATTCCAAAGAGCGGGCAGTAGGGCTAGATATTCACTCCGACATGGGCTAATGCCTGACGGAGAATGTTTTCGCGACCGCCGGCAAACTCGCCCTGGATATCCGAGCTGAGTGCTTCGCTGGGCGAAAGCCAGGTCAGCTCCAACGCGTCGGAGCGAGGGCTGGTCTCGCCGCGTACCGGCACGATGTAGCACATGGAAACGGCGTGCTGACGATCATCGGTCAGGCCGGTCTCGCTCGGCGCCGGGAAGTATTCTGCAACGGTGAAGGGCACCGGCGATGCCGGAAGCTGCGGGAGCACCATGGTGCCCAGGTCCTTTTCGATGTGGCGGATCAAGGCGGCGCGAATGGTCTCGCGGTACATCACGCGCCCCGAAACGAAGGTGCGCAGCATGCGGCCGTCGTCATCGCCAGTGAGCAGCAGGCCCACCTCGTTGACGTAGCCAAGCGGGTCCAAGCGCACTGGAATGGCCTCGACGTAGAGCATCGGCAGGCGTTGCCGCGCCTCGTAGAGGTCTTCTTCAGAGAGCCATCCAGGGTATGGGTCAGGAGTGCGCACGTTCATGGTTCTATCTTCGTACACAAACCCCCGACAATCCGTGAAGCTGGATCTGTGTTGCCGAACTCACCTATGAAGGTTTCCTGCACCCCTAGTGCGCCGCATTCCCAAGCGATAAAATCGATAGAGCTATTTGAACTTCTTGCCCGGCGAGCAGCCGCAGGCCCCAGATGGCATTTCCTTTTTCCGAATCCTCGTGGAAGCAGATCCCTGCCGTGACGAACGCTCCAGAACGACTGAGCAAACAGAACTTCACCACGATCGCGGTGCTGATTGTTTCCAGCTTCGTGGTCATCTTGAACGAAACCATCATGAACGTGGCCTTGCCTGTTCTGATGGATGAATTCAACGTCACCGCTGACGCAATTCAGTGGCTGTCAACCATCTTCATGCTGACCATGGCCGTGGTCATTCCGATGACCGGCTTCTTGCTTCAGCGGATGAGTATACGCAATGTATTCGTCCTGGCCATGGGCCTATTCACCCTCGGCACTCTGCTCGCTGCCCTCGCACCGGGCCTGAGCGTCTTGCTGGTGGCCCGCGTAATCCAGGCCAGCGGCACCGCCATCATGATGCCGCTGCTGATGACCACCATCTTGCACCTGGTGCCTGCTGAACGCCGCGGCGTGCTGATGGGCAACGTATCCATCGTGATCTCCGTAGCTCCGGCCATCGGCCCGACGCTCTCCGGCCTGATCCTGCAGTACCTGTCGTGGCGATTCATGTTCATCGTGATCATCCCGGTCGCGGTAGCAGCTCTGCTGATCGGTACCCCTCGACTGTCCAGGGACGTCGACGGCGCCTCGACGCCGCTGTCCATTCCTTCATTGATTCTGGCGATCCCAGGTTTCGGCGGACTGGTCTACGGCCTCAGCGGCCTGTCGGTTGGCGTCACCCCGCTGAACCTGGGCATCCTTGTCGGCGCGGTTCTGTGCCTGCTCGCGTTCGTCTTCCTGCAGCTGAACCTGCAGAAGGAAGACAAGGCGCTGCTGGATCTGCGTCCGCTGAACTACAAGGATTTCACCCTTTCGCTGGTGCTGATGATGTTCTCGATGATCTCGCTGTTCGGCGTGATTATCCTGCTGCCGATGTTCTTCACCAACGTGCTGGGCATTGAAACCCTGACCACCGGTTTGATCATGCTCCCGGGCGGCCTGCTGATGGGTGTCCTGGCGCCGTTGGTTGGAAAGCTCTATGACAAGGTCGGTGCCCGTCCGCTGATCGTTCCCGGCGCCCTGGTGCTACTGGTTTCCCTGCTGGGCTACGCAATGATCCTTGACGCGGACACCCCGATCTGGCTGCTGGTCGTCATGCACCTGGTGATGAGCCTGGGCCTGGCCTTCATCTTCACCCCGGCCTTCACCACTGCGCTGAATCCGCTGCCGCACAGCCTGCACTCGCATGGTTCGGCCCTGCTGTCCACCTTGCAGCAGTTGGCTGGCGCCATGGGCACCGCCCTGCTGGTTGGTGTTGTAGCCTCATCCACCGCCGCGAAGATCGCGGCCGGCAGCGATCCGCTGACCGCTTCGGTTGAAGGCTTCCAGCCAGGCTTCCTGATCGGTGCCGGATGCAGCATCGGCATCGTTGTCATCGGCTTCCTGCTCGGCGGCAAGAAGAAATCGGTTGAAGCTGAAGCCGAGCCCGCGACGGTTCCGAGCCACTAAGCTGCCGGAGCGTGCAAGAGCCGCTGGATCCCATCGCGGGATCCAGCGGTTTTTTCATACCCGCGGGCAAGATTCTTCGCCTCCACGCAACTGGCCAGTAATGTAGATCACAAGACCACTGTCTACGAAGGGGTAAACATGCAGTTGCAGGATTCAGTCGCTCTGGTCACCGGAGGCCTATCGGGATTGGGACGCGCCACGGCGCAGAAGCTGGCCACCGGCGCCAGGCACGTGGTGGTACTCGACCTGCCGCGTGAAGACGGCGATGAAATCGCGGCTGAGATCGGCGCGAATGTCCGCTTCGTGCCAGGCGATGTCACTGACGCGCAGCAGGTGGCCACCGCCATCGAACGGGCCAAGGAACTTGGCACCCTGCGGGTGCTGGTCAATTGCGCCGGTGTCGCAACACCGGGCAAGGTGCTGGGCCGTGACGGAGTGCTGCCGCTGGAACGCTTCGCCAAGGTGCTGGACATCAATGTCAACGGCACCTTCAACGTGATCCGCCTGGCCGCAGAAGCCATGGCGCATAGCGAAGCGGTGAGCGATGAGCAGGGGACTACCGAACGCGGCGTCATCATCAACACCGCGTCGGTTGCCGCCTTTGACGGCCAGATCGGGCAGCCCGCCTACGCGGCCTCCAAGGGAGCTGTAGCGGCCATGACCCTTCCGCTGGCCCGCGAGCTGGCGAGCCACCAGATCCGCGTCATGACCATCGCCCCAGGCATTTTCCACACGCCGATGATGGCAGGCCTGCCGCAGGCTGCCCAGGACTCGCTCGGCGCCCAGGTGCCGCATCCTTCGCGGCTGGGACGTCCGGAAGAATACGCGGCATTGGTGGAGCACATCGTGGCCAACCCGATGCTCAACGGCGAAACCATTCGCCTTGATGGCGCCATCCGCATGGCGCCGCGCTAAGCACCCGTGGCGGGCGCGGCAGGGCCTAGAACTCTATGGGCTTGCCGCGCTGCGCACGGTGCTCGGCGTGGCTGATCTGGAACCGGCGGTTCTCGGCCATCAGGAAGACCAGCAAGGCCATGAAGATCCAGATCGCGCAGACCCACAGCGGTGCGGACCCGTTGAGCCAGCCCTGGATGGCAGCGGCGATCATGCAGATTCCGAACCCGCTGGCAAAGGCGTGGCGGCCGCGCTCCGAATGGGCGACAGCGGCGGCGAGCACGGCGACTCCGGCGGTAACCAGGGCAGCATGGATTCCATGCCCACCGTCATTCCACCCGGCGGCAGCAAACCAGAGCTGCAGGGTATAGACCAGGCTGGAACCGGCCAAGAAGCTTATCGGGGCATCCGTTGCCCAGCGCTCCAAGCGGGTTCGCGCAGTATTCCTGTTCAGCTGGAGCACGCCATACAGGGATAGCAACGAAGCGATGGTCGCCAGGATGGTCGCGCTGATGGCCAAGAACCCGGAAGCCAGGGTAATGGCGCAGGCCATCAGCGCCGTTGCCGGGATCGCATAAATGGAAATGATTCGCTGGCGTCGCGCCGAAAGCTGGTCTCGGCGCAGCGAGAACGCGGCGCCGAGGATCAGTGCGATGGCTATGGCTGGCCAGAGCACCGAATGCACCAGGCTGGTATCCAGCAGGCTCGCTTGGGCACGTCCATGCAAGCCGGAAGACGACGCCAACGTGGTGAGCAGCAGCAGCAAGCCCGATGCCCCCAGCAGGTATCCGCGTACCTTGTCGAAAGGTTCCACCGCAGGGTTGGGGCGATGATCCGGCGCCGCATACGGCAACTCGAATGTGCTCTGTTCGCCTGCCGCTGCCATGGCGGATCGGGCCGAGGCCACGAGGGAGTCAAGTTGCGGGGTCGACTGGTGCTCGGCCATCTTGCCTTCATCCTTATCGGTCACGGGATCATAGGCACCAGACTAGGGCAATTCGTCCCGCATGAGAAGGAGTTATCGGGATGACGGGGCTTCCAGTAAGCGTTGTCCAGAGCTGAAGCTGCGCTCGGCACCGGTCAATGGATCGGTGAAGGAAATGGTGTGCGCCAGCAACTGCAGCGGGCGCCGGTAGTCATCCGGAGCCAGATCCCAGAGCCGTGGGTAGAACGCATCATTGATGATGCCCAGGCCCAAGGATGCCAAGTGGACCCGCAGCTGATGGGTCTTGCCCGAATGCGGCTCCAGATCCATCAAGGCAACCTCCGTCCCGGAATGGAAACCGGTGCTCGTCCCGGTTGCCTCGAGCTTGATCAAGGTCAGGGCGTTCGGCTCGCCTTCTTCCACAATTGAACGCAGCTGGCCCTTGACCTTGGACATCCGGTTTTCGAAGACCAACGGCATGCGTTGGAGCAGGTCGCGCAGTTCCGACTCCGTCTTGGCCTGCGAATGCTCGCCGTTGGGCTGCAGCACCCGTCCGGTTTCCAAGCCTTCGCCGGGCTGCAGGGCGACGACCGCCTTGTAGCGCTTGGCGATCTCGCGGCGCTCGAAGAGCATCTGGTAGGCGCCGCGGGTTTCCGGGTTTACGGCGAAGAGGATCACCCCGGCGGTGGCCCGGTCCAGCCGGTGCATCGGCACCAGATCGTCGATGCCGGTTTGGTTGCGCAGCCGCACCAGGGCGGATTCCTGGATGAAGCGTCCACCGGGTGTGGTGGGGAGGAAGTGCGGCTTGTCCACCACCAGCAGGTGCTCGTCCTGGTGGAGGATCTTGGCTTCGAAGGGGATCGGGGTCTCCACCGGCAGCGAGCGGTAGTACCAGATGAACTCGTGCTCGCCCATGGGCGTCTGCCGGTCCAGCTTCACCCCGCCGATTCCCACGATCTCGCCGTCATCGAAGCGGCGCAGGATGCCCTCGGGGTCCACATGCCCGAACCGTTCGAGCAGATACTGGGCCACCGTGTCCCATGGCCCGGTGCGCGGCAGGTGCAGACGGGTGGCGTTGACGCCGTTGCGGACGGGGAGCGGAGATGCCATGGCCATGGCTCCCATTCTTTCATCTTTGCCTGCGTGGATTCACGGACGATATTCATAACTAGTAATTGCGTGTTTTTCTAAGCTATCTGCTTCATCGGAGAACACACGACCACCAACATCGGATGCGCAAGGGCTGATAATGCCGTTTGATGATTTCGAGCATGCTTGACACTACCGGATCACTGATGCCAAAAAATCGGCTTGACCTGGACTCAAAGAAAAGCACGATTTTCGACTCCAAAGAACGGAGGTGACCAATTACCAACCGATCATTCGGCCAGAATGATTGCATGTCAATTATTTTCTGCAAGCATCACAACCAATCGGACTTGCGAGCCCGGCTGAACCCTGGTTCGTCGGTCGAAGCGATCACGAAGGGTATCTTGCACAGCGCGTTCTTGGTCGAGACCGAAGAGCGTAACATGCGCGAGTCGTAGTAGCGCGCCGTATTCCTAAAGCAACGCGAATTCACGGTGAGGTACTTTGAACAGGAGCACCGGTTAACCCAGATTTTTCATCAGGGCTCCGACGCCACCCAAATCCATTCCCAAAGGATTCCCGGCGGCCGTCTCCGCTTCTGCCCACGTCACAGAGCGCCTGAACCACCGACGCGCAATGCCAGGCTCCACCGACCCGGGCTGAAAAGACCTTTCGAAACCAAAGAACCAACAGGACACCCACCAGTTCAGGCGGCCAGCTCACCGTGCCGCCACCGCTGAAATAACGAGCCGATGCGCTCATTTAGTTGGCATAACAACTTCACTTCGGGTGCTTTTTCAGGAATCAGCAACATGCGCTGCCGGCCACCAGAGACAATCTTCCCGGCTATCGAAAACAGCCGGTACCTCCACCTTTTCAGATCCCAGTACCCAGCTTCATGCCCACCGGGCAGCACGGCCAGTTGCAGCCACGACACCAGATTCACTGCGAGCATTGCCAAGTCAGCCCACGCCTGGTTCGAGGCGAAAGACCAGTACGGCAGTTTGCCCAGCCCCGTGCTCTTCAGGGTTTTGATCCGGTTTTCGCACCGGCCTCGTGCCCGGTGCCGGGCATCGAGGAACGCCACGTTGAACCGCGGACTATTGGTCAAGAACGCAGTCACCCTGTTCCCGTCGGTATCGAATAAGGTCGCTTTCGCTCCGGGGTGCAACGGCTCAGCCCGCAAATAAATTCGGGTTCCCGAAGGGTAGTCCTTCAGCTCCATCACCTTGCTCGCGTCGATCACCCATGCATCATCACGCTGATCCCCGTCAGCATCCAGGGCTGGTTCCCAGTATTTCTTCTCATCGAACCACCGAATGAACCGCTCCTTGAGCACCGGCAGCGAATAGGAGGTGGAGAACTGGATCCCCAATGACTGCAGGTGGTGCAAGAACCCGCGGCATGAACCGGCGCTATCGGTGCGGACCAGAATCTTCTCTCCTTGCAGGTTTCCGTGTTGGTCATAGAAATCGTCAGGCAGTTGGGCCAACGCCTGGTTGAGCACTTCGATATGGGATTTCGCGGAATTCGCGCCCCGGTTTCCCGGGCGCAGGTGCACGGCGAGGACTTCGCCGGTGCCGTTGGCTTTGCCGTAATCGGCCATGGCGATCATGGGTGAGAATCCGTACCCGCCTTTGTAGGTTCCTGCGCTGGATTCCTTGTCTGAGTGGACATGAACCAGGGAGGCATCAAGGTCGATGATCAGCGGGTTGGTGGGCGTGGCCAGCCGGGCTGGGTTCCGTGGCCCGGCCGCAGCCCAGATTTTGGAGCGCAGGCTGCGGGTCATGGTGGCGAACCCGTAGGAGAAGGCTTCTGGCTGGTCCTTGATGCGTCCCATGAACCTGCTGACCGTCGCATCGGACGCTACGCGTCCGAAGAGATCTGGTGCGACGCGCAGCTGGTCGATGTCTGCGGCTTGCTCGCCGCCAGCAGCAAGGGACAGGGCCAGCGCACCAAGGATCTTTCCTGGCCGGTGCGTCGCGGTGGCTGGCACGAATTGGCTGAGCCGGTCTTCGCAGAGTTGGCGGAAGTCCAAGGCGTTCAGGAAGCTTGTCAGCACCGACAACCCAGCATGGGAGACCAAGGCTTGACCGGTGAGTTGGGTCGGGAGGGCAGGGAAAACGTGGGTAGAATGGTTCACTGAAAAGGTGATCCTTGATTTCGGTGGAATAGAAGCTAGACACTCCTATTATCCCAAGTCCGGATCGCTTTTTCGTTTTAATGACTGTTAATGACGTACCTGCCATGAAACCACTGCGCTAGTCACCGATGAAGTCTGAGCGCTTCCATTTGGTCAGCCGGTGGTGCCCCACTTATCGCAATAGACATCAACTATGTAGAACTTCATGCCACGAACCGTCTGCAAGATAGGCTAAAAATAGGCAACTGTTCTTTAGAAGATTGGATCACCACGACATGATTAAGATCAACGAGACGGATTCCAACTCCTTGGATGAGACTGACCGAAAAATACTCACGAAACTTCAGGAAGACGGCAGGCAGTCCTATCGACAGATCGCACGTGAGCTGGATGTTTCAGAAGGAACAATAAGATTCCGCGTCAACAAGCTCCAAGAATCTGGCGTGTTGACAATCATCGCGATCGCTGACCCATTTCAACTTGGGTATCGCATCATGGCTTTTCTGCTGCTCAAAGTAAAACCGGGGAGTCAAGCAAGAATCTTAGATGTTCTCGCTTCGTGGGAAGAGACGACGTACGTTTCGACTTGCATCGGCAATGCCGACATTTATCTGCAATTTGTTTGTCGCGACAATGACCATCTGTCTGAGTTTCTCCAAGATAAAATCGGCTCGCTCGATGAGATTACAAGTTATGAGACTTTTATGGAGCTTAAGATTCACAAGGTGGCTTACGAATACCCCATTTCAGGTAGGCAATCAGTTGATGTTCGCGACTGATTCTGGTCGACGACAGCTTGTTTTGCCCCGGATGCAAATGAAGAGTCTTGGGATGCCGCCGAGGCTTCCCAAGACCCTTCTCGCTGGTGAATCAGATTTTCAGTTCTTGCATTTCATCCCAGGAATCTCCTTCAACCTTCCTGGACACTATCCGCGGTGTGTTCTCCAGCATGGGCCGCATAATCTCTAGGCCTTGAGTGAAATGCGACGCGTTGACGTGAGTCTTCGCAGCTTCGTCATCACGGAATGCTTCAACGAGTATGTACTGGTTCGTATCATCCACGTTGCGTGACCACTCGAACCAGAGATTACCTTCCTCGTCCTTGGTGGAATTGGTATAGTTTTCGATCTTTTGTAAGAATTCTTCCGAAAATTCGGGTTTGACTTGGAATTTGACGACAATGAAGTACATTGAATCCTTTCGGGTGTAGCACTTGTGTCACCGTGCCGAAATGTTCGTCCTTGCAGGTGACGGAAGAGATCTGTCAGCAGGGGAAGTTCCTGCTCAGTTTTCGTCGGGAACCAGAACGGCTCGTCCTCGGACCCGGCCGTTATTCAGATCATCCAGAGCACGGTCGAAATCGGAGAACGAATACTTGACCGTGTGGAGCTTGACCTTACCCGCGGCGGCCAATGCCATCAATTCGACTAGATCGTTGTAGGTTCCTACCAAATTACCGACAAAATTAATTTCAGAGCTAATAATATCGATGGTTGGCACGCGCAGCTCTCCGCCATAACCAATAACGAAATAGCTTCCCGCCCGTTTGAGCATTCCGAGCCCGGTTTCGACAGCACCCCCTTCACCGACGAAGTCCAGTATGACTTCTGCGCCTTGCCCGTCAGTTAGGTTGTGTACTGTGGCCATTTCGTTGCCATCGGCGAGCACCGCATGATCTGCCCCGAGTTCCTTGGCCAGCCCCAGTGAAGTAGAAGATCGGTCAACAACGATGATCGTTGACGCGGACATTGCTTTCAGCGCCTGGATTCCGATGTGGCCAAGACCGCCGGCGCCGATTACAACAACACGATGACCCGGACGGAGCAGAGCAGTGGCTTTGCGCACGGCATGGTAGGCGGTCAACCCTGCGTCAGCCAATGCAGCGACGTCCGCTGGATGGAGCTCAGGATCGAGTTTAACCACGCTGCGCGCGGACGTTTTGAGCAGTTCCGCCATTCCTCCGTCGCTGTCGACTCCAGGAAAATACGATTTAGCGCAGTGCACATCATCACCTGAACGGCATGCAGGGCAGAGGCCACAAGTGGCCAGCGGATGCAGGATTACCCGGTCGCCTATCGCAACGTTGCTAACACCTTCTCCGATTTCAACGATTTCCCCGGCGTTTTCATGTCCAATCGTGTAGGGAAGGGTCACAGCACTTTTCTGTTCCCACTGGCCCTCGATAATGTGCAGATCGGTACGGCATACGCCGGCTCCCATCACCTTGACGATTACGTCCATCGGGCTGGTGATTTGCGGGGCAGATATTTCCGTGAGCTTCGGCATTTGGTCGTAGGAATGGACCTGTACGGCTTTCATAACTATTTTTCTCCGAACTTTTCTTTACATGCCTTCGAGGACCGGAAGACCCGTCGCGGTGAACCCGCCGTCTACATACAGGGCTTGACCTGTCACCCAGCTCGCGCTTGTGGTAAAGAATGCTACGGCCTCAGCGATGTCCTCCGGTTCTCCAAAGCGCCCGAGTGGGGTGCGCGACAATTCATGTCCGGCGATGGGACCGCGTTCCAAATAATTGCCTCCCATCGCGGTATTGACTGTTCCCGGACCAACGCCATTAACTGTGATTCCGTACTGGGCAAGCTCAATGGCCAGTACCCGGGTCAGGAGTAGTGCCGCACCTTTTGACGCACAGTAGGCACTTTCATAGGCGAAGCCCTGGAAGGAAGCGTTCGACAGGATGTTGATGATGCGTCCTGCACCGTTATCCTTCATTTGCATCGCAGCCTGTTGTGCGGCAAGAAACGGACCGCGGGCATTGACAGCCATGACCTTGTCCCAAGTTTCAGCTGTGGTCTCTAGAAACGGCTCATCGGCGAAGATTCCTGCGGCATTGACCAATGCATAGGCTGGTCCGAATTCATCCTTCATCCGGCCAAAGACTTCGGCCACGCTATCAGGATCTGAGATATCCACTTGGCCTTGCCAAGCCTTGTTGCCCTTGTCCTGGATCATTTTCACGGTTTCGTCGCTGGCCTGGCGATCAAGGATAGCGATTTTGTATCCGTCGTCGGCCAATCGCAGTGCAATTCCGCGCCCGATCCCCTGACTTGCACCGGTAACTACTGCTACTTTGTCCTGATTAGTCATTTCTCTCCTTTGAGGTTCCTTCATCGGCTGTGATTTCGGAATGTGTGGATGGTGCTTTTACGCGCCATTCGATTTTTGTTTTGTCCTGGAACTTTTGCCGGTAGAACCAGAACACGGCGGCGAGCATCAAAATGCCGATTCCGACGATGGTTTCGAACAATCCGCCATAGCCGGTAAGTCCCGGATTAAGTACCCCGATGACTATGGCGAATGAGTTGATGCAGAAAAGAACGCAGGCGATGGCAATCCAATACGATTGCAACTTGAGAGGCCTGATCGTGTGTGGTTCATCTTTTCGAAGCAGCACGAAGGCACCCACAGCCAGCGTCACCGCTGACAGATATCCCAGGTTGCTTGCCAACAGGATTGCAATCGGTTCGCCCAGCAGGATTAGCACCGCGATGTTGATGATCATGTCCGTGGTCAATGCCCGACCTGGGACCCCATACCGGTTCAGAGTTCCGAGCTGCTTGATGGTTCCACCCGATCGGGAGATTCCATACAGGGACCGGCCTCCATCTGCGGTTGCGGTCATCATCGCGATTACAAATGCAGCCATTATGGGGATCTGTCCCAGCCATGCCCAGGATCCGAGGATTTCGTCGAACGCTAGCCCGATGTAGTTGACGGGATTGGCTCGCACGGTTTCCTCGCCGAGGGAACCTACAACCATATATGGAACAACGAAATAAAGTCCCAGAATGAACAACGCGGAGACTCTCAGGGCTTTGGCTGCGTCCTTCGTCGGGTTCCGGTATTCGGCCGTAAAGCTGGCGCAAACTTCTGTTCCGTAGGTTGTCCATGCGGTGATGTAGAACCACACGACGATGATCTGCCAGTTCAATGGTGAACTGTCGCCTTCGAAGCTCAGCCGGGTGATATCGAAATCTGCGTGGGGCGATATCAGCGGGCCTAGTACCAGGACGAGCAATCCGATGATGAGCAGTACACCGGTGATCTTGGAGATACTTGCGGCCAGTTTGATCCCGAAGTAGTTCAAAGCCCATGCGGCCACGATCGCGCCGATCGCAATCAGATAAGGTAGCCCCAGATCGTGGCCGATCGGCAGGCTGATAAGCACGTTGTTCTCCGGGAAGAAAGCCTGTTCGATGAGCGTACCAAGAACGACTCCTTCCACAGAGAGCGACAACGACCAGCCCATCCAGTATCCGAAAGCTGCGACTGCGCCTAGGGGCGCAAAATATCGTTTCCATCCCTCATAGGCGTATACAGAAATTCCACCAGAACGGTTCGGCATCATTGCCGCCATTTCAGCAAACAAGTTGTTCTGTAGAAAACCGAAGAAGCAGGCAACAACCCAAATGCAGATTGCAGTCCATCCGCCGATGGCTCCCACTGTGTAGCCCAGAGTCAGGAAGAGGCCGATCGGCATGTTCAGAGCAAACACAAACCCGTCCCGCCACGTCAGCGTTCTCTTCATATACACTTCGGCTGGCATCTGTTCTAATTGGCCGGCAGGGTCTTGCGCCGTTGTACTAGCATTAGTCGAGTTCATCAGGGTTCCTCCCCTTTTTAGATCCTCACGGCTGAATCATCTGTGAGCCCCACTGCCTCGTTCCACTCAGCAATTTCCGCGACAGGTTTTCCTTCGGAAACCCATCGCCGGGCCTGGATGTAAAGTCTGGGCTGGTTGACTACGCAAGCACCCACGATTTTCCCGTTTTGAGCGTAAAGGGAAGCAAAGTCAGCCCCGACAGTATTCAAGATGCGAACTTCGTCAGCTTCATGGGTAGTTCCTAGGATGCTTATCCTGCGGCCGAACTGATCGGACCAGACGTAGCTGATCGCTTCGATAGGCTGAGCAGATCCATGGACAATGCTTGAAGCAACCACCTGCGTTTGGAGAGTCGCATTGGTCCAGTGTTCGTGACGGCGGGGTACTCCATCAGTGTCTGCCCAAGCGGAGACATCTCCTACCGCCCAAATTCCCGGAGCTGCTTTTCCGCTGTCATCGCAGTGAATTCCGGCAGGGCTGGCCACCAATTCGCTGCTGGCTAGCCACTCCGTATTTGGAATGGCACCGATGCCGATGATTGCCACCTCGCAGTCGATGTGTGTTCCGTCGTCCAATGTAACCCCAGTTAATACCTCGTCTCCGTGGAACTGCGAGACGCTGCGCCCACAAGCTAGTTTCACCCCCTTTTCACGGATGTGGTCCCCGATCCTGATGGCGGTCTCTGGGCCAAGGTTCCTGGACAAGGGAACCTCCGCGACCTCGATGACGGTAACTTCGTGACCGAGGTCTAGGGCGGCGGATGCGACCTCCATCCCTATGAATCCGCCGCCGATGATGACAGTGGACTTGCTGCTACGCAGGGCCAAGCGCATTTCCAGCGCATCATCCATCGTGCGCAAGGTAAAGACATTCTTGGGCAATTCCCCGAAGGGGTTGCGCGGCCTAGCGCCGGTGGCGATGACCAGCTCGTCATAGGGAATCCGCTCTGCACCGACAGTGACTTCCTTTCTGTTGGTGTCGAGGCCGCTGGCGGCTGTTCCGAGCAACAGTTCAACGTTGTTTTCTCGGTACCAGGACGAGGATGCGAAATCGATATCCGGCACGATATCCGCCAGCAGAAAGTCTTTGGACAGAGGAGGCCGGTCATAGGGGAGAAGATCTTCAGCGCCGATCAACGTGATCGGCCCTGCAAAACCGTTGGATCGGAGTGCGTCTACGGTTTTGAAACCGGCCAACGATGCTCCTACTACTACGATTCTTTTCATGTCGGTTCACTTTCTAGTCGCAATGCCAATGCAGGACAAGACTTGACCGCTTCCTCTGCCAGTGGAAGCTCCTCCGCTGCAACTCCCTGTTGCAGGATCGATACTTTTCCGTCATCGCCAAGATCGAACCTACTTGAGTCGGTAATTACGCAGTTCGCATACCCCTGGCATCGGCTGAGATCAGCGATGACAACTGTGTTGCTACTTGAGTTCATGGTGCCTACTTTCGGAGCGAGGGATCGTTAGTCGACAAGTCGCTTCAAAGTGGCTTTCATGAATGCCTGCAGCGGTCCCTCGCTGTCCAGCATTAGACGACCAACTTCAATACGGCCCGATGAGTAACCAACCTGTTGGATGTCCGTTGCTTGCTTGTCTTCGATCAGAGTCTGGTCCCACATCTCCAGCCAGGCTTCGACGATTTCTGGATCAGTCCCCGGCTTGGCATACATGTCTACGAATGCATAGCAATGCGTTTCATCAATCGGCTGCACGGTGCCGATGAATCCCACAAAGTCATCAAGTGCAAAGAACGAGGAAGGATAAGTGAAGGCAAAGCGGAATCCCTTTAGTCCCTTGGGATCTGCGTCAGCGGGGAGCCATTTCAGCGGTCCGTTGTGCCAGATGGTATTTTCTCCCGAAGCCACGTCGTAGTCATCTGGGCTTGTTTCGTAGGTTTTGCCGAAGCTGGACTTGTGCAGTGTCGGGCAGTGGTAGCACTCAACGGCGTTTTCTGCCCAGATTTTCCAGTTGCAGTCCATGTCGTATTCGAAACGAGTCTGAAACTCATACTGGCGTAGCTCTTCGTTGACCCCGTCTGTCAAATGGCGAATCTCCGCGGTCACGGATTCCAGGGACTCGGCATTTGGGTCAGGGTTTACAAAGACCCACTGGTCCCAACGCTCCACTGAGACTGGAGCCAGAGAGATCTTCGAGCAATCGAAGTTCGGCTCCCGTTCCTGACGAGGCGCGTTCTTCAGCTGTCCATCCAGCCCATAGGTCCAGCCATGGTATGGGCACTGCAAGATAGGCTTGTTCCCGCTCTCCTCCGCAATCGAGTGCAGGCGATGCTTGCAGACATTGACGAAACCACGCAACTCGCCGTCGCGGCCATGAGTGATGATAATCGGGATGCCGCCAGCCTTTGTCACTGCGTAGTCGCCGGGCTTTTGCAGAAGCGACTCATGGCAGGCGTATTGCCATGACTTTGAGAAGATGCGCTCTTGTTCAAGCTGGTGAATTTCAGGCGCGGCGTAGAAGGCTGCTGGCAGAGTGTTCCCCTCTTCAAGAGCGGCGAACACCTCTTCAACGGCGGGCAGGTCATAACGCTGGCAAACTTCTTCCAGGGTAAGCTCGTTCGATTTCCGGGTGCTGGTCTGGGTCATTTTTCCTCCATTCGCGACACGTTCGTGTCTCAGGTCACATCCTGTAATGCGTAAAAGCTTCTCAAGTTAATTACGCGAAGTCAACATTTTGGATGATGTGAATTATTTTTGCGTAAGAGAAGTAGGGTGACTGTTGCGCGCAGAGTGGTAAATTTTCCGTATTTGGGGTCGGTGAGAGGGGGTTATATTGCCTAATCCACCAGATAAATCGGCGAACTTAGCATTGAAGGTTTGGAGTTACGCAATGTAGGCAAAGAGCTCAAAACCCTAGAACTTGAAATGCATCCTTTGGTTCGGACTGGAGCGCATGCCGATTCAGCATGAACGTTCTTATCCATTCAAGCCGCGGCGCCTCCCCGAATTCGGGCAGTAAGTTAATGTATTTCACTCGAAACTCGGGCTCAGCTCCTAAAGCAGACCCGCTACTTGCAGACTTGACGTGGGAAATTATCGAATGCCGTCGTCATGAAGCGCTCGAATTCGAATTTGAAACCTATCCCTTGATGAGCCTCGCAGGGCGATTGCGCTGGAGACTTCTATGGCTGGCAGGAAGGGCAGAAGTAGCAGTCGCGCTCCATGCCGGAGTCCTCGGCCGCGACCTTCGCAACATGGATCTTCGCGCCGCAGCGCAGGCAGGGCTTGCCGGCGCGCCCGTACACCCAGTAGGGCTCGCGGGTCCGGGCCAGGCCGGTGGTGACCCTGCGGGAACGCTCCTTGTTGACTTCCAGCAGGCGCTGCGACATCTCGATGACCTTCCCGAGGTCCACGACCTGTCCCACGGGCGTGAGCGGGTGCAGCCGGGTGAGGAACAGGACCTCGCAGCGGTAGATGTTGCCCACCCCCGCCATCAGCCGCTGGTCCAGCAGCGCCTCGCCGATCCCGCGGTGCGGCTGCGCCCGGAAATTCGCGGCCGCCGCCTGCGCGTCCCAGCCGGGCCCCAGCAGGTCCGGGCCCAGATGGCCGACCAGCTGCGCTTCCTCGGCAGTGGGCACGAGCTTGACCTGGGCGATGTCGAAGCCGACCGCCGTGACGCCGTCGCAGGCGAGCACCACGCGTGCGGTGTGCGCCGGACGCTTGAAGCGGGCTCCCGGACCGTAGAGATCCCACCGCCCCTCCATGAGCAGGTGCGAATGCAGGGTCAGCAGCGGCTGGTTGAAGGCAGGTTCCGCCGTGGCGGGAGGCTGCAGTCGCATGAGCAGGTGCTTGCCGCGCGGAAGGACCTCGGACACCGTGTAGCCGGCCAGGTCCACCGTGGACAGCGCCGGGACCCGGAGGTCCGAACGCAGGATGCTCTTCCCGGCCAGCGCATGGTGCAGCCTTGCGGTGGCCCGGTAAACGGAATCGCCTTCCGGCATGGTGCATCTCCTTTGCTGCTGCCAGCCGCCACGTACAGCACGCTGGTGTCCAGGCTACCGCCGGAAGCGGATGCCCTGCGGGGTCGAGTAGAAACCGGCGCCCAGCAGGGCGGCGGCCGCCGGGTGCTCCTGCACCGGTTCGCCGTTGACCGTGGCGATGGCGATCTTGTCCACCGCGGCACGGCGCAGCGCCGAAACCAGCCTGGCCGCCAGCAGCGCCCAGGCCTGCTCTCCGGGTTCGCCAAAGGCCAGCACGGTGCGTCCGCCGCGTTCGAGGTACAATACCAGCTCGCCGTCCAGCATGCCCACGATCGCCCCGGCTTTGCGCCCGGGACGGTGCCCGGTCTGCGTGGCGGGCCACGACAGCGCCGCGCCATAGGGGTTGGCCGGATCGGTGGCGGCCAGCACCACGGCTTCGGGCTGGCGGCGCGGGTCCTCGGGCAGCACGAAGCCGCGCAGCCGGTCAATGGTGTTCGAGGTGGAGAACTGCGCGGCGCCCAGCTTCTCGATGAAGTAGCCACGGCGCGCCTGCCCGGCCTCCTCCAGCTTGGACAGCACCCGGTAAAGCTGTCCGAAGCCCCCCGGCACCGCCTCGGCGGCCACCGAGCCGCGGGTCAGCACCCCGTAGCGCTCAAGCATGATTTCCGCGGTGGCGTGCGCGGCGATGGTGGGGTCGCGCACCGGCTCGGGCAGCAGCGCCCAGCGCGCCGAACCGCGGGTATTGCGTGCCAGCGGTCCGGCCGCCTGCTCGCGGGTCAGCCGGGTAAGGCCGGAGAGCCGGTTCAGCCGGGCGGCACGGGCACGCGGTGCCGGCTTGGCGATCTTGTGCGCGGTAGTGCCGCCGGCCAGATAGCCGCGCACCGGGGCGAGCGTATCGGGGGAGATGAACCCCGCCCAGAACAGCTGCCAGCAGGCATCGGCGATCTCCTGCTCGGTGGGCGGCAGCCCTTCATCCGGGTGCAGCCGGGCGGCGAGTTCCTGCACGAAATAGGCGCCGGTGGCGTCGAAGGAATCAAGCACCCGGCGGGCCAGTGAATCCAGCTGGGACATGTCCGGGGCGGGAAGGCTCAGCGATGCGAACTCGGCGGTATGCAGCGAGAGCCACCCGTCCTTGCCTCCGGCGGCCCCGGCCCCGCAGATCAGCACGTCCCCGCTGCTGGTCAGCTCATCAAGCCACGACGCCTGGTAGCCGTGCAGCCTGGCGGGCAGGATGAACGACTCCAGCGCAGAGGCAGGAACGTCAACACCGGCCAGCTGGGTGATGATTTCGTAGAGCCCATCGCTGCCTTCCAGCCGGGATCCCACCTGCTGCCAGGCGGGCAGGAACCGTCCGAAGGAGGGCTGGTCCACCGGCTCCACCTCGGCGCGCAGCGCGGCCAGCGAACGGGTGCGGATGGTGCGCAGCACGGAGACTTCGCAGTACTCGTCGCCGCTGATCCCGGGTGGGAGCAGCTCCACCGGGCGGAACGCGCCCAGCGACAGGCGGCCCGCCGCCACCAGCTGGTCGAGCACCGGACGCAGCACCGCGACGCCCAGCCCCAGCGCAGCGGACAGCTCGGATAGCGTGAACGGGGCGTGGGTGCGCGCGAAACGGGACACCAGGTCCTCGATTGGCTGGGCCGCAGGTTCAAGGAAGGCGGTGGGGATGCCGGTGGGCAGCGGGGTGCCCAGGGCGTCGCGCAGCTTGCCCGCGTCCTCGATGGCCGCATAGGCCAGCTGCCCGGCGACCCGCAGGGTGAAGGCGCGGCGGGTGGCCACCAGCGATTCTGCATGCCCCCGGGCGGTCTCGGCATCCAGGGCTTCCTGCTCATCCTCCGGCGAGCGCAGGCGCTGAGCCAGTTGTTCTGCGCTCAGCGGACCGAGCAGACGCAGCAGGTCGGCGGCCCCCTCCATCCCGGCCAGCCTGCGGTTGGGCGCCAAGTGCTGCAGCTGCTGTTCAAGGGTGGAAATGACCTGCGGGTCGAGGATTTCGCGCACGTCGTTGCGGCCCAGCAATTCGCCGAGCAGCACCGGATCCAGGCTCAGGGCGGCGGCGCGGCGTTCGGCCAGCGGCGCGTCCGATTCGTAGAGGAACTGCGCCACATAGCCGAAAAGCAGGGACTGGGCGAAGGGCGAAGGCAGCTCGGTGGTCACTTCCACCAGGCGGATGGCCCGCGAGGAGATGCTGGAGAGGATCCTGGACAGTGCCGGCAGATCATAGACATCGTTCAGGCACTCGCGCACGGTTTCCAGGATGATCGGGAAATCCGGGTAATTGCGGGCCACATCCAGCAACTGGCTGGCACGCTGGCGCTGCTGCCACAGCGGAGTGCGCTTGGTCGGGTTGATCCGCGGAAGCAGCAGCGCACGGGCGGCGCACTCGCGGAAGCGGGAGGCGAACAACGCGGAATTGGCCACCTGCGCGGTGACTACCTCGATGATCTCATCGGCTTCGAAGGCGAAGAGCTCCGCCCCGGGCGGCTCATCGTCCATGGCGGGGATGCGCAGCACGATCCCGTCGTCGGCGGCCATTGCCGAGGCGTCCAGCCCCCAGCGTTCGCGGACCCGCGCGCCGACGGCCAGGGCCCACGGGGCGTGCACGGCCAAGCCGAACGGGGAATGCAGGATGACCCGCCAGTCGCCCAGTTCATCGTGGAAGCGCTCGATCACGAAATTCTGGTGGTTGGGCACCTGTCCGGTGGCCCGGCGCTGCTCGCCCAGGTAGTTCAGCAGGTTGTTCGCGGCGTACGGATCCAGCCCGCTGCCGTGCAGCACTTCGGCCGCTTCGGTGCGTTCGCTGGCCAGCAGCTTCGTGGTGAATTCGCCCAGCGCCGCCCCGAGCTCCACCGGGCGGCCCAGCCCGTCGCCGTGCCAGAACGGCAGTTTTCCGGGCTGGCCGAAGGCCGGGGTGACCAGCACCCGGTCGTGGGTGATGTCCTCGATGCGCCAGCTGGTCGCCCCGAGGGCGAAAATGTCCCCGACGCGCGATTCGTAGACCATTTCCTCATCCAGCTCGCCCACGCGTTTGGGCGCCTTGTCATCTTCGGATCCGGCCAGGAAGACCCCGAACAGCCCGCGGTCCGGGATGGTGCCGCCGGAAATCACGGCCAGGCGCTGCGCCCCGGGCCGGGCGGTGAGGGTGCCGGCATCCCGGTCCCAGATCAGCCGCGGCTTGAGCGTGGCGAATTCATCCGAAGGGTACTTGCCCGAGAGCATGTCTAGGGTGGCCAGATAGGCGCTGCGCGGCAGCTGCTGGTAGGGCGCGGCGCGGCGCACCGTGTCGAACCATTTCTCTACGTCCAGCTCATCCATGGCCACCGCGGCCAGGGTCTGCTGCGCCAGCACATCCAGCGGGTTGGCCGGGAGCACCATCTTCTCGATGGCCCCTTGGCGCATGCGGGTGACCACCAGGGCGGTGGAGAGCAGATCCGCCCGGTGCTTGGGGAAGAAAGCGCCCCGGGAGACCGAGCCGACCTGGTGCCCGGCACGGCCCACGCGCTGCAGCCCGGAAGAGACCGAGTTCGGGGATTCGACCTGGATGACCAGATCCACCAGCCCCATGTCGATGCCGAGTTCCAGGGAGCTGGTGGCCACCACGGCGCGCAGCTTGCCCAGCTTCAGGTCTTCCTCGATCTGGGCGCGCGAATCCCTGGACACCGAGCCGTGGTGGGCACGGGCCAGCAACGGAGCTTCCGGGTGCGCGGCAGCGGTGGAGCCGGCCTGGGCCATCATCGCTGCGGGGGTGGAGGTGGAAGCATTCTCGGCGCTGAAGCCCTCGCGTTCGGCGTAGATTTCGTTCAGCCGGCCGGTCAGCCGCTCGGCCAGCCGGCGGGAGTTGGCGAAGATGATGGTCGAGTGGTTTTCCAGCACCAGGTCCACCAGCTGGTTCTCCACATGCGGCCAGATGCTCGCCGATGCCGCGGGGGAGGAACCCGGACCCAGATCATGCGCTCCGGCCGCGGATGGCAGGTCGGTCATGTCTTCCACCGGGACTCGCACTGCCAGTTCCCACTTCTTGGTGGACGGCGGGCGCACGATGTTCACCGGTGCGGATCCGGCCAGGAAGCGGGCCACTTCTTCGGGCGGCTCGACGGTGGCAGAGAGCCCGATGCGCTGGGCCGGGGCGGTCAGCAACGCGTCGAGCCGTTCCAGCGACAGTGCCAAATGGGTCCCGCGCTTGGTATTGGCAATCGCGTGGACCTCGTCGATGATCACGGTGTGCACATCGGCCAGGGTCTTGCGTGCCTGGCTGGTGAGCATCAGGTACAGCGACTCGGGCGTGGTGATCAGGATTTCGGGCGGGTCCTTGAGCAGCTTGCGCCGGTCATTGGCCGGGGTGTCTCCCGAGCGCACGCCCACCGACACCGACGGCTGGGAGAGCCCGAGCTCATGCGCGGTGGCGCGGATGCCGGCCAACGGGGAACGCAGGTTGCGCTCCACGTCGACCCCGAGGGCCTTCAACGGAGAAATGTAGAGCACTTTGGTGCCATTGCCCGTTGGATGATCGGCAGCGGATTCCATGCCGGGCAGCGCCGGCGCGTCCAGTTCCGCATGGTGCAACCGGTCCAGGGCCCAGAGGAACGCGGCCAGGGTCTTGCCCGAGCCGGTCGGGGCAATGACCAGGGTGTGCTTCCCATCCGAGATGGATTCCCAGGCGCCACTCTGGGCAACCGTGGGCGCGGAGAAGACATCGGTGAACCACTTGCGGGTGGCCGCGCCGAACCGGGACAGGACATCGCTCATGGGATTGATACTACGGTCTGCGCACGACAAGATCCGGCATTATTCACCCGCCGTGATCTCTCGCAGGGCAGCCACGTGGCCGACGTAGGCCCGGCGCCCGGATTCGGTCAGCGAAACGCGCATATGGCTGCGCCCCAGCTTGGTGAACCGCTCGATGCCGATATACCCGGCATCCGCGAGCTGCTTGAGGTGCTTGCTCAAGACGGAGTCGGCGACATCGAGGATGCCGCGAAGGTGCGCGAATTCTGCCCACTGCACCGGGGCGAGGCTGGCGCAAATTCGCAGGCGGATGGGTGCGTGGATGAGCTCGTCGAAGTGCGCCTGGCTAGATGGCTTGTTCATTTCCATCCTTGACGCGGGACTTGATGGTTTCGCGGCGCATGATCCACAGGGCACCGGTGAAGACGGCGACCAATGCGAGGAACTTGAGTATCGCGATCAGCCATGTCTGGGGAATCCAGAAGTTGCTGAACTGCAGGGCAAGCATCATGAGCAGCATGACCGCGATGTATTTGCCCGAGTGCCTCAATGCGGGACGGCGCTTGGGCCGCTGGCGCGCCCAGAGGACGTACCAGGCGATCAAGGGCGCAAAGAGCGCCGGCGACCAGTACCAGAGGGCGGTGTCGATGACTCCGTAGAGCGAAAAGATAGCCGCCGAGAGGATAGCCAGGACAATCATGAATGCCTGAGGAGCTTCGGTGGCGCTGACGGTGCCGCTCGCGGCTTCTTTGGCCGCGGCGAGAAGGGAAGCGGCTTCGCGCTCCGAGGGGATCTGCGAATGGCTCACCTGCTACACCGCCTTTTCCTGGGCATCTTGCACACGGTCTTTGTCCCATGCCGCTTGCGCGGAGGAAAGCAAATGCCATAAGGCAGTGCAGGAGACGACTAATTTCGCTGCGATGGTCCAAGGATCCTCGGCGACCCATAAGCGCAAGCACATCATGGTCATGGAGGCCAGGAATGCGTACCAGCCGTAGGTTGCAGAGCTGCTGAGGAAAGGGCGCATCTTGGCGCGCCTGCGCGTAATCATGTAGTGCACCATGGCTGCAAGGACAGCTGCCGCGAATAATGCCAGGGTCATCTTCGGCGAAAAGACATGTTCAAGACTCAACGCGGTGCTCCCGAGCAATACATACACGAAGAGGGCTGCCCGGGAGAAACTGCCGGTCGCGACCATCTCGTTCGAGGCCTGGTCCACGGAAGTCAGAAGCTCCGCGGCAGTCAGCTTGTCGATTCGTTCTTGCCCATCAGCCATGATTTCCTCACTTTCCGTTATGGAAAGTCTTGTCTTTCCAAGTTGGAAAGTCAAGTGATTGGCTTAAACGTGATGGTACTTCCCGCCTGCCAGGATGTCCTGCGCGCGGTAGAGCTGCTCGGTGAGGATCAAGCGCACCAGCTGGTGCGGGAAGACCAGCTTCGATAGCGACCAGGTGAAATTGGCGCGGGCATGCACCGTGGGATCCACGCCGTAGGCACCGCCGATGATGATCACGACATTGCGCGAGGAATCGATCGGCGTGCGCAGGGTGCTGGCCAGCGCAGGGGAGTCCACGTTCTTGCCGCGTTCATCGAGCAGCACCACGAAATCCCGGTCATCGATCTTGGCCAGGATGCGCCCGGATTCCTCGGTGCGTGCCGCGTCGTTCTCGCGCGAGGAGTGGCTCAGCAGCTGCCAGGTGAGGTCGAAGGGCTTCTTCAGCCGCTTCTCGTAGCGGGAAATTCCCTCGTCCACCCAGGATTCGTGTTTCTTGCCAACTGCCAGCACCTTGATCGTCATGCTTCCATTGTTCCGCATCTATCGAGTTCAGCGCTTCGCGCCCATCCCGATACGATGGAAGCCATGAGATCCTCATGGTATTTCCGGCAAGGCCAACGTCCCCGCGGCGCACAGGTGCTGTGGATCATTTTCGGGCTGGTCGTCGCCATGTTCTACTTCACCCGCAGGGTGCTGGTATCCCTGCACGCGGGCGGATGGGCCAAGGATCTGGACGCCCCGGCCTACCAATGGGCACTGGAGCACCAGTCCCCGTTCCTGTTTGCGGCCTCCGACTTCCTGTACTTCTGGGGATCCACGCCGGGAATGACCATGATCATGCTGGTGATCACCTCACTGCTGTGCTGGAAAACCCGCAGCGCGTGGCCGCTGGCGGCCATCGCATTCACTGCACTGGTCTCGGTCCTGCTGACCGTTATTCTCAAGGCAAACCTCCAGGTGCCACGTCCCCAAGGCGTTCCCGGAGGCCCGGCGCCGCCGCAGACCTTTTCGTTCCCCAGCGGGCACACGCTGAACTCGGCGGCGCTGATAGGCATCGCCAGCTACCTGGCGATCATCTACGGGCTGCGCCGCTACGCGTACCTGATCTCCATCGTCGCGGCACTATTTGTCCTGGCAATGGGCGCTTCGCGAATTTACATCGGTCACCACTGGGTCTCTGACGTGCTGGTGGGGCTGCTGATCGGGGCCGCATGGGCCGCCGTCGTGGCGATCCTGCACTACTTCTTCGTGCCGCGGGCCGAAGCCCCTAGGCCAGCACGCGGATCGGCGCGCCGCTAGCCCACGCGCGGATATCTTCCACCGAGTCGCGGTAGAACATCTCGAACTGCTCGATGGTCACATAGCCGATATGCGGGGTGGCAATCACGCCCCGGGTAGTGGCCAGCCGGTCCTTGGCAGGCAGGGGTTCCACGTCGAAGACGTCCACCGCCGCCAGGTGCAGCCTCCGGTTTTCCAGCGCCTGGATCAGGGCATCGGTCTGCACGATCCTGCTGCGCGAGGTGTTGACCAGGATGGAATCGGGACGCATCCACGCCAGCTGCTTAGGCCCGATGACCCCGGTGCTGCGCTCGGAGAGCTTCAGGTGCAGGGTCACGATGTCGCTGGTGGAAAACAGCTCGGCTTCGGAGACCAGCTCCACGCCCACCTCGGTGGCGCGGGCCTTGGTGAGGTTCTGGCTGTAGGCGATAACCCGCATGCCGAAGGCCAAGCCCACCTTCGCAACCTTCGCCCCCAGATTCCCCAGGCCGTAGATGCCCAGGGTCTTGCCGGACAGGCCCATGCCGAAAGTGGTCTGCCAGCTCGAGGTAGCCGCAAGCGGGCGATCCGCGGAAAACAGCTCCACGTCCAGGCGGCGCGCGGCGCTGAGGATCAGCGCCCAGGTGTGCTCGGCGGCATCGGTGGCCACGTAGCCGGTGTGGCTGACCACGATGCCCTGGCTCTTGGCGGCCTGCAGGTCGATGGATCCGTTGCGGCGGCCGGTGGTGACCAGCAGCTTCAGGTTGGGCAGCGCATTCAGCCGGGCGGCCGGGAAAGGCGTGCGTTCGCGCATGGCGACAATGGCGTCGAAGGGCTGCAGCGCCTCGATGACGGTGCTGTCCGCGTGGCCCAGGTGCCCGGTGAAGACGGTGACCTCGGCGTCCAGATCGGTGGCGAGGCTATCGAAATCGGCCAGCGAACGGGCCACGTTGTGGTAATCATCCAGGATTGCAATGCGCATGGCTTCATCCTAGGCACCTGCAGCCGATGCTGCCCTAATGCGGGCGTAACAAAAAGCTGGCGCCTGCTCATGCAGGCACCAGCTCGAAGGAAGATGCTACTGAACGACCGTGAAATCCAACTCCTCGGTGTAGGAACGCCCATGCACGTCGGTGGCCGTCACCGTGGCGGTGTGCGATCCGACGGAGAGATCATCTGGCAGTTCCAGCCGCCACAGGTGGCTGGTCTTCTCGGCGAAGCCGCCGCCGTGGACGAATTGCTCGGCAATGGCCGCCGGATCGGAGTATTCGGCGCCTGACAGCGGGCGTTCGCCGGTCATCTTCTGGGTCCGCTCGGCTGCAATCGGGTCCTGGCCGTCGATGGAAACCTCGACGGAGGAGCCGGTGCTGCCCATCCAGAAGTTCGTGGTCAGCCAGGTGTCCTCGGACAGTCCCTGCCGGCTCACCGCCAGCGGGTCATCCAGGGCCGGAACCGTGCCGCGTTCCATTTCCAGATTCTCCTCGTACCACTGCCGATATGCCGGGGTGTTCAAGCCCAGGGACATCTGCTTGCTGGTATCCCCGCCGGTAACGGTGAAGCGCTCGGTGATCTTGGTGTTCTTGATGTCCAAGGTGAGCACCCCCGGCGGGGTGCCGTCGCGCTGGATGGAGGTCGGGTAGCCGTTCTCGGTGACCCGGCCGTCATACCACTGCCCGGAAATGGCCGGGACGGTCAGGTGGGTGAAGGGCAGGCCTGCCTCGCCGACCTCATCGCGCCAGCCATCCATCAGGTCCCCGGCGCGCAGGTTCTCGGACATGTGGGTGTGCCCGCCCAGGGAAACGACCTCGCGTCCTTCGAGCAGCTCGTAGATCTCCTGGACCTGCTTGGTGGAATGCTCGTCGCTGTAGAAGAACTCAAGCAAGGGGCTGTGCCCGGCGAGGACGACGGCCTTGTTCTCGGGAACCTTGGCCAGGTCCTCGCGCAGCCACTGCAGCTGGCGCTTGCCCAGGTCATAGGTGTAGTCGCTCTTCTTGGCAGGAACCGCAGTCGGGTAATCGATGGTGCTCAGGGCGATGACGTGCGTCTTGCCCGTGTCATAGGAGTAGTACTCCGGGCCGAACTGGGCGCGGAAGGAATCGAACTCGTGCTGCCCGTCCAGCGAATCGTAGTCGATGTCGTGGTTGCCCGGCAGGAACCGGGCTGGCCCGTTGAGCATGGAGGCCAGCTCGCGGGTCTGGTGGAAGAAGGTCAGGTCATCGCCCACGAGGTCGCCGATGAACAATGCTCCGCAACCGGTGTAGTCGGTGCGGGCCGCCAGATCGGCGAAGGCGCCTTCCCTGGCGTAGTCGACTTCCTGCTGGGTATAGGTCTGCACATCGGCACCGATGACACAGCTCTGGTCGGGCGATTGCGTGGCGCTGCTGCGCACCAGCGGGAAGTTGACGGCCCCCGGCAGCGGGCCGGTCGGGGCGATGCCGTCGTACTTCAGGTCCGGGGAGCCTTCGGGCAGGTGGGTGTAGAAGAATTGGGCGACGTTGTCTTCATCGACCGGAACTTGGAAGCCCCGGGGCTGGGTGACGAACGCGGTCATGTTGTTGTATGCCGGGAGTACGTAGCGTCCCTGCCCGTCGGTGGCCACGACTTCGCGGCCGTTGGAAACCGTGACGTTCGGAAGGCCTGGTTCCTTGGCATCCTGCTTGGAGTTCTTGTTGCGATCCTCGAAGACCACGCCTTTGAGCGTCTCCTGCTCGGCGGGGCTTTGGCCAGTTCCTGCCGGGAGAACCTCGACAGACCCGCGGTAAGCCGAGGAGCTCCAGTCCGCGGTGGACTTGGCTGCAGGGACTGCCACGAGTTCTGGGCTGGTGCCGATGAAGGCGGTGGAAGCAGCAATGACAACAAGGCTTCCGGCGGTCAGATGCAATGGGGTGATTTGATTGGTTTTGCCGGGTCGAGCGAAGAATTTCACGAACGTTCCTCCGGATGGGGACAATCTGCCGGCCCCTTGGCCGGCCATATTCCACGGTGCCAATGGCAGGTAAATAGCTGCCCCTTCTCAGGTAATGTCGAATAATCGATCCCGTAAATACTTACCCGCTGTCTTGGCGGGATTTAGGGAATCCCAACCAGCGAAAAGAAGTGGCGGCGATGGAACTAGTGCAGGCGCTCATGGCAGGGGCGCGGGGGCGCAGGCTGCTGTGGGAGTTCGCAACTGCCAGCGAAGAGAAGCTGCAACCGGTGTTCGGGGAGCATCCGCTGCATGCGGCGATGTTCTATGCCGCGTATCGCGTGGCGGTCGAACGTGGCGAAAGCGTTGGCCTGTTTGGCGCGGATGAAGCAAGCATGCCCGAAACCAGCGTCCAGCAGATCGCCCGGTGCCTTGACGGCACGAGCCTGGTGCCGGCCACCGCAGCGCTCTTGCAGCAAGCCCTGGTCCGCTCGGTCGGCAGCGCGCGCTATTGGCAGGAACCGGATGGGGAAGACACCCTGCTGGCATTGCCGGCACTGGCCGCGCCTCTTGAGCGCGTGGCCCGGCACCTGGCGGACTGCGGGCTCGCGGCTTCGTGGCTGGACCCCGTGGATCTGCGCAACCAATTCCAGGTGGAGTTCGACCAGCATGACCCGCAGGGCAGATCGCAGGCTCCCGGCAGCAAAGCCCTTGGCATATTGCAGGAGTGGAGGGCTGGCATCCTGGCGACCGAAGCCCGCGATGCCGTTGGAATGCGCAACAGCCCGCTGGGCAGCTTCAGCGGCGAATGGTGGTCCAAGCCCAGCAGCCGCCTGCCCGCCAGCACCGGTGTTTTCCCTGGCCGGGAGCCTGTGGGCCTGAGTTGCGTGGAAGACGGTTTTGGGTGGGAGCAGGCCAGCACCAGGGCCGTCAGCGTGCCTCCCGCAGCCAAGGTGCTGGAGATCGCCACGGCCGAGGACTGGGTCCGGCTCTGCCGGGAGCACGGCCTCGAGGTCACCGCGCACAAGCGCCACGACTGGTTCTTGGCCACCGGGCGCGACGGCGCATGGATGATCCCCGATTGGCTGGCCGTGGCGCGCGACTACGACGGGGTGCATCTGGGCATCGGCGCATATTTGGCGCTCGCCGGGCAATGCCTCGAAATCGACGAGAAGTACGCCAGCGTGATTGCCGGGTGGGACCCGGACCAGGCCTTCTGGTTCACCGATGAGCTCCGGTTCTACGGGCCGGCCCGGGAATGGACCTGCCTGAACGCCAACAGCGAGGATGCGCGGTGGGTGCCTGCCGGCGATGGCCCAAGTTCATGAGCCGTCACGGGCGCAGTGGCCAGCGCGCGTTTCTGGTGCAATAGGTTGCATGAATGAAGCAAAAAACGATGAACTGTCCGCGGCTACCGAAGTCATCTTGCAGCTGCGCTGGTCGGACCAGGACGCCCTGGGCCATGTGAACAATGCGCGCATCGTGACCTTGATGGAAGAAGCCCGCATCCGCTGGACGCGCGAAGACGGGGCAACAGGCCGTTTCGAATTCGGCACGGTGGTGGCATCCATCCAGATCGACTACCTGCGCCCGCTGTACTACCAGCCCGAGATGCTCATCCGCATGGGCATCAGCCGGCTGGGCAACAAGTCCTTCACGGTGCGGGGCATCGGCTACCAGGATGGGCAGCCGGTGTTCGATTCGACCACGGTCATGGTGCCGCTGGCAGCCGATGGCGTCTCGTCGCGGCCGCTCAACGAGCTGGAGCGCAGCTGGCTCGGCAAATCGCTGGTCCCAGCGCGCAGCTAGGCTCCCGCTTCCGGTCCCTGGCTGGCGAGCAGCGCGGCCAAATCGCGCAGCTTCGCTTCGGATTCCGAGCCAGGCTCGGTGGTGTAGATGAACAAGGTCTGGTCCGCCGTTCCTGTCACGTCCAGAGCCTCGTAGTTGACCTCCAGGTAGCCCGCCTCGGGGTGGTTGAATCGCTTGATCCCGTCCCGCCGCTCGACCACCCGGTGATCAGCCCACCAGGTGCGGAATTCCTCGCTGTTCATGGACAGCTCTCCGACCAGCTGCGCGAGCAGCGGATCGTGCGGATGGCGCCCGGCATCCAGGCGCAAGGTACCGACCATCGAGGCGGCGATCTGCTCCCAGTCGGCGTAGCGCTGCTTGGCTTCGGGATCCAGGAAGGCCCAGCGGATCAGGCTGCGGTGGCGCACCGGCTTGGCCAGGAAGTCGGTGAGCAGGCTGGCGGCCAGCGCATTCATGCCCAGCACCTCGGTACGCCGTCCGCGGATGAAGGCCGGATGCCCGGTGAAGGAATCCAGCAGCTTGTGCAATGAGGGGCGTACCCGCTGGATGCTGCTCGACGGGTTATTGCGCCCGGAACCGGACACCGAACGGGCCAGGTTGAACAAATGCCCGGTAGCCGTCTCATCCAGTTGCAGTGCCCTGGCCAGCGCGCCGAGCACGGATTCGGAGGGACGCTTGTGCCGTCCCTGTTCCAGCCGGGTGTAGTAGTCGGTGCTCACGCCGGCCAGGACCGCGACTTCTTCGCGGCGCAGCCCAGGCACGCGTCGCCGGGGACCGCCATCGCCGGCCGGGCTGACCAGGGCCCGCCGGGCCTTGAGGAACTCGCCGAGCTCGGTATTGGAATTCATCCCTGCATTCCTTTCATCCGCGGGCCGCATCGCCCCGGTCTTATCCTAGCCCTGCGTGCCTTGGGATCTGCAGCCAGAACTATCCTAGGAATGCCATACCCCGGATCAATGCGCCACGCCCCACGGCCCCTGGGACCGTGCAATGGTGGTGGACTATTAATGCCACTGCCAATGACACTGCCACCATCGCCCAGGAGCGCACATGCCCAAACCAGCCAATGACCTGCCAACCCGCGAATCGACTCCAGCAGCTGCGGGAGCACCGCGCGAACCGCTGCTGGAGCGGGCCGCGCAGCGGCCTGCCGGCATCCGCGCCCTGCTGCGCGACCTGGGCGGGCAATATGCCAGCAATGGCGTGATCGGGCTGGTTTTCTCCGCTTCCGGCCCCATCGCAGTCACCCTTGCGGTGGGTGCAGCTGGCGGGCTGTCCCAGGCCGAAATGGCCTCCTGGGTCTGCGGGATCTTCCTTTCCGCCGGGTTGGCGACCATCGTGATGTCCCTGCTCTACCGCCAGCCGCTCGGCTTTGCCTGGTCCATCCCGGGCACGGTGCTGCTGGGCCCTTCGCTGCAGCATCTGTCTTTCGCCGAGGTGGTCGGGGCGTTCTTCGTCTCCGGGGTGCTGGTCCTGGCCTTGGGCGCTACCGGGGTGGTGCGCCGGATCATGGCGGCTATTCCCATGCCGATAGTGATGGCCATGGTGGCCGCGGTCTTCTTGCGCTTCGGCACCGACATTGTCTCTTCCACCCAAGCCAACCCGGTGGTGGCCGGCCCCATGGTGCTGGTCTACGTCCTGCTCGCCGCGGTGCCGGCGCTGGGCAGGAGGCTGCCCCCGGTGCTGGGCACGCTGATCGCCGGGGTCATCGCGGTGGCCGCCAGCGGGCAGTTCGCCCTGGATGCAGCGGGCGGGCCCGTGGTGGCTAACCCGGTGTTCACCGCTCCGGAATTCACCTGGGCTGCGCAGCTGGAACTGGTGGTGCCATTGGCCATTACCGTTCTGATCGTGCAGAACGGCCAGGGCGTCGCGGTGCTGCGGGCTGCCGGGCACCGTCCCCCGGTCAATGCCTTTGCGCTGGCCTCGGGCGGGTTCTCGATCCTGAATGCATGCTTCGGCGCGGTGTCCGCCTGCGTCACCGGGCCGACCAACGCGTTGCTCACATCATCTGGCGAGAAGCACCGCCAGTACACCGCAGCGGTGGTCTACGGCTTCCTGTCCCTGCTCTTCGCCCTGTTCGCTCCAACGCTGACGCGCTTCATGCTGGCCACCCCCGAGGCTTTTGTGCTGGCCTTGGGAGGCATCGCCATGCTCAAGGCCCTGCAGCAGGCATTCGTGACGGCCTTCGCCACCAAATTCACCCTGGGCGCCCTGGTGACTTTCGTCGTGACGATTTCCGGCCTGGACCTGTTCAACATCCATGCCGCCTTCTGGGGCATCCTCTTCGGATATGGCGCCTCGCGGCTCATGGAACGAACGGACCATGTAACTGCCTCCCGGCAATAGCGCGGATACCGGATCTGATGCGCGGATAGCCTGCACGCTAAGGCAACTGGCAGTTCGTGCCGGGAGCGCGAGCTGGCCTAAGCTGGCGGTAGCTTACATCGATCTTTTCGGACAGGACGGGCATGGCCACGGGCAGCATGTATCGGGTGGGAGTACTGGGCCACGGGGCGATCGGCTCCGTGGTGGCGGCACAACTTGCGGCCGGCTCGGTGGACGGCGCCCAGCTCGAAGGGGTGATCCTGCGCCGGCCGAAAGCCGGTCTGGAGCATGAGCAGCTGAGCTTGGAGACGGCCCTGGAGCGCTGCGACCTGGTGGTCGAATGCGCAGGCCAGCAAGCCCTGCGCGAGCATGCGGTGCGGATCCTGTCCTCGGGAGTTGATCTGCTGGCCAGTTCCATGGGAGCGCTGGCTGATCCGGTGTTCGCCGCGCAAGTGCAGGGCGCCGGACCGGGGCGCCTTTCCTGCACGGCCGGTGCCATTGGCGGATTGGACCTGCTGGGCGCGGCCGCCCGGATGGGCGGCATCGACCAAGTGCTGGTGACTACGCGCAAGCTGCCGGCCACCTTGGTGCAGCCGTGGATGGATGCGCAGAGGCGCCGTGAATTGGAGCAGGGAAACGGACCGGTAGAGGTTTTTCGCGGTTCAGCCGCGGCAGCGGCCCAGGACTTCCCTAAGTCGTTGAACGTGGCCGCGGCGGTGGCCTTGGCCGTGGGGGATTGGGATGCGGTGACGGTCAGGTTGCTCGCCGACCCGGTGGCAGACCTGACCGAGCACCTCATCGAGGCGCGCGGCCCTGCCGGCGAGTACAGCTTCTCGATCAAGAACTGCCCGTCGCCGCGCAATCCGCGCACCAGCGGCATCGTCCCGTGGGCTTTGCTGCACTCGATCCGGCAAGCCGCGGCGGCACGCCGCTAGCGGCGCGGTGCCACGGCTATTCGCCTTCGGCTGCCGCGTACTCGTCCAGCACCTTCTTGCCGATCTTGAACGCCACGTTCGCTGCCGGAACGGAGCAGTAGATGGCGCACTGCAAGAAGACTTCCTTGATTTCCTCGGGAGCCATGCCATTGCGCAATGCCGCATGCACATGCATTTCCAGCTCTTCCCAGTAGCCGCCGGCGATCATTGCGGTCAGCGTGATGGCGCTGCGGGTGGTGCGCGGCAGGCCGTCACGGGTCCAGATGGTGCCCCATGCTTAGCGGGTGATCATTTCCTGGAATTCGTCGGTGAACTCATTCGAGTTCTTGGTGGAACGGTCAACGTGCTCGTTGCCGAAAACCTTCCTGGAAGGCGCACGCACAATGCGGAAACCTTGTGGTCGACATGTTCACTTCTCGATTGCCGGTTCATTAAAATCGATCCAGCCCAGCTCGATGTAATTGTTTTCAAGACTTAGTCCACAGTCTTGTCCAAAGCCGCTGATAGAATCCGGATTATGGTAGAGAATAGCGATGATCGCCTGGCTGCGGAGCAAAAAGCGCGGGTCATGATTGACCGCCAGCTTGAGGCAGCTGGGTGGGTAGTCCAAGATCGCAAGGACCTAAATCTCTTTGCTCCGCAGCGTGGTATCGCCGTGCGCGAGGTCATCATGAAGCCAGGTCACGGACGTGTCGACTACCTCCTGTACATTGACAAAACGGTCGTCGGAGTCATCGAGGCGAAGCCGAACGGAACGCCACTGTCGGGTGTGGAATGGCAATCGGCGATGTACGCGACGGGTCTGCCTAACGACGTCCGGCGTAAGGCACTCGATTCTGAAGGCCGGTTGCCATTTGTCTTTGAAGCATCCGGCACCGAAACGCACTTCACCAATGGGTTCGATCCGAGGCCCCGTGCACGACGTGTCTTCAACTTCCCGAAACCCGGACACCTCGCAGCGACAATGCGCGCGAAAAAGGACAACCCGAACGAACTGCCAACTTGGCGTGGCAAGGTGCATGAACTTCCCATTCTTGACGAGGCCGGACTGCGCCCCGCCCAGATTGAAGCAGTGAACGGAATCGAGAAAAGCCTGGCAGAACAGCGTTACGGTCGTTCGCTTGTACAGATGGCCACTGGTGCAGGGAAGACCTACACCGCGGTAACCGAGGCTTACCGATTGCTCAAATGGGGTGGCTTCAAACGGGTGCTGTTTCTCGTGGATCGAAATAACCTCGCTGACCAAACGATGGGCGAATTCCAGAACTACCGGACGCCAGATGACGGCCGCCGCTTCACGGAACTTTACAACGTCACGAAGCTTGCCCGCGGCGGAATGCCTGACTCGACCAAGGTTGCGATCTCTACGATTCAACGCGTTTTTAAGGCCATCAAGAATGAAGACGTCCCCGAGGGGGATGACCAAGTCCTCGATGAGTTCCGTCCCGATGAGCCGGTCACCGTCGCCTATAACCCCGATCTACCGCCTGAGTCGTTTGATCTCGTCATTGTCGACGAGGCTCACCGTTCGATCTATGGCGTGTGGCGCGGCGTGCTTGAGTACTTCGACGCCCACATGATTGGCCTGACTGCGACGCCAGGTAAACAGACATTCGGGTTCTTCCAACAGAATTTAGTTTCGGAGTACACTTACCAACAATCGGTCGCCGACGGCGTAAATGTCGACTTCGACATCTACCGGATCAAAACCGATATCACCCAGAATGGATCCCTGATCGAGGCAGGCACGTATGTACCAGCGGTCAACCGTGACACCCGCGAACAGAAGCTGGTCAAGCTCGACGAAGACCTGGACTACACCCCCGGTCAGCTTGATCGTGCGGTAACCGCGAAGCATCAGATCCGTACAGTTCTGGAAACCTTCCGTAACAATCTCTTCACGGAGATTTTCCCCGGTCGTCGTACCGTGCCGAAGACACTGATTTTCGCCAAGGATGACAACCATGCCGAGGAGATCGTGCAAACTGTGCGCGAGGTCTTCGGCAAGGGAAACGACTTTGCTGCGAAGATCACCTACTCAGCGAAAGACCCCAAGGGACACCTCAAGGCATTTAGAACCAGTCCGGCGATGCGCGTCGCAGTCACGGTTGACATGATCGCCACCGGCACTGATGTGAAGCCGCTGGAATGCGTGTTATTCATGCGTGATGTGCGGTCGGGACAATACTTCGAACAAATGAAGGGCCGCGGTGCTCGCACCATCAACTCCGCCGACCTGAAATCGGTTACCGATGATGCTGACGCGAAGACTCGATTCGTTATCGTGGACGCGATCGGGGTGACCGAGCACGGCTTCGTGGAACCTCCACTTAACCGTGATAAATCGATCAGCCTCAAGAAGCTACTCGATAAATCTGCGACCCTCAATCTCACAGAAGATGAAACCGCAACGCTGGCGAGCCGACTCGCCGCACTTGACCGTCAACTCAAGCCAGCCGAGCGCACAGAAATCGACGAAGTCGCCCACACCTCGATGCGTGAGATTGTGCGTGCACTCGTCGATGCCGTAGACCCCGAGAAGCAAGCCGCCGCCATCCGGACTCAGCCTGATCGCGATCCTGCAGACGTGATCCAATACCTGTTGGATTCCGCGACCGAACCGCTGGCCTCTAACCCGGAACTACGAAAGCGAATCATCGACATCCGCCGGATGAAGGATCAACTAATCGACGAAGTCAGTACGGACTCGGTGCTGGAAGCGTACGGAGTCCAGAAGCCCGACCGGGCAAAAGAAATCGTCACCTCGTGGCGCGAATATTTGGCAGTTAATCGCGCCGAGATTGGCGCGATTGAACTGATGTATGAAGCCAAGGGGCGCGGCATTTCATTCAACCAGATCCAAGAGCTGGCAGACCGGATTGCCCGCCCTCCGCATAACTGGACAGTTGATCTGATCTGGAATGCGTATCTCTCGCTCGAAGTAGAATATAAGGGGCGCCCAGAGAACCGTGACCGGCACACCGCCACTGACCTAATCTCGTTGCTACGCTTGGAAGCAGGTGTCGACGAGGCGTTGGTGCCATACGCCGAACAGGTTGAGGCCCGCTACGTAAATTGGCTCGCACGCCAGGAACAGGCCGGTGTGACGTTCACGGAGACGCAGCGGTGGTGGCTGGACAAGATGATGCAAATCATCGCCTCGTCTGCGCAATTGGACGCCGGTGATCTGGAAAACGCACCCTTCGATGAGAAGGGAGGAATTGACGGGGCCTTACGTGACCTCGGGGAAGAAACAGGAAGCATCATCATAGAACTGAACCGGGAGCTGGCCGCGTGACGTGGAAGCAAGTGCGCTTCAAGGACCTAGGCACTTGGTATGGCGGTGGAACACCTTCAAAATCGAATCCTGCTTTCTGGGAAAGCGGTCATGTGCCGTGGCTTTCGCCCAAGGACATGGGGGCAGAAGTGCTCGTTGATACAAAGGACCACGTGACCGAAGCGGCTGTTGTGGGCTCATCGACGAAACTGGTACCTGCCGGATCGGTCGCTGTTGTGACACGGTCGGGAATCTTGGAGCGCACGATTCCCGTTGCGCTCGTGCCATTCGCAACTACTATGAATCAAGACATGAAGGCCGTGGTCCCTCGCGAAGGGATCGATGCTAGGTGGATTGCTTGGGGATTGCGCGCATTCGAACGGGATCTAATGCGCACTACCCGAAAATCCGGAACTACTGTGGCCTCGATCGAGATGCCGAGGTGGTATGAATTTGAGCTGCCGGTTCCACCGTTGGAAGAACAGCGGCGCATCGTTGCGATCCTCGAAGACCACCTCTCCCGGCTGGACGCTGGTGACGATTACGCGCGCAACGTCTTTCGGCGTGCCCGTGCGCTGGTTGTCTCGTCACTTGGCGAATCTGTGCGGGTGGCTTCAGAAGAGGCGCTCATGAGCACCCTTGGTGCACATGCCGATCGCGTTGAGTATGGAACCTCCGCGAAGTGTCATGAAGTCCGCGAAGAAGGGGACGTACCAGTATTGCGTATGGGCAACATCCGAGAGAACCGTATCGATTGGACTCGACTCAAGTTTCTACGTGGAAATCACCCGGACCTGGATCGTCTTATGGTTAGCCGTGGAGACCTTGTTTTTAATCGAACGAACAGCGCCGAACTTGTGGGAAAGTCAGCAGTTGTTGAAGACGATCGTCCGGCGTCTTTCGCGTCGTACCTTATCCGAGTTCGTCTGGCGGAAACAGTCTTACCGACCTGGGCGAACATGGCGATTAATAGCCCACAAGGGCGTGCATACGTGGCTAGCTGCGTATCTCAACAGGTAGGCCAAGCGAACGTCAACGGCACGAAGCTTAAAGCATTCCCTCTACCAGTTCCACCTATGCCTCGACAACATGAGCTGGTAGCGCGGCATAGCGAAATTGTCGATCTGTCGGATCGCATGAAATATGAAGCCGAACTAGTATTGGCGCGCTCTGCAGTTCTCCGCCGCTCCCTGCTCGCAGCGGCTTTTTCGAGTCGCTTAGGCGAGGTGGGTTCGCGTGTCTGATCTCAAAATCTTCAGAATCGACGGAGGCATGGCAACGGAGTTGCCTGGTACGGACATGGCGTTGGAGAAATCGCTGCAGACGATGATCGAACGGAACATGGAGACGTTGTTTGGCGTACGGTTTCTTGCTTCGGAGTACTCCACTGGCATCAATCATGGTGGTCGGATGGACTCCGTTGGCATTGATGAAAATCACTCGCCGGTAATTTTCGAGTACAAGCGCTCTACCAACGAGAACGTCATCAATCAAGGGCTGTTCTATCTTAATTGGTTGCTCGATCACCGCGCCGAATTCCAATTGCTAGTAATGAAGCAATTCGGAGTACAGGCAGCCGAGGCTATTGACTGGCGTAACCCGCGTCTTGTCTGTGTTGCCGGAGGTTTCACGAAATATGACACTCATGCCGTTCAGCAGATTAATCATAGTATTGAATTGGTGCGTTACCGTGACTTCAGTGGCCAGTTGCTTGCACTGGAGTTGGTTACTGCCACGAAAGGTTCTTCGACTGAGACGGTCCCTGCCCCGACGCTGAAAAATTCATCTAGCTCTCCTGCCAAGACAGTTAGCGACTACCTGGCTCAAGCACCGGCAACGCTCCAAGACCTGTACGCCGAATTTGTTGCGTACTGCGAAAGCCTGGGCGATGACGTCACACAGAAAGCCACGAAACTCTACTTTGCGTTCCGTAGGCTCAAGAACTTCGCCTGTGTAGAAGTGCATCCTCAGACAAAGATTTTACTGGTCTTCCTTAAAATCGACCCTGACACGGTTGATCTAGCCCTTGGATTCAGTCGAGACGTGCGTAATATCGGGCACTTCGGGACCGGTGATTTGGAAATACGGATTCGCAATCGTGACGAGCTAGCGAAGGCGCTGCCACTGATTGAGCGCAGCTACGAGGCAAGTTGATGCGCTTTGACCTATATCATGAGCGCAGAGCAATGCTTAAGATAAACCATCGGACTAACACCTTCAGAGCCTCTCCGCGCCGCGCAACGGGGGGATTCTCCATCGAACCAGACCAAAACGGTGCTAGAATTGCAATAACAGTTCAGCCCGCCCAGTTATCTGGTGTGGGCTGGATCTCTTTTGTGCGGTGGTTGGTGCGATGAACCCCACGAAACCGTATGGAACGCTCGCTCATCATCTTCAAAAAATTGAGCAGCGGGGGATGCATCTTGATGTCGACCTCGCCACCCAATGGCTGCTGACTGTCGGGTACTACCGGCTGAGTGGCTACTGGTATCCCTATCGCGAACTTGTCCAAGGATGTAGAAGTGACACGTTCGTAGCGGGGACATCCTTCCATGATGTGGTGGCGCTGTATGAATTCGACCGAAAACTACGGACTTTCATTCACGATGGTGTGGAACGTATCGAGGTCATGCTTCGCACGCAACTTAACGAAGTACTAGGGCAAATCGATCCGCTGGCATATCTTGAACCGTCACATTTCCGCCCGACATTTGATCATGCGCGGTGGTTGAAAACCATCGAGGGGCGCGTCGAACGGGCACGTAAACGTAACGAGGCTGTTCGGCACCATGATCTTAAATATGGTGGTCAGCTTCCCATCTGGGTCTTGTCAGAGGTACTTGACTTTGCAGACGTCTCGAGGCTGTTCGAAGCGCTGCCGGCAAGTGAGCAATGGAAAGTATCTGTGGGGATGGGGGTGCACGTAGACGTCGATCAGCTGTCAAAAAATCAGGCGCATAAGGCACTAAAAAACCATCCTCTCGTGAGGTGGTTTGAGCAAATTGCGATTGTTCGAAACACCAGTGCACATCACGCCCGGCTATGGAACCGTTCCTTCACCCCAGTGGGCACGGCCGGGTTGCGGACGATTGCAGAGCTTTCTTCGTTGCCTGTGGGGCAGAGCGAGCGACTTTACGGAGCGCTCTGCTTGATGGGCGTATTGCTGGAATCGGCATCGCCGGGAACAAAATGGCGAAACAAGATTAAAGATCTTGTGGAAACGTCTTTCGCCCCGATTAACGGACGCCATGAAGGGGAAATGGGATTCCCTGAGGGATGGCGCAATAATCCACTCTGGTCTAGGAGGCCACTATGACCGATTCCCGACGCTTGGTCGGCAAACTCGATTCTTTCCGCAACCTACTTCGCGATGACGGTGTGGGCGTGCTCGATTACATCGAGCAACTCACCTATCTGCTGTTTCTCAAGATGGCACACGAGAAAGCAACCCGGAAGTTAAAGCCGCAGCAGATCTTGCCCGAGGAATACTCCTGGCAACACCTTCTGGATGCCGAAGGCGCGCATCTGGAGGAGGAGTACATGCGCATCCTCTCTGGCCTCGCAAACCAGCCAGGCACGTTGGGTGTGATCTTCCGTAAGGCCCAGAATCGCATCCAAGACCCCGCGAAGCTCAAGCGCCTCATCGTTGACTTGATCGACAAGGAACAGTGGTCGGCCTCGGGTACTGACTTGAAAGGCGATGCATACGAGCAAATGCTCGCGAAGGGCGCGTCTGACAAAGGGTCGGGTGCAGGGCAGTACTTCACCCCCCGTGACCTGATCCAGACAATTGTCGATGTCGTCCGTCCGACGGCCGACGACACGGTGATCGACCCCGCCTGCGGTACCGGTGGATTCTTGCTTGTTGCCCATGACCACGCCTCAAAGGATGCCGAGCATCTGACTCCAATTCAACGGAATCGGTTGCGCGACGACTTCGCGCACGGTACCGAGCTGGTCGATGGCACCGCACGTCTTGCCGCGATGAATCTGCTGCTTCACGGCATCGGCACACCGACCGGCGACTCACTGATCGACGTACGCGACGCGCTGATCGCCGATCCCGGTGATCGGTACTCGGTAGTGCTTTCCAATCCGCCATTCGGCCGCAAATCGTCGATGACCATGGTCGGTACAGACGGCCGGGAGGCGACGGAGGATACCGACATTGAGCGGGCTGACTTCGTCACGACCACGTCGAACAAGCAGCTGAACTTTGTGCAACATATTATGACGATCCTCGACATCAACGGCCGAGCTGCCGTGGTACTACCCGACAACGTCCTATTCGAGGGCGGAGCCGGTGAGATCCTGCGCCGCAAACTGCTGAACGACTTTGACCTGCATACGATGCTACGTCTGCCCACAGGCATCTTCTATGCACAGGGGGTGAAGGCCAATGTGCTGTTCTTCGATAAAAAGACCGCGAGCGAGGTACCGTGGACCCGAAAGGTCTGGGTGTACGACCTACGCACCAATCAGCACTTCACGCTCAAGCAGAACCCGCTGCGTCGTGCGCATTTGGACGAGTTCGTTGAGTCATATCTGCACGGAGCATCGCGCGAGGATAGAGTTGAATCTGAACGATGGAAGTCCTTCACCTATGACGAGCTGATCGCCCGGGACAAGGTTAATCTTGACATCACCTGGCTGCGCGATAATTCCCTTGAGGACCTCGACTCCCTGCCCGCTCCCGAAGTGATCGCCCGTGAGATTGTTGAAGACCTTTCCGCTGCCTTGGCAGAATTCGAAGCAGTCGCTGCAGCACTGGAGCTTTCCGCAGGAGTGTAGCCAACAGAACCACGCCTCCGCCGTGGGCAGGCTGGATGCCGGGGCATGCTGATTCACGGGCGATATCACTAAGATTACTCGGAAAAACGCCAAAAGGTGCCGGGCAACCTTCGAATTAATCAATTCTAAGGTTGCCCGGCACCTTGCGTTGAGCTAGAAGTCTACTTTGCCTCTGCCGCGTACTCGTCCAGCACCTTCTTGCCGATCTTGAACGCCACGTTCGCTGCCGGAACGGAGCAGTAGATGGCGCACTGCAAGAAGACTTCCTTGATTTCCTCGGGAGCCATGCCATTGCGCAATGCCGCATGCACATGCATTTCCAGCTCTTCCCAGTAGCCGCCGGCGATCATTGCGGTCAGCGTGATGGCGCTGCGGGTGGTGCGCGGCAGGCCGTCGCGGGTCCAGATGGTGCCCCATGCGTAGCGGGTGATCATTTCCTGGAATTCGTCGGTGAACTCATTCGAGTTCTTGGTGGAACGGTCGACGTGCTCGTTGCCCAGGACCTGGCGGCGTACTTCCATGCCGGCATCATAGGTATCGCCGGGAAGGCGCGGTGAATCAGCCATTTCTGCAAGTCCTCGCTACTAGTTGGCCAGGAAGAACTCGGCCAGCAAGGCCGCAGTCTCTTCGGGTGCTTCGGCCGGGGCCAGGTGGGCTGCCGAATCAATGGCCGCCATGGTTCCCTGGGGTGCATTTTCGGCGATGAATTCCGCGTCTGCCGGAGGGCAAACCTGATCCTGTGCGCCGTTGATGGCAATAATCGGGTCGCTGGTTGAAGCCAGCTGATCTCGCACGTCGAATCCTGCCAAGGCACCGCAGGCGTGGGCGTAGGCGAAGCGGTCAGCGTTCTGCAGGCTGTGCAGCAACTCGGTGCTGATCACCGGTTCCTTCTCGATGAATCCCGGTGCGAACCAGCGCTCGGCAGAACCGGCAACCATGGTCGGGGTGCCGGCCTTGGCGACCAGCTCGGCACGGTCGGTCCACCCTTCGGGGGTGCCAATCTTCGCGGCAGAGCAGATGGAGGACAATGCGTTGAAGAAGCCGGCGTGGTCTACGGCCAGCTGCAGGGCGGTGGCCCCGCCTACCGATACTCCGGCGTAGAACAGTTTTCCGTCCTCGGAGATGACGCCATCGGCGCGCAGCGCCTCGACGGCCCTGGTGACGCCGGTAGCCAGTTCGGCCAGCGAGAATGCCTCGGTGGATGGCTTGCTTTCGCCGTGCCCTGGAAGATCCCAGGCGATGACCTGGAACTTTTCCTTGAGGTAGGGCAGGGCCGGGGCCCACAGCGGCAGGGCCGCGGTGCCCAGCGATGGGCCGACAATGAGGGTGGGAAGTGCCTTGTCGGTGTGCAGCAAGGATGGGGTTAGTTGCGGGACTGCCATGATTCCTTCCGTGCCGAGTAATCGGCGAGTACGGTTTCGGTGAAACGATCCGCGGCACCGAGGTAGCCAGCCGGATCAAATAATTCGTAGAGGTCTTGGTCGCCCAGGTCATGCACGGAGATTTCCAGGCGCAGCAGATCGCGCAGGGAAATGCCCTCGGCGAGGCTGCGGCGCACCAGGGCCTGGATGGCCGGTTTTCCGCCGACCACCAGCGGAGCCAGAACGGCAGCGAGGCGCTCGGAGAGCACCGCGTCTCCGCCCAGGGCGAGGTTCCGCTCGATGGCCGCGCGATTCACCGTCAGGCCGTTGGCCAGGAACGAAGCGTGGAATGCCGCCCCTGAAGCCAGCCGGGCCAGTTCGCGCAGGGCACTCCATTCGGCATGCCAGCCGCCATCGGGGCGCTCATCCACCGCGGTGCCGGCCGCAGTGAAAAGGGTGGAGAGCAAACCGGGAGTACTGAACGCGGCATTGCGCAGCAATACCGAGCGCACCGGGTTCTGCTTCTGCGGCATGGCAGAGGAACCGCCCTTGCCCGCCTCGCGCGGTTCGGACAGCTCGCCGATTTCCGGGCGCGCTGCGGTGAGCACATCAGCGCCCAGGGTACCCAGCGCAGCAATGGCCGCACCCAGCGCGGAGCCAAGCTGGAGAATAGGCATGCGGTTGGTATGCCATGGCGTTCCCGGATCGTTCAGGCCCAGCAGGCCTGCCAGCTCCGAGCTCAGCGCCTGGCTCGTGGCCGTTGGCTCCGGCTGGGCGCAGAGCAGCTGCTCCAGGGAGGCTAGCGTTCCCACCGCACCGCCCCACTGCAAGCGCAACTGCTGGCCCGCGGTTTCCAGCTGCTGCTCGGCGTCCAGGACGGCCGAGAGCCAGCTGGCAGCTTTCCAGCCCAAGGTGGTGGGCAGCGCATGCTGGGTCAGCGAGCGGGCAATGCACACGGTCCCGCGGTGGGACCGCGCCAGGGCAGCCAACCCGCCAGCGGTGCTGCGCAGATCTGCCAGCGTGAGCGTAACGGTCTTGGACAGGAGCAGCATCAGCGCGGTGTCGATGATGTCCTGGCTGGTGGCACCGCGGTGCAACGCGGTGCTTGCAGTTTTCGCTGCGCCGTCGTGCTGGAGCAGGTCGCGCATCATGCCCAGCAGCGGGATGAGCGCGTTGGCCCCATCAGGTGTCTTGGAGGCCAGCAAGGCCAGGTCGTACCGGTCCACGCTGGCCACCTCGCGCACGGCCTGCGCATCCTGGACGCTGCACAGGCCAGCGTCTGCCTGGACCTGCACCCATCCGGCTTCGACATCCAGCATGGCTTGGACGAAAGCCGCATCGCTGGCCAGGGCCGCTGCCGCAGTACCTGCCCACGCGGGGGATAGTACGCCGTAGTCTGCGCCATCCATTCGGTGCCTCGATTCTTACCTGTTGAGCGTGTAAGCCGTCTATCTAGAACTCTAATGCCCGGCAACGGGCAAACCCCGCCGGGTGCTTCAACGCCCGTAACAGTGCGGGCGCTGGGGCAATCCAGCGGGGTGGCGCGGTAACCTCTAGCTCTCGCGCGGGTAGGAGAGGAACACCGTTTCGTTTTCGCCCTGCAGGCGGATGTCGAAGCGCAGCGAGCCATCGTCTTCGCGGGCCGCAATCAGCGTTGCGCGTTCTGCCTCGCCCAGCGATGCCAGCAGCGGGTCGTTGGCCAGCGCTTCGGTGTCCTCTGGCAGGTAGATGCGGGTGAACAGGCGGTTGAGCAGGCCGCGGGCGAAGACCGTGAGCATGATGAACGGTGCCTTGCCTTCTTCGGTAGCGCCCGGGTTCACGGTGGTGAAGGTGTAGTGCCCGACGTTATCCACCGCCACCCGCCCCCATCCGGTGAAGGTGTAGCCGTCGCGTACCAGCGAGCCATCGCGCGAAACCACATTGCCGTTCTCGTCGGCCTGCCAGATTTCCAGCAGCGCGTCGGGGATCACCTCGCCCTTGCCGTCGGTGATCACCCCGTGCAGGCGTACCGAGTTCGGGTTGGCCTGGCTGGCCAGCTCGTTGTCCTTCTCGAACGGCAATGCGTAGCCGTAGAACGGGCCGATGGTCTGGCCTGGAGTCGGGGCAAGTTTCAGTTCTGGTGCCTTGGCCATTTAGTTCTCTCCCTCTTCATCTTCCATCCAGGTGCGGTTGGAGCCGGTGAGCACGATGTCCCAGTTGTAGCCGGTCGCCCATTCATGGGACGTCAGCGCATGGTCGTAGCTGGCGACCAGGCGGTCGCGCGCTTCCTTGTCGGTGATCGCCTGGTAGATCGGGTCGAGGCTGAACAGCGGATCGCCCGGGAAGTACATCTGGGTGATCATGCGCTGGGTGAAGTCGGTGCCGAACAGCGAGAAGTGGATGTGCGCCGGGCGCCAGGCATTGTGGTGGTTCTTCCACGGGTAGGGAGCCGGCTTGATGGTGGTGAAGGAGTATTCGCCGTTCGGGCCGGTGATGGCGCGTCCCACGCCGGTGAAGTTCGGGTCGATCGGGGCCGGGTGCTGGTCGCGCTTGTGGATGTAGCGTCCGGCGGCATTGGCCTGCCAGATTTCCACCAGCTGGCCGGCCACCGGGCGGCCATCGCCATCGAGCACGCGGCCGGCGACCACGATGCGCTCGCCGATCGGCTCGCCGTTGTGCTGGATGGTCAGATCCGATTCCAGGGCATGCACGTCGCGCTGGCCGAAAGCCGGGGAGTGCAGCTCAATGGTTTCCGGGTCAGCGTGGTGCAGGTTCTTGGTCGGGTGGCGCAGCAGCGAGGAGCGGTAGGGCGCGAAGTCGATGCGCGGCTGGGTTTCGGCCTTCTTGCCCGCCAGGACCTCCTGGCGGTAGGCCTCGTGGAGATCGGCGATCTCGCCGCTGATTTCTTCCTGGCTGGCGGTGGTTGCCGCGGGGTCCAGAAGATGCGAGTTGTTGAAGGACTCGGCTTCGCTGCGGTCATGCGGTGCGGTTTCGGTGCTCATTGCGGGCTCCTTTCTAAGGTGCGGAGGATGGGTAGAGGTTCTAAGCGTGGGGCCAGCCGGTGTAGGACTCGGCCAGGTACTGCTGGCCGAACCGCGAGGAGGTGACGGTTTCCAGCTCGCCCAGGGCGCGCTTGGCCATGAACGGGTCCCCGCCAACCGGGGTGTGCAGCATGGAAGTCATCCAGTAGGAGAAGTTCTGCGCCTTCCACACCCGCTTCAGTGCCAGGTCCGAATAGCCGTCCAGCAGCTGCTCGCTGCCGGTGGAGAAGTAGGAGTCCAGGGCCTCGAAGAGCACCTTTACATCGGCGAAGGCCAGGTTCAGGCCCTTGGCTCCGGTGGGCGGGACGGTGTGCCCGGCATCGCCGATCAGGAACAGCCGCCCGTGGGAGAGCGGTTCGCGCACGAAGGAGCGGAAGCCGAGCACGGTCTTGTCGAAGATCGGCCCGGTTTTCAGCTGGAAGCCATCCGGTCCGTCCACGCGCTTTTGCAGCTCGGCCCAGATGCGGTCATCGCTCCAGGCGTTCACGTCTTCGTTCGGGTCGCATTGGAAGTACATGCGCTGCACGGTGTCGCTGCGCTGGGAGATCAGCGCGAAGCCGTGCGGGGAGTTCGCGTAGATCAGCTCCGGTGCGGATTTCGGTGCTTCGGTGAGGATGCCGAACCAGGCGAAGGGGTAGGCGACCTTGAAGTCCTTGCGCAGGGTTTCGGGCATCTGGCGGCGGGCGAAGGAGCGCGAGCCGTCGGCGCCGACGATCACATCCGCATGCACCTCGAAGAGGTTGCCCTGCGCATCGGTGAAGCGGAACTTCGGGGTGGAGGTCTCCATGTCCAGGATCTCGGTGACTTCGCAGGAGTACCGCACATCGCCCTGGTCGCGTTGGCGCGCCGCGGCCAGGTCGACGAAGACCTCGTTCTGCGCGTACAGGGTGACGGTGGCATCGACCAGGTCGCGGAAGTCCAGCGGGTGGGATTCGCCGTTGAAGCGCAGGTCGATGCCGGCGTGCTCGTCGCCGTGGGTCAGGACCCGTCCTTCCACGCCGGACTCGGTGAGCATCTTGACCGCTTGGGCTTCGAGGATTCCGGCACGGTGGGTGTTGCGGATGGCCTCGTGGTCGCGCATTTCCACGACGATGTTCTCGATGCCGGTTTTGGCCAGCAGATGCGATAGCATGAGCCCGGCTGGGCCGCCGCCGATGATGCCGACCTTGGTCTTGAGGATGCGCGGATTCTGAACCATGGGACCCTGCCTTGCTGTCGTCTGGACCAGAAGCCGAGCGCCCGGCTGCGTTGCCGGACCGATGCATGTGGTCTAAGGAAGTAAGAAGAACTTCCATAAGGATGCGGTGCATGCGACCCGGCAGACAGGCGCATTCTCAATGAATGAGAATACTTTCGGCGATGCTACTCGGCCTCGGCCAAGGCGACGCGCGATAGCAGGTCGCGCAGCTGGAGGCGTTCGCCGGGGGTGAGCGCTTCGAGGGTCTCATCTTCGTTCTGCTTCGTGACCTTCCTGGCCTGCGCATAGAGCTTCCGCCCGGCAGCGGTGGCCACGATGACCTTGGAGCGGCGATCCTTGGGATCCGGCATGCGCGAGACCAGCCCGCCGGATTCCAGGCCGTCCACCAGGGGGACGATCTGGCTCGGGTCCAGGGCCAGGAACTCTGCCAGGTCGCGCTGGGTCGGCATGATGTCGCTGCATGCCAAAGAGAGCACGGAGTAGGAACGCACTTTCAGGCCGAGGGGCTTCAGTGCGTGGTTGGCCCGGCTTGAACCCAGGGAGCGCATGCGCGCCACCAGGAAGTTCAGCTCCTGCACGAGGTCGCATTTCATGAACTGCTCTTCCTTCGCTGATTTGGCGGTGATTTTGCTGCTCACTCCATTATCCTCACTTTTCATGAAAAAATAAACCATTGACTTTCTCAAGGATTAAAGTTCTTATGTATGTAGTCAAGGTTCCCACTTTTCACCGAGGGGGAGCAATCGAAACACCCATTGAAATGGAGAACTCATGTCGCTAGCAGGGAAAGTTGCCATCGTCACCGGAAGCGGACGCGGACTAGGTCTGAGCTACGCGCAAGAATTGGCTCGCCAGGGAGCTGCGGTCATCATCAACGATGTAGACCCGGCGGCTGTGGAAGCGGCCGTTTCCTCCATTGCCGAGGCCGGCGGCAAAGCCGCGGGCGTCGTAGCCGCGGTGGGCTCCACCGAAACTGCCAAGGCGCTGGTTGCCGGCGCGGTGGAGAACTTCGGCCGCCTGGATATCCTGGTGACCAACGCAGGCGTGCTGCGCGACAAGTCGCTGCTGAAAATGACGGACGAGGACTTCGACCTGGTCATCAACGTCCACCTGCGCGGCACCTTCACCTGCGTCCGCGAGGCCTACGGCTACTTCAAGGAGAACAATATCTCCGGCCGCGTCATCGCCATTGGCTCGCCCACCGGCCAGCGCGGCAATTTCGGCCAGAGCAACTACGCTGCGGCCAAGGCCGGCATCGTGGGCATGGTGCGCACCTGGGCCATGGAAATGAAGCGCGCCGGCGTCACCGCCAACGCCGTCATCCCGGTGGCCGCGACCGAAATGACCAAGACCGTTCCGTTCTTCGCCAAGGCTGTCGAAGCCGATGAGCGGGGCGAAGTCATGCCGGACTTCTTCCGCAAGGACCTGGGCTTCGGCACCGCAGACGACGTGGCCGGGCTCATCGCGTATCTCGCCTCCGAGGAAGCTGGCGGCATCACCGGCCAGGCCATTGGCGCCGGCGGCGACCGCTTGCAGTTGTGGAGCCACCCCGAGGCCATCGCCTCGGAATTCCACGACGGCGGCTGGGACTATGCAACACTGCAGGAGCGGTTCCCGTTCGCGGGCAACCAGCAGTCCGTCGGCGAGAAGTTCCCGGAGCTTCCTGAAGAACTCCGCCCGGAACCAGCCAAGTAACGCCCGGAGGAAAAGCCATGACTGCACGTTATGAACTCGGAATCGACTTCGCGGCGCTGGACGCCATCGACATGCATGTGCATCTTGAAGTCGATGAATGCGGCCACAAGGCCATGCCGGAAGACCTCTTCGAGGCCTCGGCAGCGTATTTCAAGTCAGCGGACCGGACCCCGTCCATCGACAGCATCGCGCAGTTGTACCGCGACCTGAAGATGGCCGCAGTGGTCTTCACCGTCGATGCGCGCACCGCGCTGGGGCATGATCCGAACTCCATCGAGGATCTGGTGGAAGGCTGTGCCCGGAACAATGACGTGCTGATTCCCTTCGGCTCAGTTGATCCGCGCCGCGGGCAGCAGGCCATTGACGATGCGCGGTACCAGGCCGAGTCCCTGGGAGTGCGCGGCTTCAAATTCCACCCGTCATTGCAGGGCTTCGACCCGAGCGATGAGAGCTTCTACCCGCTGTGGGTGACGCTGCAGGAACTGGGCCTGCCATGCATTTTCCACACCGGGCAGAACGGGATGGGTGCCGGACTTCCCGGCGGCCGCGGCATCAAGCTGCGCTATTCCAACCCGATGCTGCTGGACGATGTGGCCGCGGACTTCCCGAACCTGGTCATCATCATGGCCCACCCTTCGGTGCCCTGGCAGGACGAGGCGAATTCCATTGCCACCCACAAGGCGAATGTCTACATCGACCTGTCGGGCTGGAGCCCCAGGTACTTCCCGGCCTCGCTGGTGAAGATGGGCAATAACGTGCTCTCGCGCAAGCTGCTGTTCGGCACCGATTTCCCGCTGATCACTCCGCAGAAATGGCTTGGCGCCTTTGCCGAGCTGGACCTGAAGGATGAAGTCCGCCCGGGGATCCTGAAGGGCAATGCGCTTCGCGTGCTGGGGGTGCAGGGCTGATGGAAGCGGTGGCCACCAGCGATTTCTACGGATTCAAGGACCTGCTCAGCGAGGCGGAGCGCGATGCCCTGTCGCGCCTGCGTGCCCTCTTGGAAGAGCATGTGGGCCCGGTACTCGACGACTACTGGGAGCGCGGGGAATTCCCGGAGCAGATTATCGCGCCGCTGGTCGAGGCCCAGCTGATGGAACCTGCCGAAGTCCTGGAAGCGGGCCAGCGCCCCTCGGGCCTCTATGCCGGTTTCCGCAACTTCGAGCTGGGCCGAATGGATGCCTCGGTAGCCACCTTCTACAACGCGCAGTCGGGCCTGTTCCGCACCACCGTGAATCTGGGCGGAAGCCCAGAGCAGGTTGCGCAGCTGGAACCGCAGATCACTTCCTTCGCCTATAAAGGAGTGTTCGCGCTGACCGAGCCGGATCACGGCTCGGATATCGCCGGAGGGCTGGCGACCTCGGCAAAGCAGGCGCAGCGCGACGGGGAAGCTGGCTGGCTGATCAACGGCGCAAAGCGCTGGATCGGTGGCGCCAGCCAAGCCGACGTGCTGGCAGTTTTCGCCCGCGACGAGGCCGACTCGCAGGTCAAGTGCTTCCTGGTGCCAACGGACGCGCCCGGCGTGAAACTGAGCAAGATCCCGGGCAAGACCAGCCTGCGCATCATGCAGAACGCCGACATCGAGCTTGCCGATGCCTGGGTCCCGGCCGCCGCGCGGCTGGCGCAGATCAACTCCTTCGCGGACGTCGCTGCGTGCCTGCGCAATATGCGCTCGGATGTCGCCTGGATTGCCACCGGCGTGTGCTTCGGGGCCTATGAATCGGCCCGCGACTACGTTGCCAAGCGCAGCCAGTTCGGCAAGCCGCTGGGCTCCTTCCAGCTCATCCAGGAAAAGCTGGCGCATATGCTCTCCAACGCCACCGCCTGCCTGGCCATGGTGGTGCGCCTGACCCAGCAGCAAGAAGCCGGCATCTACCGCGACGAGAACTCGGCGATGGCCAAGATGTTCACGGCCCGGATGCTGCGCGAAACCGCGGCCCTGGCCAGGGAAGCCTGCGGCGGCAACGGCATCCTGCTGGAGAACAACGTGGCCCGCCACCACGCCGATGCCGAAGCCATCTATTCCTACGAAGGCACCCACGAAATCAACTCGCTGATCATCGGGCGGGCAATTACCGGGGTCAGCGCCTTCCGCTGAATCCGGCAGCAACGAACTTCCGCAAACAATCAACACAACACCAGGAGAAACACCATGGCACCGACCATTTTGGATTACGCAGACCTCGCCACCGCACAGGGCAAGGACCTGGGCTACAGCGAATACCGTGTGGTCACCCAGGAACAGGTCAACACCTTCGCAGACGCGACCGATGACCACCAGTGGATCCATACCGATCCGGAAAAGGCCAAGGACGGGCCATTCGGCGGACCGATTGCCCATGGCTATTTGACCCTGAGCCTGCAGATCGCCTTCTGGACCGAGCTCTTCGATGTCACCGGCGTGAAGACCAAGGTCAACTACGGCCTGGAAAAAGTCCGCTTCCCGTCTCCGGTGCCAGTGGGCTCCAAGGTCCGCATGAAGGCCGTAATTGCCGAAGTGGAAGAGGTCAAGGGCGGATACCAGATCGCAGTGGACCAGGTGGTCGAAGTGGAGGGCGGCACGAAGCCGGCCGTGGTCTCCCGCGGCCTCTACCGCTTCTACGCCTAGGGCGCAGCACTGCTGGGCCAGCGCGACAGCCGCAACGATCGACCTAATGAAAAGAGTGACAGATGTTGAATAAGGGGTTTGGCAACTGGATCCACCGGCGCCGGGTGAAGTCCGCGCAGCAGGTTGCGGTGATCCACGCGGGAGTCAGCCTGAGCTACGCTCAGCTGGCAGAACGCATCGACAAGCTCAGCAGTGCCCTGGCTGCCCAGGGGATTACCCGGGGCAGCCGCGTGGCGTTCCTCGGGGCCAACCACACTGCTTATCTGGAGACCATGTTCGCCGCCACGCAGCTCGGTGCGCTGTTTGTACCGCTCAATGTGCGCTTGGCTCCCCGGGAGCTGAACTTCGCCTTGCGCGATTCGGGCAGCGAAGTGCTGGTCTATGTCCAGAACTTCGCCGATGAAGCGCAAGCGGCCATTGCCGGCAGCCCGGTGGCCCGGGCCTGGGACGTCGCGCTGGTTCCTTGCGAAGACAGCTCCTACGAGCGGGCTTTGCAGGCCGGCGATGCCGCGCACGAGGACATCGCCGTGGAACTCGAGGACCCGGCCATCATCCTCTACACCTCGGGAACCACTGGCACGCCCAAGGGCGCTGTGCTCACCCACGCGAACATGACGTGGAATTCCTACAACGTCATCGTGGACTACGACATCACCAGCAAATCGGTGGTCCTGCTCATCGCTCCGCTGTTCCACGTGGCGGCCCTGGGCATGGGCGCCCTGCCGATGCTGCTCAAGGGCGGAACTGTGGTTCTGCAGGAGCGCTTCGAACCAGCTGCCGTCCTGGATGCGGTGGAACGCTACCAGGTCACCCAGCTTTCCGGGGTGCCAACCACCTTCCAGCTCCTGGCCGAGCACGAAAAGTGGGCGGACACCGATTTGTCCTCGCTGCAAATGCTCACCTGCGGCGGCTCGGCCGTGCCACTGCGTGTGCTGGAAGCCTACGAGGCCCGCGGGTTGGGGTTCAGCGGCGGATACGGGCTGACCGAAACCGCACCGGGAGCCACCTTGCTGCAAGCCGCGCATTCCCGTCCGAAAATGGGCTCGGCAGGTTTGCCGCACTTCTTCACCGATATCCGCATTGCCGATTCCCTGGGCAACGAGCTGCCCGCCGGCGAGGTCGGCGAAATCCTGATCAGCGGTCCCAATGTCATCAAGGAATACTGGAACCGCCCTGAAGCTACTGCCGGCGCCTTCTACGAACCCGACTGGTTCCGTTCCGGGGATATCGGGCATGTGGACGCGGAAGGCTTCCTGTTCATCTCGGATCGCCTGAAGGACATGATTATTTCCGGCGGTGAGAACATCTACCCGGCGGAAGTCGAGCAAGCCATCATGGAGCTGCCCGAAATCGAGTCTGTCGCGGTCATCGGGATCCCGGACGATAAATGGGGCGAGGTGCCGCGTGCGATCGCCGTGCTCAAGCCGGGAAGCTCGCTGAGCCAGGAGGAGATCGTGGCCCATCTCAATGGCCGGCTGGCCCGCTACAAGATTCCGCGCACCGCAGTATTCCTCGATGAACTGCCGCGCACGGCCAGCGGAAAGATCCGCAAAGCCGATCTGCGCAAGCAATACAGTTGAGGGTTTCCAGCCCGGGCGTTGATGGCAGCGTCCGGGCTGGAAACCATTGACCATTGACCATCGGCCAGGATCTGGCCTGCAGCCTTAGAAGTTAAATCATTACAAGGTCAACCATTGACTTTTTCAATGATTACCCTAGTCTGGTTATGTGTCTCAAATCACACGCTTTTCGCGGTCTACCACTCGGGACCGGGGCACTGGCTTTCTAGGGGGAAATATGAATAAGCGCTGGTCTACATTACTCGCAGGTGCGGCAGTCCTGTCACTGGGCCTGGTTGGCTGCGGCGGAGGTTCGCTCTCCGGCTCGGGGGAAGCCGAAGGAAGCGATTCCGCGGCCGCCGAAGACGGCTCGCTGACCAAGATCACCGTGGGCATCCTGCCCATCGCACCGTCGGTAGCAGTGCAGCAGGGCATCGATACCGGCACCTTCGAGAAGCACGGCCTGGATGTCGAGCTGAGCACCTCCAACGCCGGAGCGGCAATGCTGCCCGCAGTTTCCACCGGCGAACTGGCCATTGCCGTAGGAAACCCGCTATCGGTGATGACCGCAGCGGACAAGGGCCTGGACATGAAGATCGTCACCGGCTATTCCGAGTCCCGCAGCTCAGGCGAAGATGCCAACGGCGTAGTTGCCCGCAAGGACTCGGCAATCAGCGGCTGGAAGGACCTAGCAGGCAAGACCACCTCGGTCAATGCGCTGCGCACCCAGGGCGATCTGACCATCATGGAATCGGCGGAGATGGCCGGGGCCAATCCTGGGGACCTGAAGTTCAGCGAAATGCCGTTCCCGGATATGGAAGCCCAGCTGGACCGCGGCAACGTCGACGCGATCTGGGTCCCAGAGCCATTCCTCTCCCGCGCGCTGGCCAACAAGGACAACGAGCTGGTGGGCTACCCGAACCAGGATGCCATTGCCGGCATGCCAACCATGGTCAGCTTCACCAGCGGCAAGTTCGCCGAGGAAAACCCCGAGGTCATCACGAACTGGAAGGCCGCGATGGCAGAAGTGCTCGAAGCGGCAGAAAGCGATCCGGATGCCGCCCGCGCCATGCTTCCCGATTTCATCAACATGGACGCCAAGGTGGCCCAGGGACTGCTGATGGAAACCTGGCAGGCTGAAACCCCGCTTCCCGAGCTGACCAAGCTCGGCGAGCTGGCGGCCAAGTTCGGATTCCTGGATAAGGCCCCGGACATGGACCAGCTGGTCATCAAGTAATCCAACTGCTTTGCACTCACGCTGCTGCGGCCCCGGGAAGCCGGGGACGCAGCGGCAATCGCACCACAATGGGGGAATTCGCCATGAAACACTCGCTCAAGTTCGCACTCGCTTCCATCTGCGTGCTCGCGCTGGCCGCCTGCAGCTCCGGTTCACCCAGCGGCGGAGCGGACAACTCCGCCGATGCCCAGGGCTCGCTGGAGCAAATCACCGTCGGCGTGATCCCGATCGTGGATACCGCACCCATCTGGCTCGGGGACGCCAAGGGGTTCTTCGCTGACGAAGGCCTGGATCTGGAAATCGAAACCGCCACCGGCGGCTCGGCCATCGTCCCGGGTATTCAATCCGGAAGCTACGATTTCGCCTTCTCTAACCTCATTTCCGTGATGGTCGCCAATGACAAGGGCCTGGACATGAAATTCGTTGCCAATGGCATCTCCACTACGGGAGATGGCACCTCGGATGTCGGCTCCGTGCTGGTCAAGGGCAATTCCAAGATCTCCTCGCCGAAGGACCTGGCCGGCAAGAAGGTGTCGGTCAACAACCTGTCGAATATCGGCGACACCACCATCAAGTCGATCGTCGAAGAAGACGGGGGAGACCCGGGGAGCATCGAATTCGTCGAGGTCCCATTCCCTGATGCCCCGGCAGCGCTGGAGAACGGCATTGTCGATGCGGCCTGGATCCTGGAGCCATTCCAGAGCTCGGCCCTGGACGCCGGAGCGAAAATGCTGTCGGCGAACTTCGCCGAATTCGATCCGGAGCTGGATGTTGCCGGCTACTTCACGTCGGCGCAGTATGCGCAGGAAAATCCCGAGGTGGCGCAGAAGTTCACCAGGGCGATGAACAAGTCGCTGGACTACGCGCAGCAGAACCCCGACGAGGTCCGCGACATCGTCGGCACGTACACCAAGATCAGCGAGGAAGTCCGCGCTGAAATGGTGCTGCCGCGCTTCCGCGCCGACTTCAACCGCGAGGCCGTGCAGAAGCTCGGCGACGCGGCGCAAAGCTACGGGACCTTGTCCAAGCCGGTTGACTTGGAAAAGCTGCTGCCATGAGTGCCACGAGCGCAGCACCTGCGAGGGCGCACAGGGCCAAGCGCGCAAGAACCGGCTCGGCGGTGCCCAACGGGGTGTGGGGGCTGATCGGCATCGTGATTTTCCTCGGCATCTGGGAACTGATCCCGGCGCTGGGAATCGTCCAGGCCGCCTACCTGCCACCGGCTTCAGAAGTGCTGATGACGCTGTTCGCCGATTTCATGCTGACGGCCTTCTGGGTGGCTGTGGGCGAGACCCTGCTCGCCTGGTTCATCGGGTTGGCCATCGCCGTGCTGCTGGCACTGGTGCTGGGCCTGGCCATCGGCATGTCGTCCTTCCTGCGCCGCGCCACCAACTCCACCATCGAATTCCTGCGCCCGATTCCATCGGTGGCGCTGATCCCGCTGGCGGTGCTGATGTTCGGCACCAAGATCGAGTCCTCGCTGATGCTGATCATCTACGCCTGCTTCTGGCAGGTGCTGATCCAGGTGCTCTACGGCGTCGCGGATGTGGACAACGTGGCGATGCAGACAGCCCGCTCCTACGGGTTCTCCCGTTTCCAGCGCATTCGCGACGTCATTTTCCCCACCATGCTGCCGTACCTGATGACCGGCATCCGCCTGGGAGCAGCGGTAGCGCTGATCCTGGCGATCACCGCGGAACTGATCATCGGTTCCCCGGGACTGGGCAAGGAAATCCAGCTGGCCCAATCCGGCGGCGCAATTGCCGGAATGTACGCGCTGATCGTGGCCACCGGCCTGCTGGGCGTGGTGATCAACCTGTGCATGCGCGTGGTCGAGAAGCGCGTGCTCTCCTGGCATGCCTCTGTTCGAGGAGAAGTCATCGCATGAGAACCCTGAAGTCATTGACCTTCCTCGTGGCTCTGCCTATCCTGCTGGTCCTCTGGTGGGTTGCCGCCACCCTGGGCGGAGCGAGCTTCTTCGTTCCCACCCCGGCCGACCTGGTTAGGACCTTTATCGAGACCTGGATCGGCGAACGGATGTTCACCGATGTGCTGCCAAGCATTCAGCGGCTGGTCTTCGGCGTGCTCGGGGCCATCGTGCTCGGCGTGCTGCTGGGCCTGCTGGTGGGCTTGAACCGCACCGCACGGGCCATCACCGAGCCGGTCTTCGAATTCTTCCGCGCCTTGCCGCCGCCGGTGCTGATTCCGGTGCTGATGCTGCTGGTGGGCATCAACGACGGAATGAAGATCGCAGTCATCATCTCCGGAGCCGTTTGGCCGGTGCTGCTGAACACCATCGAAGGCGTGCGCGCCATCGACCCGGTGCAGAACGAAACAAGCCGTTCCTACGGGATCAGCGGTTTCTCGCGGATCCGCTACCAGGTGCTGCCCAGCGCCACCCCGACCATCATGGCCGGCATCCGCCAGTGCCTGTCGATCGGGCTGATCCTGATGGTCATTTCCGAGATGTTCGCGTCCTCCTCCGGGCTGGGCTTCGCGATAGTCCAGTTCCAGCGCTCCTTCGCTGTTCCGGAAATGTGGTCCGGCATCGTGGTGCTGGGTCTGATCGGTGTCATCTTGTCATTTATTTTCCAATGGATCGAACGCCGCGTGCTGCGCTGGTACAACGGTCTGAAAGAGGTTGAAAATGCTGTCTAGCCAGAATGGAACCACCGGTGGACGCACCTTGCCAGAAGGCGAAGCGCTGCTTTCGGTTCGTGGCCTGAAGAAGGTCTACCACACTGACGGCGGCGATATCGAAGCCGTCCGCGACCTGACCTTTGACCTGGGGCACGGGGAGCTGGTCTGTCTGGTGGGCCCTTCGGGCTCGGGCAAGACCACCTTGCTCAAGTGCATTGCCGGGTTGCTGGGCGCCACCAGCGGCGAGGTGCTGCTGGACGGCCAGAAGGTAACTGGCCCGCCCAAGAAAATGGCCGTGGTCTTCCAGGAATACGGCCGTTCGCTGTTCCCATGGCTGCGCGTGGCGGACAATGTGGAGCTGCCGCTGAAGAATGCGGGGGTGCCCAAGGCCGAGCGCAAGAAGCTGGTCGAGGAGGCGCTGGAGGCGGTGGGGCTGGCCCATGTGCCCAAGTCCTACCCATGGCAGCTTTCCGGAGGCATGCAGCAGCGAGTAGCTATCGCCCGCGCGGTGGCCTACCAGCCGGAAGTACTGCTGATGGATGAGCCGTTCGCGGCCGTTGACGCGCAGACGCGTGCTGACCTCGAGGACTTGATCCGCAATGTCTGGAAGAAGCTGGGCGTGACGGTGCTGTTCGTAACCCACGACATCGACGAGTCGATCTACCTAGGCCAGCGGGTGATCATCCTTTCCTCCTCGCCGACCGTGGTGCAAGAGGATATCCTGATCGATCTGCCGGCAGAGCGAGACCAGCTGGAGACCCGGTCGCTGCCGCGGTTCACCGAGCTCCGCCACCACGTCTATGCCGAAATCCAGAAGGCCAAGCAGGGGCATCGTCCTGGGGAAGCCAAGACGAAGTTCTTGACGGACCCCAAGTAGCAAGCTGAGCCGCCGGTCCATGCAGGACCGGCGGCTTTCCTGCGCCCGCCAGCAGTTCTCAGGCGTTCAAGCGATCGATGAGTTCCAGCCCGCGCGTAGCCCATTGGATTTCGGCTTCTGCCCGGGCAATCAGGCCTTCATAGGTGAACCGCTTGTAGGCAACCGTGGCCTCCCAGTCCTTGCGCGGCGTGCTCTTCAATCGCTTGGCGAGCATGGAATTCGTGCCTTGCTCCAATTCGGTGATCCGTTCCTGCCATTGCTTGAGCAGGGACTGGTGATGAGCGATATGCCCGCGCATTTGCTCACGTGCGGCCTCGGGTTCCGCCCACTCCAGGTAAGCCGCTTTGAGATGCGCCGGATCGCGGGTGCGTGCGTACTCCAGCGGGGTGTTCATCCAGCCCTTGAATTGGGCAACGCCCTGCTGGGTGATGGTGTATTGCCGTTTCTTTCCGCGCGGACCCCACGGTACATCCTGGCCCGTGATGAGCCCCTCGGATTCCATGCGTTTCAGCTCGGGGTAGATCTGCGAGTCCGGTGCGTGCCAGACGTGCCCGACCGAGGATTCGAAGACTTTATACAGGTCGTAGCCGGTCATTGGCTCAACTGTCAGCAGCGAAAGCAGCGCGTTGCGAAGACTCAAAATCGCCTCTTTCCGGAAATGTGTTGCCAATCACTATGTGCATAGCTATTCTAATGGCATGCAAACTATCTATGTGCATAGATAGTTTCCCGAATTCCACCCTTGAGCAAATCACCTACTGGATCCGCCATGGCTGAGCGCAGCCGGATCCGCCATCGAGAGGACTGCCATGACCGAGGTTGCAGCCAAGAGCACCACCACCGCCAAGATCATGGGCCACCCGCTCAATGCCTGGTACGTAGCGGCATGGGACCATGAGGTCACCCGAAAGCCCATGTCCCGCACCATCGCCAAGCGTCCGGTAGCCCTTTACCGCACCGAAGACGGCAAGGCCGTGGCGCTGGCCGATTCCTGCTGGCACCGGCTGGCCCCGCTGTCCATGGGCAAGACCGTAGGCAAAGACGGACTGCAGTGCCCCTACCACGGCATCGTCTACAACTCCGCTGGCCGCTGCGTCTCCATGCCCGCCCAGGAGACCATCAACCCCTCGGCCACCGTTCCCTCCTTCCCGCTGGTCGAGCGCTACCGCTACGTGTGGATCTGGATGGGCGACCCATCCCTGGCAGACCCGGATCTGGTCCCGGACATGCACCAGATGTCTTCCGACCAATGGGCAGGCGACGGCATGACCATTGCCGCGGACTGCAACTACCAGCTGATCCTGGACAACCTGATGGACCTGACCCATGAGGAATTCGTGCACTCCTCCTCGATTGGCCAGGATGAGCTCAGCGACTCGGAATTCATCACCACGCACGAGGGCAACAAGGTCACCGTCACCCGCTGGATGCACAATATCGATGCACCCCCGTTCTGGCTGAAGAATATGCGCGACAAATTCCCTGGCTTCGAGGGCAAGGTAGACCGCTGGCAGATCATCCACTTCGAAGCACCGGCAACCATCACCATTGACGTGGGTGTGGCCAAGGCCGGCACCGGCGCACCGGAAGGCGACCGCAGCCAAGGCGTGAATGGTTTCGTCATGAACACCATCACCCCGGAAACCGACCGCTCCTCGCACTACTTCTGGGCGTTCATGCGCAACTACTGCCTGGACAGCCAGCTGATCACCACCCAGCTGCGTGACGGCGTGCATGGCGTCTTCGGTGAAGACGAAGCGATGCTCAAGGCCCAGCAGGAAGCCATCGATGCCAACCCGGACTACGAGTTCTACAACCTGAACATCGACGCCGGAGGCATGTGGGTCCGCCGCATCCTCGACGGCATGCTCGCAGCCGAAGCAAACCAGTCCGCCCGCGCCTAGCCGGTTCCCGCGCTCAAGCTGAAAGGTTGGTGCCAACGCAATGGCAGCGACAAATATTGAAGTCTGGCAGGACGCGGCAGTCACCCGCATCGTGGAGGTGGCCGACGGGATCAAGCGCATTGAACTCGCCCCGCAGCTGCCCAAGCGCGCCGAGCCAGGCTCCCACATTGATCTGGCGGTACAGATCAACGGCAATGATGCCAAGCGTTCCTACTCCGTAGTTGAATCCAGCGCCGACGGAACAACTCTGGCGATCAGCGTGCTCAAGGCGCCGCTGTCCCGGGGCGGGTCGACCTACATGCACGAGCTGTCGGTGGGGGACCGGCTGCAGATCACCCAGCCATTGCAGAACTTCCCGCTGCGCGTGGGAGCCAAGCACTACATCCTGCTGGCCGGGGGAGTTGGCATCACCGCCATGGCGAATATGGCTTCGGTGCTCAAGGGATTGAAGGCTGACTACACGCTGGTTTTCGCCGGACGCAAGCGTTCGGCCATGGCCTACCTGTCCGAACTGCAAACCGAGCACGGTTCCCGGCTGGAAGTCCACGTTGATGACGAGGGCACGCCGCTGAAGGTCAACGAGTTGCTTGCACGTGCTGGACAGGAAACGGAACTGTACATGTGCGGGCCGATCCGGCTCATGGATGCGGTTCGCCGGGGCTGGGTAGAGCGCGAGCTGGAACCTTCGGCGCTGCGCTATGAAACCTTTGGCAACTCCGGCTGGCATGACCCCGAAGAATTCATTGTCCGGGTTCCCAAGCTGGGCCTGGAAGTGGCCGTTCCGCAGGGGCGGTCCATGCTTGAGGCCTTGGAAGATGCCGGGGCGCAGATGATGTCCGACTGCCGCAAGGGCGAATGCGGATTGTGCGAGGTGCGCATCACCGAGATCACCGGGCAGATCGACCATCGCGACGTGTTCTACTCCGAACGGCAAAAACGCCAGTCGAGCAAGATGAACTGCTGCGTTTCACGGGCCATTACTTCGGCGACCGGTGCCAAAGCCGATGCCGCCACCGGTGGCGGGCCTGCTGTGGTCACCATCGAACCGAACTAGCTGAATTCCCATCTTGGCACCACCGCCGGCAGGCAGAAACGGCTCGGCGGGCGGCTTGGTGCACCCCGAAACTGGAGATAGTTCCCCATGGACATCAAGCAGAGAATTGAAAATTCACCGATGTCGGCCTTCCAATGGCTGGTCGTTGCAGTCTGCACTTTTTTGAACGCCCTCGATGGTTTTGATGTATTGGCCATGGCGTTTACCTCGAACCAGGTATCCGAAGAATTCTCGTTGAACGGAGCCGCGCTGGGCGTGCTGCTGAGCGCGGGTCTCTTTGGCATGGCCGCAGGCTCGTTGTTCCTGGCCCCATTTGCCGACCTGTTCGGACGCCGCCCGATGCTGCTGGGCACCACCGCGCTCGCTTCGGCGGGCATGTTCCTCTCCGCCACCGCAGATTCCATGACGGCCCTTGCCATCTGGCGTATCGTCACGGGCCTGGGCGTCGGCGGCATCCTGGCATGCACCAACGTGATCACCAGCGAATACTCCAATGGGCGCTGGCGCGGCATGGCCGTGAGCATCTACACCGCTGGTTATGGTGTCGGCGCCACCCTGGGCGGCATGGCCGCAGTCTGGCTGCAGGCGCACTATGGTTGGCGCTCGGTCTTCATCTTCGGCGGCGTGCTCACGATGGCTGCCTTCTTCGCGTTGCTGGCCGTCGTTCCGGAATCCGTGGACTTCCTGCTGACCCGGCGTACTGCGCGAACCAGCCAGAAGCTGGGCCAGCTGGCACGCAAGATGCGCCTGGGTGCCGAGGACGTAGTCCTGCCCGAGCAGGGCAACGATGGATCCAAGGGAAGCGGCAACGCCGTGCTCGCGCTGTTCTCGCCGGATACCCGCCGGGTGACCACGGTGATCTGGATTTCCTTCTTCGCCGTGATGTTCGGCTTCTACTTCGTGAACAGCTGGACCCCGAAGCTGCTGGTTACCGCGGGCATGACCGAAAGCCAGGGCGTGGTAGGCGGCTTGATGCTGACCCTGGGCGGCACCTTCGGTTCCCTGCTCTTCGGCGCATTGACCGCCAAATGGGCCGTTCGCAAGGTGCTCATCGCGTTCACCGTGCTTTCCTCGGTGCTCATGGTGGTCTTCATCTCGGCCGCCGGCATCCTCGCCCTGGCCTTCGTGCTCGGCGTCCTGGTCGGCATGCTGATCAACGGCTGCGTTGCCGGCCTGTACACCCTGGCCCCGGCCTCCTACGCTCCGCAATCGCGCGGAACAGGCGTCGGGTGGGCCATCGGCATCGGCCGGTTCGGCGCCATCCTCGCCCCGCTGGCTGCCGGCAGCTTGCTTGATGCCTCGTGGACCGCCGGCCAGCTCTATCTGGGTGTGGGCATCGTGGTGCTGGTTGCCGCGGCCGCCCTGGGGATGCTGCGCTCGCCGGGAACGGGCAACCGGCAGCAACCAGCCGCCGCAGATGCCGCTGCGCAGCCGGCCAAGGCCGAATAGCCCGGGCTTGCTGGACAATGGAAGCCAAGCACCCTTGAAAGGACCTGGAATGGAGCAGAACCCAACCCCGCCCGCACTGGACTTCGTGGCCACCATCGAGGTCGAGGTCAGTGAGACCATCGACATCGGCGCCACCGCACAGGGCATCCGGAGGGTGGCCCCGATCCGCGGCGGACGCGTAGCCGGCCCCGGGATCCAGGGCAAGGTGCTGGATGCCGGGGCCGACTTCCAGCGCTATCCGACCGCGGACTTGGCCCTGCTGGAAGCGAACTACGTCCTGGAATTGGAGGATGGACAGCGCATCCTGGTGGAAAACCGGGCGGTGCGCTCGGCGGACCCGGCAGACCTGGAGAAGATGATGGCCGGGCAGCAGGTGGATCCTTCCCGCGTCTACTTCCGTTGCGTCCCCTACCTCTCGGCCGATGACTCCGGGCCGCATGCCTGGATGAACCGCACCCTGTTCCTGGGCGTGGGCGAACGGCGCCCCGAGGGCGTGCGCATCGACGTATTCAGGGTGCGCTAGGGCAGCGCCGCGGGCTGCCGGGCCGCGGCAGCTGTGCTCGGCTAGGCTGGGAGAAACCAGATTCCACTAAGGAGGTCCGCCGTGTCCTGCTGCCATCCTGTCCAGCGTCCGTACTCTGAAACCGGGTCCAGCGCCACATCCGCGGCCGTGCCCGGGCTCCCGCAGGCCGGCATTGATCCGGCAACTCGCCAGGTGGCCGAGGTTGCGCTGCCCGCAGGCAGCTTCGCCATGGGGGACGCCTTCGGCGAAGGCTACGCGAAGGACGGGGAGGGGCCGGTGCACGCCGTGGCGCTGTCGGGCTTCTCGATCGATGCCACCACGGTGACCAATGCGGAATTCGCCCGCTTCGTGGAAGCCACCGGGTACCGGACCGAGTCCGAGGCCTATGGCTATTCGGCGGTCTTCCACCTGCTGGCCCAGGCCCCGGACAAGGACATCCTGGGCAGCGCCGAAGGTGCCGGCTGGTGGCTCACCGTGCGCGGGGCCAGCTGGGCGCACCCGCACGGTGCCGAATCCAGCTGGCGGCAGATTCCGCAGCATCCGGTGGTCCAGGTTTCCTGGAACGACGCGCAGGCCTATTGCGCCTGGGCCGGGCGCTTGCTGCCCACCGAAGCGCAATGGGAGTATGCCGCGCGCGGCGGGCTCGAATCCAAGCGGTACCCGTGGGGCGATGAGCTGCTCGGGCCGGAGGGCGAGCACCGGTGCAATATCTGGCAGGGCGAATTCCCGGTGCGCAGCACCTGTGCGGATGGTTTCCTGGGCACCGCCGCGGTCCGTTCCTTCCCGCCCAACGGCTTCGGGTTGCACGAGACGAGCGGCAATGTCTGGGAATGGTGCTCCGACTGGTTCCTGCCCAAGTACTACCGCAATTCTCCCGGTGCGGATCCGGCCGGGCCCACCATCGGGCGCGGCCGGGTCATGCGCGGCGGATCCTTCCTCTGCCACGATTCCTACTGCAACCGCTACCGGGTTGCGGCCCGCACCTCCAACAGCGCGGACTCCGCCAGCAGCAATACCGGCTTCCGCACCGTCGCGCCGCGCAGCTAGCCAGCTGCGCGGCGCGGTGCGGCGGCTACTCGAAAGCGCGGGCCATGGCCCGGTCCAGGGCCAGGATCTGCTCCGGGTTGTAGTCGGCTTTCGGCCCCGGCGCATAGCGCACCTGGTGCAAGCTCCCGTTGTAGCGGAAGCAGCCGTGGCGCTCGGAAAGCTCCCAGTCCACCGGCCCGCCGCGGTCCAGCCCGACGCTGATCCCGGCGAAGGGCGCCATGCCGGCCAGCTGCAGCAGGCCATCGAGCCGGGCCGCTTCCACCCCGTCCACGAGCAGCCGGATATCCCAGCGCAGCCCGGACCGGGCGCTGAACTCGGCCGTGATCTGCCGGTCGCCGGTGGCCAGGGGCGCGCTGGTGCGGCGCATCGTGCCGTACTGGTTGTAGCCCAGATGCACCCGCCCGTCCTGGACGGACAGCACGTAGCCGCCGCCCTGGTCGCCGTGCGCCACGATGACGCCGGCGTCGTGCATCCGGTGCTCCAGCTGCGCATCGATGCTGAAGGAACGCAGCCGGGTCAGCTTGGCGCTGCGGAAGCGTTCCAGGCTCGGGGCGCCGGGACGCAGCGTGACCGGTTGCTCCAGGGCCAGTTCGGTGGCCGGGCGGTTGCGGTTCAACGAGCCATCGTCATTGAGCGGGAAGACCTGGTTGCGCCAGCCGGCAGCCTGCCAGCGCTCGGCCAGCTCAAGGACCTTCAGCGGGTGGGCGGCAGCCAGGTCCATGGTCTCGGCGGGATCGGCGGCGACATCGTAGAGTTCCCAGGCGCGCCGCTCCCAGCCGGGGCCGTTGGGCTCGGGGGCCACGGCCTTCCATTTGCCATCGATGAAGGCGCGGCGGCCGTTGAGCTCGGTGTACTGCTCGGTGTGCGCCGAGGGCTGCGACCGGTCGCGCAGCCAGGCATCGAATGGCACCGCGTCGCTTTCTTGCGCCGGCATTCCGTGGCGCTGCGCCAGCGGCGCGATCCCGGCCAGATTCAGCAGGGTTGCGCCGATATCGGTGGCGTAGGCGTACTGGTGGCGGATCCCGTCATCGGCTGCGGACCGCGGAAGCCCGGCCGGCCAGGACAATAGCATCGGCACGCGGGTGCCTCCGCCGTAGGTGTGGGTCTTGTAGAGCCGGAACGGCGTGTTGGAGGCGTAGGCCCAGCCGCGCGGGTAGTGCGCATAGGCCCGCGGCCCGCCGATCAGTTCCGGGTCGCGGGCCACATCGGGATCCCAGCCTTCGGGCAGGCCGAAGCGCGGGGTGCCGAAGCGGCTGAAGTAGCTGCGCGTGCCGGTGTCCCCGCCCTCGGCGGTGGCCCCGTTGTCGGAGGTGAACACGATGATGGTGTTCTCGTATTCGCCGGTGGCCTTCAGGTGGCCGATGAGCCGGTCGAGGTTCTGGTCCACGTTGTCCACGGCGGCCGCGTACACCTCCATGTAGCGGGCGAACAGCTGCTGCTGCTCCGGGGCCAGCTCATCCCAGGGCGCCACCGCGGCTCCCGGCTCGGTGTTGCGCGGGGCGCAGGCGGTGCCTTCGGGGAACAGGCCTTCGGCGATCTGCCGGGCGAAGCGCGCGGAGCGCACGTGGTCCCATCCGGCGTCGTAGCGGCCGCGGTATTTTTCCAGGTCCGCGGGCTTGGCTTGCAGCGGGCCGTGCACGGCCTGGTGGGCGAAGTAGAGGAAGAAGGGCTTGGACGGGTCGTTGGCGCGCAGCTCGGTGAGCATCCCCAGCGCCTGGCCGGTCAAGTCGTCGGTGAGGTAGTAGCCTTCGGGGTATTCATCGACCACTACCTGGCTGTTGTCCCGCACCAGCCGGTGCGGGTTCAGCAGCGAGGTGAACCCGTCCATGCAGCCGTAGTAGCGGTCGAAGCCGCGGGCCAGCGGCCAGCTGCTCTTCTCCGCGCCATCGTGCATTTTCGATTCCACGGTCAGGTGCCACTTGCCGACCATGAAGGTCGCGTAGCCGCCGGCCCTGAAGCTCTCGGCCAGCGTTGGGGCGTCTTCGGGCAATTCCATGGCGGAATTGGGGAAGCCGGGGTCCATGTGCGGGACGTAGGCGAAGCCGGCGCGGTGCGGGTTCATCCCGGTGAGCAGGGCGGCCCTGGCCGGGGCGCACATTGGCGGGGTCTGGTAGTTGCCCAGCCGGTAGCCCTCCGCGGCAATCTCGGCTAGCGCCGGCGTGTCGATTTCCCCGCCGAAGGGGGAGATGTCGCTGTAGCCCATGTCGTCCATGAGCATCACGACCACATTCGGCGCGCCCTGCGGCGCGCGCACCGGGGGATTCCAGGCCGGGATGGACTCGCTGGCCTTCTGCGAGACCTCCCCGGTGAAGTTCGCGTAGCCGCGCACGGGGTACGGGCCGGAATTGATCTGTGCGGGCATGGGGTTGTTCTCTTTCTTCGGGATCTTGCTGGCGCATGAAGGGCACCCGCCGTCCACCGTATTGCAAAGGCGGTGGCCGGCGGGCGCCAACTGGCTGCTAGGAGAGGCTGGTTTTGGAGCTTTCGCGGGTCAGCAGCACCGCGCCCAGGCCGATGGCCATCACGAGCATCCAGAATACTGCGACCAGCCAGAATCCGCCGCCGCCGGCGATGACCAGCCCGGAAGCGATCATCGGGGTGAATCCGGCACCGACCACCGAGGCGCCCTGGTAGGCCAGCGAGGCGCCGGTGTAGCGCACGTGGGTGGGGAACTGCTCGGCGACAAAGGCGCCGATCGGCCCGTAGAGCAGGCCCTGGACCAGGCCGTTGCCGATCACGATGGCCACGGCGAAGCCCCACAGGGTGCCGTTGTTCAGCAGCGCCATCAGCGGGTAGGCCAGCACGATGCCGACGATTCCGGCGAGAACCAGCATCCGCTTGCGGCCCACGCGGTCGCTCATCCGGGCCGCCCAGAAGGTGACGATCAAGGTGAGCACCGCGCCAGCGGCCTTCCAGTTCAGCACCCCGGAGCGGTCCACGCCCTCGCCCACGGCCACCGAGACGCCCCAGACGGTGAGCAGCCCCTGGCAGCAGTAGAAGCTGACGGTGGCCAGCAGGGCCAGCACCACGGCGCGCGGGTGGTTGCGCAGCACCTCCAGCAGCGGCAGCTTGCGCTTCTCGCTGGCTTCGGCGAGCTTGCTGAACATCGGGGTCTCGGCGACCTTGAGCCGGATGACCAGGCCCACGGCAATCAGCGCCGCGCTGAGCAGGAACGGGATGCGCCAGCCCCAGATCAGGAACTGGTCCCCGGCGATGGCCGAGAAGGCGGAGACGACCAGGGTGGCCAGAATGGCGCCGGCCGGGCCGCCGGCGTTGGCGAAGGAGGTGGCGAAGCCGCGCTTGGAGGCCGGGGCATGCTCCAGGGCCATGAGCGCGGCCCCGCCCCATTCGCCGCCGACGGCGATGCCCTGCACTACGCGCAGCAGCACCAGGGCGGTGGGGGCCAGCACGCCGATCTGCGCGGTGGTGGGCAGCAGCCCGATCAGCGTGGTGGCCACGCCCATCATCATCATGGACAGCACCAGCATCTTCTTGCGCCCGATCCGGTCGCCGAAGTGGCCGAAGACGATGCCGCCCAGCGGGCGGGCCACGTAGCCGGCAGCCAGGGTGGCGAAGGAGGCGAAGAGCCCGAAGGAGGGGCTGAGGTCCGCGAAGAACACCTGGCTGAAGACGATGGAAGCTGCCGTCGCGTAGAGGATGAAGTCGTAGTACTCGATGGCGCTGCCGATGAAGCTGGAGGCGAGGATGCGGCGCATGTCCTTGGTGTTCAGCGAATCGGCGGGCAGGGAATGCGGCGTCCTTGCCGTCCCGGCGGTCTTGTTGCTCATGGGGGTCACCTTGGTGGTCGATGTGGCTTGGCTTGTAACAAGTGTGCTCCGCGACACACAATATGGATAATCAATTGAATCAATACGAACCATCAGAGGAACTTATGGCTGAGCTGACCCTGCGGCAATTCCAGTACTTCGTGGCGGTCGTTGACCACGGCTCGGTCACCGCCGCGGCCGCCGCCTGCCATATTTCCCAGGCCGCGGCCTCCATGGCCATCGCGCAGCTCGAGAAATCCCTGGGCGCCGACCTGCTGATCCGCAGCCGGTCGCGCAAGCTGCTGCCCACCGCGGCCGGCACCGAATTCGCCCGCCACGCCCGGTCGGTCCTGGAGCGCGTGGCCGAGGCCGAGCTGGCCGTGTCCGAAAGCGTCGAGCAGATGCGCGGCGCCCTGCGCGTCGGGTGCAGCCCGACGCTGGCACCCCGGCTGGTGCCGCCGCTGGCCCAGTACTTCACCCAGCGGCACCCGCTGGTGGACCTGCGCATTTCCGAGGGGGCCCCGGGCCCGATCCAGGACGCCGTGCGCCAGGGGAAGCTGGATCTGGCCTTCGGCTATGCGTGGCAGACGGACGAGGACCTGCGCAGCGAGCATGTGGTCGATGTGCACCTGCAGATCATGCTGCCCGCCGGCCACCGCTTCGCCGGGCGCGACTCGCTGCGGCTGGCAGAGATCGTTGAGGAGCCTGCGGTGATCCTCGATGTCCCGCCCACCGCCGAGCGGCTGACCGCGCTGGTCCGGTCGCACGGGCTGGAGCTGGACATCAGGTGGCGCAGCACCAGCATGGAGAACATCCGCTCGCTCGTGGGCCGCGGCTTGGGCTATTCCTTCGCCAACAGCGTGCCGGCCACCGGGACGACCTACGACGGGCTGGAGGTCGTCTATGTGCCGGTAGCCGATGCGATGGAGCAGAATTCGGTGGTGGCGGTATTGCCCGCCGGGCACACCATGCCGCGGCGGGTTGCCGCCGCGCTGGAACTGCTGCGCGAGGATACCGCGCAGCACGGCTGACACCTGCGCCGAAGCCGCGCGGGATTCAGTTGCGCAATGCGGCAGCCTCCTGGCCCTGCGCCCTGCGGGACTTGTCCACCAGCGGGCCCGAGCCCATCTCCGCATCCAGGTTCTGGATCTCGGAGCCGGAGCGGTCCTGCGAGCGCAGCAGCGCCGCCAGGGACATGGCGGAGAATGCCATCCACAGCACCGCCACCAGCCAGAGCTTCCCGCCGCCGGCGATCACCAGGGCGGTGGCGATCATCGGGGTGAACCCGGCGCCAAGGGTGGAAGCCAGCTGGTAGCCCACCGACGTTCCGGAATAGCGCACCGCGGTCGGGAACAGCTCGCCGGCGAAGGCGCCATAGGGCCCGGAAGTGAATCCCTGGACTAGGCTCAGTCCCAGCACGATGGCCAGCATGAAGGCCATGGTGCTGCCCATCTCCAGCAAGGCCATCACCGGGAAGGCGAGGATGATCGCGGCGATATTTCCCCAGATCAGGATGCGGCGGCGGCCCAGCCGGTCGCTGAGCTTGGAGGCGGTGATAATGGCCAGCACGGTGAAGACCCCACCGATGGCCTTGATGTTCAGCACTTCGGTCTGGGCCAGGATGGCCTGCTGCACGGCGAAGGAAATCGCCCACGCGCCCATCAGCCCCTGGGTCATCTGGCCCGAGAGCCCGGCCACCACCGCGGTCAGCAGCGGCTTGCGGTGGTTCCGGAACAGCTCGGCGACGGGGATGCGCTTCTTGGTTTTCTTCGCGGCGGCCGAGACCTCGGTGAAGATCCGGGACTCGGAAACGCGCATGCGGATGAAGATCGCGAGCATCATGAGCACCGCGGAGAAGATGAACGGCACCCGCCAGCCCCAGGAAAGGAATTCGGCCTTGGGCAGCAGCGACATCCCGGAGAGGATCAGCGTGCCCAGGATGGTGCCGGCCGGGGCACCCATGTAGGCGAAGGCCGAGGCGAAGCCGCGTGAGCTCTTCTTCGAGTTCTCGAAGGCCAGCAGCATCGCCCCGCCCCATTCGCCGCCCACGGCCAGGCCCTGGAAGATGCGCAGGCTGACCAGCAGTACCGGTGCCCAGAGGCCGATCTGCGCGGTGGTGGGCAGCAGGCCGATGAGCGTCGAGGCGATGCCCATGGCCAGCACCGTGGTGATCAGAATGGCCTTGCGCCCGATCTTGTCGCCCAGGTTCCCGAAGATGAATGCGCCCAGCGGCCGGGCGATGTAGCCCACTGCCAGGGTGCCGAAGGAGACGAATAGGGCCGCATTCGGATCCAGGCCCGCGAAGAACACGTGGTTGAAGACGATGCCCGCGGCCGTGGCATAGAGGATGAAGTCGTAGTACTCCACGGCCGTGCCCAGGAAGCTGGAGAACAGGATCCTGCGCATCTCCTTGGGGTTGGCATGGTAGGTCGTGCCTTGCGGTGCCGGCGTTGCCGGTCCTGCGTGCGGGTTCTGGCTCATGGCCCTGTCCTTTCGGTGCTTTGCTGTGGATGCTAGTTGTTGCGGGTGCTGGCCGCGGCCGTCGCCGGGGTGGCGCGGGCGGCCGGCCCGAAGGGGATCACGTCGAGGTCATCGGGGATCGTGAGCCGCCCGCTGAAGGCCGTACGTGCTTCCTGCCAGGCTTCGGGAGGGCTGTAGCTGGGAACCAGATGGTGCAGGGCCAGGTGGGCGGCCCCCGCTTCGGTGGCGATCCTGCCGGCCTGCGCGGCGGTGGTGTGGGCCCGGCGGTGGTGGTCCATGGTGGCCTGCAGCATCTGCGCGTCGGAGTACTGCGCGGCCAGGACCTCCAGGTTGATGGCCTCGTGCAGCAGCAGGTCGGTGCCCCGGGCCAGGGTGGCCAGGTTGGCGCAGGGAGCGGTATCCCCGGAGATCGTCACCGAACCGGCGGCGGTGTCGAAGCGGAAGGCGTAGGCCGGGGCCGTGGGGTGGTGGGAGACCAGGATGGCCGACACAGTGACGTTGCCGTCGCGGAAGACCTCGATGGGATTCATCGGCGGGGCCACATCGGTATCCGGGTCGAAGCCGAGCGACTCGGGCAGGCGGATTTCGCGCGGGTCGAATTGCACGGCCGGGGAGAGCGCCAGCGAATCGAAGATCCGGTCGTTGCAGTCGGTGGCGTAGGCGGAGAGGATCCCGGAGACCAGGCCTTCGATTCCGGGCGTCGGGCGTGAGGGGGCAATGGGCTTCGGCACCGAGGTGGCCCGCGGGGACAGCGGCGGCAGCTTGCCGCGGTCGCCGGGGCCCACGATCGGGATCGGCCCGCGCTCGGTGTTCTTCAGCTCGAAGGCGCCGAAGAGCAGCAGCGAAGGCAAATCCACGGTGTGGTCCGAGTGCATGTGGGTGATGAAGATCCCGCCCAGCTGCGGCAGCTGCAGCCCGGCCGCATTGGCCTGGCGCCCTGCGCCCTGGCCGCAATCGACCAGGTACCAGGTCTCGCCGACCACCACCGCGGTGGCGATGCCGAAGCGCGGGGTGCCGCGGTGGTCCTTCCACCAGCGCGGGCCGCCGGCGGTGCCCAGCGTGACGACGTAGGGAATCAGGTCGGCCGGTTCTTCGGATTGGCCCATGGCGGATCTCTCGCTTTCAACGAATGGTGCCGGGGAAGGGCTGCTTCCCCTGGTGCTCATTCCATCTTGGTGGCCCCCGTCACATTTGCCTAGCTAGAATTACTGCATACAGGCATAAGGAGAACTAATGAGTGAACTGACATTGCGGCAACTCGAATACTTCGCAGCGGTCGCCGAAACGCAATCCGTCACCCAGGCGGCGCGGCTGTGCCACGTCAGCCAGGGGGCGGTCAGCCTGGCCCTGGGGCAGCTGGAGCAGGCGCTGGGGGTCACGCTCGCCATGCGCCAGCGCGGGCGCGGCATCGCGCTCACCGTCGAAGGCCAGGAAGTGGCCACCCGGGCGCGGATCATCACCGACCAGGTGGAGCACCTGCGCCAAGCCGTTTCCCAGGTGCATACCGGACTGACCGGGCGGCTGAGCCTGGGGGTCTTCACCACGCTGGCGGTCCATGTCATCCCGCACCTCATCGAGTGGTTCAGCACCAGGCATCCGCAATTGCAGCTCAGCTTCATCGAAGGCAGCGGCCCCGAGATCCAGGAGGCGCTGTTTTCCGGCCGCACCCAGCTGTCCATCGGCTACGAGACCCAGTTCGGGCCCGACTGCGCGCTGGTGGTGCTCAAGGAATTCCACCGCCAGGTCGTGGTCAGCCCCGAGCATCCGCTGGCCGGGTTCGAGCAGATCAGCTTCTCCCAGCTGGCCCGGTACCCGGCCGCTTTCCTGGACCTGGAGCCCGCCCTGCAGCATACGCTGGACGAGTTCAAGCGCCATGGGGCCACCGCACAGGTCAGCTGGCTGCTGGCGAATGTGCCCTCCATCCACGCGGTAGTGGGCCGCGGATTGGCCTACTCGCTGCTGATGCAGCCCACACAGAGCAGCCTGGAGGACCGGCCGCTGGTCTTCCGGCCACTCTCCGAGCGCACCGAGCCCAATTCGCTGGTGGCTGCCATGCCGAAATCGGTCAGCCGCAGCGCCATGGTCACCGAGACGCTGGCGGCCCTGCAGGGCCAGTGGGCCTAGCCCGGGGCCGGCCGGAATCAGGAAGCCGGGGCCAAGGCGCGGGAAATGCCGCGGGCCGCGGTGCGCAGCGCCAGCGCGGCGGACTGCAGGTTTCCCGAACCCCTGGGCACCACGACCGAGATCACCGCCAGCTGGTAGCCCGACTCGTCCAGGATCGGGGCGGCGACCCCGGTAGTCTCCGGGTCGATGAATCCATCGAAGGAGGCAAAGCCGTTGCGGCGGATCTCGGCGATCTTGGCGCGGAAATCCGGATGGGTTGCGTCCACCGCCGCCTGGTGGCGCCCCAGGTAGCCGGCGATGGCCTCGGGCCGGGCGAATGCCAGCAAGGCCATGCCCATGGAGGTGCGGTGCACCGGCATCCGGCCGGCCACGCTGGCCTGGTTCACCACGGACCCGGGCCGGGAAAGGCGTTCGATGATCAGCACTTCATCCCGGTCCAGGACCGATAGCTGGGTATTCTGGCCGATGAGCTGGTTGATGTCCTCCATGAAGGGCAAGGCCGCTTGGCGCAGGCCCAGCGTGGAAGCGCTGCGGTTGGCCAGCTCCCACAGCCGCAGGCCCAGGCGCACCTGTCCATCGTCATCGCGGGAGAGCAGTTCGTGGGAGACCAGCGATTCGACCAGCCGGTAGGCCGTGGCCCGTGGGACATCGGCCCGGCGGGACAGGGCGTTGACGGTCAGCTGCGGGTTGTGCGCGTCGAAGGCATCCAGGATCCGCACCAGGCGGTCCAGCATCGAGTCCCCGCTGGTCGAATTGGCCATGGAACTACTCTAGACCAGCAGGCCAGCACGCCAGTGGTCCGCCAGAAGCCGATTCAGGGCAAGCCAACACGAGAAATGCTAGACCAGTAGCCCGGAGCACGCCTGCGATGGGCGCAGGCATCCCGATGACCACTGGCCTGGGGGCCCGGGCAGGCGCCCGCAGTGGTCCGGAGCCGTGAACGCGCCGGGACTGAGGGAGGACACCATGGCAGAGCACCGCGACTCGCCGCCGGATCCAGACGGGAAGCTGAACCCCGTCGTGGAACGCAGCAAATTCGGCGTCAGCAAGAAGCCCAAGCACATCGGGGCAGAAGAATCCCGCGCACCGATGACCAGCTCGGAACTGAGCAAGGGCCCCGGGGAGCTGGCTGAGCACGCCGGGCCGAAAGTCAATTGGCGGGTCTTCGTGATTTCGGCTGTGGTCATCGTGGCGTTCTCCACCTGGGCCATGCTGGCGCCCGGCAATGCCGCCTCCGCCATGAGCTCTGAGGTGGACTGGATCTCCACGAACCTGGGCTGGTTCTACGTGGTGACGGTGACGCTGGTGGTCGTCTTCGTGCTGTGGGTGGCGTTCTCCAAGGAGGGCAGCGTCCGGCTGGGGCCGGACCATTCCCGCCCGCAATACAAGCTGGTCACCTGGGTGGCGATGCTCTTCGCAGCCGGGGTGGGCATCGACATGCTGTTCTACTCGGTCACCGGCCCGATCACCCAGTACATCGCGCCACCGGCGATGGACCCGGAATCCACCGAAGCCCTCCAGGACGCGGTGGTCTGGACGATGTTCCACTACGGCATCGCCGGCTGGTCCATGTACGCCCTGCTGGGCATGGCCATGGGGTACTTCGCCTACCGCTGGGGCATGCCGCTGTCCATCCGCGCGGCGCTCTACCCGTTGCTGGGCAAGCGCGTGCGCGGTGCCACCGGCGATGTCATCGACATCTTCGCCTTGGTGGGGACCGTCTTCGGCGTGGCCATCTCGATGGGCATCGGCGTGGTGCTGCTCAATGTGGGCTTCGCCCAGATCTTCGGCCTCTCCGAGGGGCTGGCCCTGCAGATCGCGCTGGTCGGAGTGGCCGTGGTGATGACCATCGCCGCCTGCACCTCCGGGGTGGACAAGGGCATCCGCCTCATTTCCGAGCTGAACCTGTGGTCCGCGGCGGCGATGATGCTCTACATCCTGGTCACCGGCAAGACCTCCCTGCTGTTCACCGCGCTGGTGGAGAATATCGGCCGGTTCGTCTTCACCCTGCCCGAACGCACCTTGCAGACCTTCGCCTACCAGGAGGACGGGTCGGCCTGGATGGCCAGCTGGACCTTGTTCTTCTGGGCATTCTGGCTGGCGTGGGGACCCTTCGTGGGCCTGTTCCTGGCGCGCATCTCGCGTGGCCGCACCCTGCGCGAATTCGTCATCGCCGCCATCACCGCCCCGGTGCTGTGCGACTTCTTCATTGTCTCGATCTTCGGCAACAGCGCGCTGAAGGTAGTCGTGGACGGCAACACGGACTTCGCCAGCGAAGCCATCGAATCCCCGGAGCACGGCTGGTACTCGCTGCTGGAAATGTTCCCCGGAGCGCCCTTCCTCATCGGCTTGGCCACGCTCTCCGGGCTGCTGTTCTACCTGACCAGTGCCAATTCCGGCGCCATGGTGATGTCCAACTTCTCCTCCACCATTCCCGACCCGTCGCAGGACGGGCCGAAATGGCTGCGGATCTTCTGGGCCCTGGCCACCGCGATGCTGACCGTTGCCATGCTGGTGGCCGGCGGGGTGACCACCATGGAGCATGCCACGCTGATCTTCGCGCTGCCGGTGACGATCATCGCCTACCTGGTGATGGCCTCCTTCTCCAAGGTATTGCGCATGGAGCGCGCCGAGCGCGAGGGCCGCATGAGCCGACCGCGGGCCACGGCGGTCCACGGCGGATCCACACCGGACAAGACCTGGCGCCAGCGCTTGGCGCAGCTGCGCTCCTACCCGTCGAACAAGCAGGTGGCCCGGTACGCCGAGAAAGTCATCCACCCGGCGCTGGCGGAGGTGGCCGAGGAATTCACCGAGCTGGGCTACCTGGCCGATCTCACCACGACCCCCAACGAGCAGACGCAGATCCCGGAGCAGGCGCTGGTGGTCCAGATCCCGAACCACCGCAGCTTCCATTACCAGGTGTCGGCCGTGGAGGCCCCGGTGCCGGCTTTCGGCGGACGCACGATGTCACGCGAAATCGACGTGTACTACCGACTGGAAGTGTTCTCGCAGACGGGCACCGAAGGCTACGACCTGATGGGCCTGGAACGCGACCAGGTCATCAACGATGTGCTGGACCGCTACGAGGCGCACCTGTCGTTCCTGAAGTACTCCGATGAGCACGACTACGCTTCGGTGCTCACCCCGCCGCGTCCGGCCACCGGCATGGTGCCGCGGGTACAGGACCCGGAAGAAGAACCGGAGCCGGGGACGGGCAAATCGCCAGGCGGGCAGGCACCGCCGGCATCGCCTGGGAACAACGAATAGGCCGGATAGCCAGGGGAGCACGAGCCGCTGGCGGCAGCGGTTCAAGAACTTCAGTCGAGCTTGCCATTCGTGTCCCCATGGAATCGCGCAGGGTGCGCGATGGTGGTGCATGCAATCCAAAAATTAACCTCCGGGCCATCTTATTTTCCAAATGATTGATGTAATGTCGGTTGCGGATGGGGGTGTACCTACTGGAAGCGGGCGGTTATGGTTCGAATTCGCGAAGTGAAGCTTGTTGCACTGTCGGCTGCGCTCATGCTGGCCGCCAGCGGTTGCGTCAGCGTATCCGAGGAAGGATCCGGCAATCCGCCTGGCGCCACGGCGGCAGCTGGCCCGGGTTCCACGCAGCAGGCCGCCGAAGTTCCGCAGCGGCCCCAGGTTCTCGAAGAGCATTCCGGGGAAGGCCTCGAGGCTGCCATCGGCTACTGGGTGGACTTGCTGAATCATGCGGTGGCAACCGGTGATACTGCCGCACTCAAGGAATTCTCCGCCCCGGACTGCGCGCTGTGCCAGGAGCAGATCGCGCAGGTTGACCAGGCCTACGCCGGGGGCGGGAGCATCGCCGCTGGGCAATTCAGCATCACGGAAATCTCCAGCAGCCTGGACCAATTCCAGGAAGAGGACGGCCAGGACATGGTCGCCTTTGCCAACTTCGGGCTGGAGCGGGCCGCCGGCGAGGTGCTCGATTCCGGCGGCAATGCGGGCAGTGAAATCGATCCGGTGTCCTGCCAGGACCTTGATGCCAGATGGGACGAGATCGCCTATGGCGAGGACGGAAGCTTTATTGGGACCATTTGCAGCCTGGCTGTGCAGGAGCCAGTGTTTGACGAAACCAGTGGGTGGCAGCCGTTGAATGTCACGTTCAACGCGCAGTAGGAAAACGTGAACCCAAGGTGCCGCACCGCCCAGGCGGTGGGGCACCTTTGCTGTCCGGGCTGCTTCGGCGCGGGAAATCTGTTGAAGTTGAAGGCGCCAACTGCTAAAGTTCAACATACGAACACAAGTTCACAATGTGAACATTCCGAAGTGATGGAGCAGTGAGACGATGCAGCAGGCCTACTTGTACGATGCAATCCGCACACCTTTCGGCAAGATCGGCGGCGCACTGTCCAGCCACCGCCCCGACGACCTGGCCGCCCACGTCGTGCGCGAGCTGGTAGCCCGTGCACCGCGGCTGGATGTCGCGGACATCGACGAGTCGATCTTCGGCAACGCCAACGGCGCCGGCGAGGAAAACCGCAACGTGGCCCGCATGGCCACCCTGCTCGCCGGGCTGCCCACCTCGCTGCCGGGCACCACGATGAACCGCCTGTGCGGCTCCTCGCTGGATGCCTCGATCGCGGCCTCCCGCCAGATCGCCACCGGCGACGCGGACCTGGTCCTGGTGGGTGGCGTCGAATCGATGAGCCGCGCCCCCTGGGTGCTTCCCAAGACCGAGCGCCCCTTCCCGATGAGCAACCTGGAACTGGCCAACACCACCCTGGGCTGGCGCCTGGTCAACCCGGCCATGCCGGGGGAATGGACGGTTTCGCTGGGCGAGGCCACCGAGCAGCTTCGCGAGAAGCACAACATCTCCCGCGAGGACCAGGACGAGTTCTCCGCGGCCTCCCACCAGCAGGCCGCGGCCGCCTGGGAAGCCGGCAAGTACGAGAACCTGGTGGTCCCGGTTCCGCCGGCGAACAAGCGCGGCACCGAAGTCACCCGCGACGAGACCATCCGCGCTGATTCCACCGCAGAAACCCTCGCCAAGCTGCGCACCGTCTTCCGCACCGGGGAGAATGCCACCGTCACCGCCGGCAACGCCTCGCCGATGAACGACGGCGCCTCGGCGGCCTTCATCGGTTCGGAGCGCGGCGGCGAATTGCTGGGCGCCGAACCGATCGCCCGCATCGTCTCCAACGGCGCCGCCGCCCTGGACCCGCAGTTCTTCGGCTTCGCCCCGGTTCAGGCCGCGAACAAGGCGCTGGCCAAGGCCGGGCTGAAGTGGTCGGATATCGCCGCTGTCGAGCTGAACGAAGCTTTCGCCGCCCAGTCCCTGGCCTGCATCCGCGCCTGGGATATCGACCCGGGAATCGTCAACCCCTGGGGCGGGGCCATCTCCATCGGCCATCCGCTGGGCGCCTCGGGCCTGCGCATCCTGGGCACCGTCGCCCGCCGGCTGGCCGAATCCGGCGAACGCTTCGGCATCGCCGCCATCTGCATCGGCGTGGGCCAGGGCCTGGCCGTGGTCGTCGAGAACGTGAACGCAACCAAGTAGCTTTTAGAAAGGCAGCATCATGGCACCACGTATTGCCACCTCGGCCGCGGACGCCGTCGCCGGGATCACGGACGGTTCCACCGTCCTGATCGGCGGCTTCGGCAACGCCGGCCAGCCGATGGGACTGATCGACGCGCTCATGGAGTGCGGCGCCACCGACCTGACCGTCGTGAACAACAATGCCGGGCAGGCCGACGCGGGCCTGGCCCTGCTGATCAAGGAACGCCGGGTCAAGAAGATCATCTGCTCCTTCCCTCGCCAGTCCGATTCCTGGCACTTCGATGAGGCCTACTGCGCCGGGGAAATCGAGCTGGAGCTGGTCCCGCAGGGCAACCTGGCCGAGCGCATCCGCGCCGCCGGCGCCGGCATCGGCGGGTTCTTCACCCCTACCGGCTACGGCACGCTGCTGGCCGAAGGCAAGGAAACCCGCGTGATCGATGGCAAGGGCTACGTCCTGGAAACCCCGATCAACGCCGACTTCGCGCTGATCAAGGCGCTGAAGGCCGACACGCTGGGCAACCTGGTCTACCGCAAGACCGCGCGGAACTTCGGCCCGATCATGGCCACCGCGGCCAAGTCGGCCATCGTGCAGGTGGACGAGGTCGTCCAAGCCGGTTCCATCGATCCGGAAAACGTCATCACCCCGGGCATCTTCGTGGATACCGTGGTGGAACTGGGAGGGGAAAAGTAATGAGCGCAATGACCACCACCGAAGCAAAGCTCACCCGCGATGAAATGGCGCAAATCGTTGCCGCCGACATCCCGGCCGGAGCATTCGTGAACCTTGGAATCGGCCAGCCGACCAACGTCTCGAACTACCTCACCAAGGAACAGGGCGTCACCCTGCACACCGAGAACGGCATGCTGGGCATGGGCCCGGTCGCCACCGGCGAGGACATCGACCCGGATCTGATCAATGCAGGCAAGATCCCGGTCACCGAACTGCCCGGCGCCTCCTTCTTCCACCATGCGGATTCCTTCGCGATGATGCGCGGCGGGCACCTGGACGTGTGCGTGCTCGGTGCCTTCCAGATCTCCAAGGATGGCGACCTGGCCAACTGGCACACCGGTGCCGAAGGCGCCATCCCCGCCGTGGGCGGGGCCATGGACCTGGCCATTGGCGCCAAGGCGACCTGGGTGATGATGAGCTTGTTCACCAAGACCGGCGAATCCAAGCTCGTTCAGGCGCTGAGCTACCCGGTCACCGGCTTGGGCTGCGTATCGCGGATCTACACCGAAGTAGCCGTCTTCGAGCTGCGCGATTCCAAGGTCTTCGTGCGGTCCACCCATGGCATCAGCTTCGAGGAGCTGGCCGCCAAGGTGCCCGTGGAACTGACCCAGGCCTAGAAGACACAGTAGATTAGTGGGGTGCGCATCCGATTCCCGGAAGCGCACCCCGCAATCATTTCCAGCGCGCGCAAGGAGCACGGTGAGCGAGCAGGCAGCAACAACCACATCGGTCCAGTCCCTGGCCCGGGGATTGGCAGTGATCAGCAGCTTCGATGCCGATCACGCGTCGATGACCCTCTCCGAGGTCGCCGGACGGACCGCCCTGTCCCGGGCCACCGCACGGCGGTTCCTGCTGACCCTGGTGGAGCTGGGCTATGTGCGCACCGACGGCAAGCATTTCGAGCTGACCTCCAAGGTCCTGCAGCTGGGCTATGCCTACCTGTCCAGCGCCACCTTGCCGCAACTGATCGAGCCGGTGCTCGAGGAACTGTCGGCCGCCGTGCACGAATCGGCCTCCGCCTCCATCCTGGACGGTTCGGACATCGTCTACATCGCCCGGGTGCATACCCGTTCGATCATGCGGGTGGGCATTTCGGTGGGCACCCGCTTCCCAGCGGCCAACACCTCCATGGGCCGGGTGCTGCTGGCCTACCAGCCAGCTGAGGTCCAGCAGGCCGTGCTGTCCGCCGGCGTGCATTCGATGACCGGGCTGGGCATTGATGACCCGGCGGCATTGCGCGAAGAACTGGACAGGATCCGCGCCCAGGGCTACGCCGTGGTGGACCAGGAACTGGAGATCGGCCTGCGCTCGGTGGCGGTGCCGGTATTCAGCGCGGATGGCACCGTGGTCGCCGCGATGAACGTGTCGATGAGTGTGCATCCGAATGCCGCGCAAACCGCGCAAGAGGCCGCCCAAGCGGTGTTGCCGAGGCTATTCCAGGCCGCGCAGCAGGTGCGCGAGGCACTGGCCGCCAGCCGCTGATCTGCCCTGGATCTTAAATCTGGAACGGTTCTCGAACGTGAGGACTCCAGGGCCTTGAAATAGTCGGGCTCCGAGTTGAACCGCCACGCAGACTCGTGCAGCCCTGGAGATCCTTCTTGCGGGCCGCGTTCCACTTGATAACCGCAAGAATGCCGATAATGCCCGTGTTCGGAGGGATATGCGCGACATCCATTGCCCTTATTGAGGCAACGGATGTCGATCGCTATCTGCGCTGATTATCGTAGGATCCGGCGCTCAGGCCGCGACGGCGGTGTTCACCGCGCCGAAGCCGAAGCACCTTCCGATGCTTCGGCGGAGGGGCCAGTGGCGTACAGGGCCTCTTCGTTTTCGGGGGAAATGCCGCGGCGGCGCTGCCAACGGTTCACATAGGCCACAAGGAACGGGGCCACGAAGGCGGTTGTCACGACGGCAGCGGCGACCTGTGACGTAGCGACATCCTGCATGGCTAGGAAGCTGGGGTCCACGGCCGCCACGGCTGCTGGTGTGGCAATCGCGTTGCCTGCCGTGGTCGCCTCTGCTGCTCCGGCGATCAGGTTCCGTGTGGGACGCGGGTGCCGGCGAATGATGTGCCAAAGGTAGAGGAAAAGAATTGCCATCCCGCCGGACAGCAGGACGGTGGCGAGACCAAGCGCGATGCCGATGGCTCCGGAGGAGAATAAGACGCCGAAGTTGATGCCAGCACCTAGCGCGAAGGCTGCAAAGGGAATGATCAACTTTTCGCCAGGCGCCATGAATTCCCGGAAGATCTTGCTCAGGTTGCCCAGGACGAAGCCCAGGATCATCGGGAGCACAGCCGCGAGCAGTGCCATGAGCGGCATGTCGGCGAGCCCGGCTGCCCCCAATGCAATCAAGGTGAGGAAGGGGCCATCGTTGATGGACAGGACGGAGATGGCGCCTTTGTCCGTCTTGTTGCCGAATTGGCTGGTCAGCGCCACATACAGCGATCCGTTGGAATTGGACATCGCGGCGATGATGGCCAGCGGCACCAGACCCCACAGGGTGCCCTCGGGAGTGAGGAAGGCGACACCAAGGCCGACGGCTATAGCCACTAGGTACTTGCCTAGGATCAGGGCCAGGCCCTTTTCGAGCGAAGGAACTGCGGCCTTGACGTCAATTTGGGCTCCAATGGACATGAAGAACAGGCCAATTAGGACCGGCGCCCCGGACTTGAATAAAGCGGTAGTGAAGCTACCGATTTCCAGGATGTCGGGGGCGAAGGTATTGATGACGGCGCCTAGGAATAGGGGAACAATCATCAGCGCACCGGGGAGCTTGCTGAGGTACCTGAAGAGGGAATCCATGTGGTAAATCCTTGTTTTTAAGCGTTCAGGGGTGCTGGTCGACGTCGTGCGCACGGCCCGCAAATTTGGTGTCCGGGTTGCGCCGGTGAAGGTATGGCTAGTTAAATGGCTGTGCGAGAAAAACAGCAATGCATGCGTCTGCAGTGCGGGCGGTTACGGTGCTCCGCCTGAAGCAGGCTCGCGGTTCCCTTCGCTGGCGTGGTCACTGGGCTAACCCGACCAGGACTGTGAAGCACCACACAAATTGTGGGTCCTCTCGAATCTATCCTCGAAAGCATGCTGAACTGAAATACTTATAAGTCCCAATTTAGGATCATTTGAATATCAATGCCGCGACGCGAACGCGGCGGGGTATGTGCTGGTTTCAAAGATCGGGCAACAGCAGTAGTTCGCCGACAAGTCAACGAGGAATGCACAGACCTGCAGCCCTCCTCTGGACGAATCGCTTTAATGCGACGTCGAAGGCTAGACCGTTTCCCAGTCAACTTCGGCGCATGTGGTGATCGCGGCGAGCAGCCCGAGCGATTCGATGCTCGCGGCATGGGCCGCTTCGGTGGCCGCCGAGCAGGCATCTTCCACGATGGCCACCCGGTAGCCGTGATCCACGGCCGCCCGCGCCGTACTCTCCACCGAGATATTGGTGGCCACCCCGGCGATCAGCAAGGTGTCGATGCCGCGGAATTCGAGCAGTCCTGCCAGTTCGGTGCCGAAGCCGCCGACCTGCTGGTTGGTGATGACCGCATCGCCGGGTCCCGGGAGCAGCGGCTGGATGATGGCTGCTGAATCCGTGCCGTCCACCAGGCAGCCGGCGTGCTGGACCATCTGCAGTAGCGGGGAATTGGGAACCAGGTCGCTGAAGCCGGGGGCGAAGGCAATGCGGGTGTAGATGACGCTGGCGCCGGCCGCGCGGGCTTCCTCCAGCAACCCGGCCAGTTGGCCCACCACGTCCCGGCGGGCGATCTGCTCGTAGAACAATTCCGCGAAGGCTCCATCGGGTCCGATGATGTCCCCTTGGTTGTGGATGGAAACCACTGCGGTCCTGGACGGGTCGAAACTCATGGGATGCCCCTTTTCCGCGGGCCGCTGAACACTTCAGCAGCGCTCGATTTCAGCTTGCCACGGGCAAGCCGCGCAGGCCAGCACTAATTTCTAGGGCTCGCGCACGTCCCGGCGGATCGGGTGCCCTCCGGGTACCTGCACCAGCACGATCCTGGTGCCGTCGGGATCCTGGATCCACGCTTCGATCAGGCCCCAGTCCTCCTGGCGTGCCTCCCGGAGCACCTTCGTACCGCGGGCCGCCAACCGTTCCAGCTCGGCCTGCACATCGCGCACCTGCACCCACAGCACCAGCGTGGACGGCGTACCGGGGGCCCTGTGCCCGGAGACCTCCAGCAGGCCATTGCCCAGGAAGAACACCAGACCTGGCTGCTCGGCCGGGCCGAATTCCCGGGCCACGGCCAATTGCAGCACATCGCTGTAGAACTGCTGGGCTGCGGCCAGGTCAACTGGCCGCAGCAGCACCCTGCTGGAAAGTACGTCCATGGCCACCAATCTAGTGGCTGGCCGGCGCACTGCCTAGGGCAAAGCAAAGGGTGGGGCATCCCGGCACCGGTACCGATGCCGGGATGCCCCCTGCCCGCTTACAGGTAGCAAGAAGGGCGGTAGCTCGGATCTGCCGGTCCGTCCGTGGACAGGGCGTTGAGCACCCAACGGTGGACGACTGGATCAACTGCCACGCCGGCGTGCCCCGCGACGTCCAGCGGGCACTTGTCCTGGAGCAGCACGTTGGTCACCTGCGCGCTATTTCCCTGGAGGAACTGGGACTTGTACGGCATGACGACCTCGTCGTACCTCGTGGAAATGACCGTGTAGTCCGGGCCAGCGACGGTGTCGCCGATGGAATTCAGCTCGGTCATGAACTCGCTGCCCGCCACCTGGTCGGCGCAGGCATCGCAAATCCAGCCAGCATAGTTACCGGCAATCTTGACTCCGGTGGCGCTCGGCACCAGGATGCCCTGGGTGCCGTGGCTGGACGGGGCGATCGCCACCAAATCGTTGACGTGCTTCGAACCGCCCATGTGGCCCATGTACCAGCGAGGCATCATTCCGCCCTGGCTGTGCCCGACAATATCCACCTTATTGGCGCCGGTGGCCTTGCGGACGCGGTCAATGAAGTCGCGCAGTTCGGCTGCCGAGTCGGGGACATGGGCCGCACCCGAGATGCCGTTTTCAAATCCGTAGTTCAGTGCGAAAACGCAATATCCGTTGCGCTTGAGCTTGGGGGACAGCGAGATCCAGTTGACGTCCATGGTGACAAAGGTCCCGTGGACGAGGACCACGGGATAGGGATGTTCCGCATCGGGTGCGCAATCCCAATCATTGGCCCCAGATGGGCTGATGTTCAGGGACGAAACTGTTTCGGCTTGTGCGGTGCTTCCCGCGCTCGGCGCGATGGCCGGGGCGGTGAGTGTTGCAGCGGCCAGGCACAGTGCGCCCAGAACGGAAAATATGCGTCGTTGCATGGTGGTCCTTCGAATAAAAGGTGGGAGACACTTGCTACTGGCCGGTAGTAACACGAAATGATCACAGCAATTTTGATCGCTGTCTAGGGTTTTCTGGCGGCAAAGTTTTGCGTGAAGTGGGATGAGATCCCTCCGGATTCCTCGATATCGCCATCGGAAATCCTCAAGCCTTCGCAATTGGATGCAGCCTGTTTTGTGCCGGGATTATCGGGTTTGACCAGCTGGCTTCCGATGGTGCCTTTTCGTGATCCAAGCGACGAGAATCAGGCCTGGGTGCGATTCGCTTCAGGAATTCCGTGCAGGTGCGACGCGGGGCAATGTGACGGGTTGATGCAAAGAAATTTACTTGTATCTTCAATCAAATGCAGTATGCTTGGGGTATCGGATCTTGTTCCGGAGCGCCGCCGCGAAGGCTGCGATCCCACCACCGGGCACCGCCCGCAATCAACTTTTGAGGAGTTGGCCTGCCATGAGCAACTTGTTGAGCGATGTGCGTTCGGACAATTGGAGCAGCACCCCGGAATCCGGTGCCGTGCTGGTGTTCCTGCATGGCTTCGGCTCCAATGAGCAGGACCTGGGCTCGCTGGCCGAACCGCTGGGATTGGATCTGCCCTGGGCTTCGCTGCGCGCTCCGCTGGAATTGGGCCATGGCGGGGCCGCCTGGTTCCAGATCACCACTCCGGGCGTCCCCGATGCGGCGCCGGTTCAAGCGGCTACCGCCGCCATCTGGGCCTGGATCGATGCCAACGTGGACCCTGCCACCAGGATCATCCCGGTAGGTTTCTCCCAGGGTGGGCTGATGGCCAGCCAGCTGCTGCGCACCCGGCCCGAGCGGGTTCTGGCGACCACGATCCTGGGCGGATTCGTCCTGGGCGGCACGCAGCCGGCCGATGAAATCATCGCCGCGCAGCGCCCGGCGGTTTTCTGGGGCCGCGGCACCGAAGACCGGGTCATTGCCCCGGTCGCCATCGAGCGCACCGCCGGCTTCCTGCCCGAGCACTCGACCCTTGCCGCTCGCACCTACCCGGGGCTAGCCCACGGGATCAACATGGATGAACTAAACGACGTGCGCAGCCATATCACCGCGCAACTTGACCCGATGCCGCTGGGCAAGTCCTGAAGCGCGGCTGGCGGGCAGCAGGGCCCGCCGGCCGGGATAACCTTGTGCCATGGACAATGTTGAGCAAGCACTGGGCAGAATCCGCGCGGCAATCGAGAAGCTGCATCTCGCAGCGGCCCAGGACCATGACGCGCAACGCGCCCATGCGGCGCGCTGGCTTGATGGTCTCTTCGAGGATGTCGAAAGCCGAGAGCAACTGCGAGAGGCTGCCCGGAAGGCCTTGGAGCTCTATCGCGGCGGCATGGGGTCTTTCCAGGATGTGGGAACCGCGGTCATGGATGACGCGGTGAGCGGACTGCGCCGAGCCTTGGGCTCCGCGCGCTCCTGGCTCTTGCGCAGCTAGGAGCGGCATCTGGCAGGGAGCAATCCCCGCGGCGCGTGCCGCTACGCGGCGACGGTTTCCTCGACGTCCCGGATCCTGGCATTTTCATCGGCCACGCGGGTTCTGCGCACGCTCCAGGCGTGGGTCAGGATCACCAGCAGGATGCCGGGGACCAGCCAGAGGATTAGCCGCAGGATATCCATGCCGATGGACTGCTCGGGGAAGTAGACCAGGGTCTGCACCGCGTGCAGCCACCCGGCTCCATTCCAGAAGGTATTCAGCGCACCGTAGAATCCGGGCTGCATTTGGGGCTGGAAGATGCCGCCGGAACTGGTGAAGTTCAGTGCGACGAAGCACAGGGTCAGCGCCGGGGTGGTCCAATGGCGCAGCAGCGGATGCAGGCCCAGGCCCAGCAGGGTGATGCCGGCGGCGTAAACCCAGGAAATCAGCCAGATGCCCGCAAAGTGATCCTCGATGATCCGGTAGACCGGGCCCGCGACCAGCACTGCGATCGTGGCAACCACCGCGGCGGCAACCGCCGCCATGGCGAAGCGCACGGGCAGCTTGACCTTGCCCATGAACCCGGCCAGCGGCACGGCGCTGGCGTAGCCGCCAATGCTCAAGGCGACCAGCAGGAAGAACAGGCCCTGCCCGGTGGTGTCCTGCTCTCCGGTGGGCACTACATCTTCGATGCGCAATGGCTGGCCCTGTTCGTAGGCCACGTCCAAGAAGATTTTCTGGGCGATATTCGCCGAAGTTTCCGACGCGGCGCTGGAGCTGTAAAGCGTCGCCGTGCCGCCGCTGGTTTCGTAGGCGGCCACGAGCTCGCGCTGCTCGACCAGTTTCCGGGCCTGGTCCGCATCGTCGACGGTGCGCACATTCAATGCCCCGTCGGACCCATCCTGCAGGGTCTGGGCGAAGACCTTGGACTGCGCGGAATCGCCCACCACTGCCACCTGCACGTTGTGCGGACTGGGCGCGTGGAAGGCCCCCAGATAGAACAATCCCATGATTGCGCACAGGAAGAACGGGATCAGCATGGTCAGCACCAGCTTTCCCCAGCCCAGCGGTGCCGGCTTGGATGCGGGGGACTTCTTTGCAGCCGGGTTGACGGCATGCTTGGAATCGGAGGATTGGCGCGGGGCGTTGTCGGTGAGAGTCATCAGCATTAAAGAATACCCCCAATGTTGCATTATGCAACACTAGGGGCTTGGCGAAGCCCCGCGTACTAGACTCGAAACATGGGCAAGGAACAGCGGGAAACCGATATCCAATCGATCTTCCACCACATGCAAATGATTACCCGACGTGCCAATACGCGCTCACGCCAACTGGCCGAGCCGCTGACACTCGTGGAGCATTCCCTCCTGCGCTTCATTGCCGATACTCCCGGAACCCGGGCCACCGACATTGCCGAAGCGTTCTCGCTGAACCGCTCGACGGTCTCCCGGCAGGTAGGCACGCTGCTGGACTTGGGATATATCGCCTATGACGATGCGGAATCCGGGCGCGGCCGCGTATTGGAACTGACTGAGGTGGGACGGGAGCGGCTGCAGGCCTCGGCCGCAGTGCACCGCGCCGCGGTAACCGATCGCTTAGCGGGCTGGAGCGAAGAGCAGATCTCGGCCTTCGCCGAGGCGTTGGAACGCTATAACGTTGCCGACTCGCAATAGGCGCAGGGAAATCTGCAACTTGCCCTAGGCAATCCTGGCGAAACGCGGGCCGTTGTAGCCATCGCGCTCAACGTGCTCCGCAAACATCTCCAGCGGCCGAGCCCAGAAGCTGTAGTCATCATAGAGCTTGCGGTAGAAGACCAGCGGCTCCTCGGTCTCGCTGTGCTTTCCCACGGCCAGCACCTCGTAGCGCTGTCCCTTGAAGTGCTGGTAAATTCCGGGTTCGATGCTCAACCTGGTGGCCTTTCTGATCAATCGTGATGCTAGAAAACTTATCGCGGGCCGTGCCCGGTGCCGCCGCTGCGCTGGACCAGCAGGTGCTCCAGAATCGGATCCAGGACGGCCAGCCCGTCTTTCACCCCGCCGGTGGATCCGGGCAACGTGATGACGAAGCTGCTGCCGGCGAATCCTGCAACCCCGCGGGTAATGATGGACAGCGGGGTCGAGGCTTCTCCGCGCCGGCGGATGGCCTCGATGATTCCGGGCAGCTGGACATCCAGTAGCGGGGCAACCATTTCGGGGGATTGGTCATGTGGTGAGACCCCGGTCCCGCCGGTCACGATCACGACCTGCGCATCGTTGGCCAGCAGATCATCCACGGCAAAGCGCACCGGCTGCCCGTCGGCCACCACCGTCGGCTCGCCGGCCTCGAAACCGCGCTCGGACAGCCACCGGGCGATCAGCGGGCCGGTCTTGTCTTCGGCGGCGCCTGCTGCGGCACTGGTCGAAGCAACGACCACGGCCGCCGTGCGGCTAGTCTCCACGAACCCAGTCACCGCTCTTGCCGCCGGACTTCGCCAAGACCTTTACCGAGCGGACCTCGGCGTGCTTGTCCACGGCCTTGACCATGTCGTAGAGGGTCAAGGCGGCAACGCTGGCCGCGGTCAACGCTTCCATCTCCACCCCGGTGACGCCCTTGGTGGTCACCTGGGCGGTGACGCGCACGGCGGATTCCTCGGCGGTGAAATCGATGAACACCTTGGAAATCGGCAGCGGGTGGCACAGCGGAATCAGTTCCCAGGTGCGCTTGGCCGCCATGATGCCAGCGACCCTCGCGGTTCCCAATGCCTCGCCCTTGGGCAGGTTTCCGGTCATGAGCATCGGGACAACATCCGGGCGAGTGGCGAAGATGGCTTCGGCGGTGGCCACGCGCTTGGTGACGGCCTTGTCGCTGACATCGACCATGTGGGCGCTGCCGTCTTCGCGCAGGTGGGTGAGTTTCTCAGACATTCATGCTCCAAGTTTCAATGCTTTGGCCGGCAGCCAGCTGGCTGACGCCTACCGGGATGTGCACCAGCGCGTCGGCGCGGGCCAGGTCATGGACCAGGTGGGATCCCGGATCCAGGATTTCCACCATCCCATCACGGATCACGGCCCGGCGCACCTGGTGCTTGTGCTCGGGTGAGGCCGCATCGGACGCTAATTGGTAGTGCTGCGGCACCGGCTCGGGCAGGGCATTGAGCTGTCGCAGCAGCGGGGCGAGGAACAGCTCTGCCGATAACAGGGCGCTGACCGGGTTGCCCGGGAAGCACAGTACCGCCGCCTTGGGCAGTTGGGCGAATCCTTGCGGGCCGCCGGGCTGGATTGCCACATGATGGAAGCTGCCGCCTAGCGGTGACAGGGCTTGGCGGACCACCTCGTAGGCTCCGGCGCTGATGCCGCCCACGGTTACGATCAGGTCAACCTGTTCCTGCAAGACATCGATGGCCAGGGCGAAGCGCTGCGGATCATCGGGCAGCTGCAAGGTGCGCACCTGCACCTGATAGCGGCGCAGCCAGGCTGCGAGCATAGGGGAATTCGAGTCCGGGATCTGGCCCTGGGAACGCTGCCCATCGCTGAGCTCATCGCCGGTAGTGCACACGGCCACCTTCAAGGCCCGGCGCACCGGTACTTCACGCAGCCCGCTGGAAACCAGTGCAGCAATCATGGTCGGGGTCAGCCGGGTTCCGGCCTTGGCCACCAAGGCGCCGGTTTCGAGATCACCGCCGGCGGGGCGGATGAAGCGGCCCGCGGCGCTGGGGGCCGAGAATTCCGCGTGGCCGCTGGGGGTGCCAAAGCCGGCACGAACCAATTCCGGGAAAGCGCCAGAGCCGCTTTCCTCGATGGGGATGACGGTGTCAGCACCCAGCGGGATCATCGCACCGGTCATCACCGGACTGGCCGTGCCTTCAGCCAGGGATATTTGCCGGTCGCCGGCAGCAGCCGTGAAACCCAATGGCAAAGAGATGGGGGAGCGGAGCGAGGCTGCTGCCAGATCCGCGCTGCGCGCAGCGTAGCCATCCATCTGCGAATTGGTGAACGCAGGGATGGGCAAAAGGGCGTACTGGTCCTCGCTGAGGATTCGATCGCTGGCCTCAGGGCTATCGATGGGCAGCACTTCATTGTCCAGGCAGGCGAAGACCGGGGACAGCAGCTCTTCAAGTTCCGCGCGATGGCTTTCCAGAGTGCAGGACATGGACTATCCGCCTGCGAACGGCGGCAGGACATCCACGGTCAGATCGTCGGCAGTGCCCAGCTCGCCGGCATCGCGGCGCACCACGCCGTTGATCAGGAAACTTCCGGCGCGCAAAACCTGGGCCATTTCAGGTCCGTAGGAATCGATCAGTTCGCTACGCAGCCTGGCGAGTGTATCGGGGCGTTCCCAGCTCTCCTGCTCGCAGCCCGCTGCTGCCGCCGCGGCAGCGAAGTAGCGTATCGTAATCTTCGACATGACTTCATGCTATCGCGCCTAGGCGATAAGGAGCACGATGAAAAGCGAACGCGACTTTCCCGCGCTTGTGGCCCCCGGGCCGCCACTGAGCGGCGAACAGGCTGCTCGCGCTGCACGCCAACTCTCGTTGCCCGGATTTGATGACACTGCGCAGCGCAGGCTGGCTGCCGCCCGGGTACTGGTTATCGGCGCGGGAGGACTAGGCAGCGCCAGCGTCCCGTATCTGGTCGGGGCAGGGGTAGGCACCATCGGCATCGTCGATGATGACATGGTGGAGCTATCCAACCTGCACCGCCAAGTCACCCACACCACCGCGAATATCGGCCTGGCCAAGACCGCTTCCCTGGCGCAGGCCGCCAAATCGCTGGACCCCAACGTGAAGATCATCGAGCACAATCTGCGACTGGATTCATCGAACGCGCTGGCGATCTTTGCGAATTATGACCTCGTCATCGATGGCAGCGACAACTTCCCTACCCGCTATCTGTCCAATGACGCAGCGCAGCTCACCGGCATTCCCCTGATCTGGGGATCGATCCTGCAGCATCACGGACAAGTTTCCGTGGCCTGGCATGAGCATGGCCCTGGTTACCGCGACCTGTTCCCGGTCCCGCCGGCCCCGGGCACCGTTCCGGATTGTGCCGCCGGGGGAGTGCTGCCCGGATTGTGCGGAACCATCGGTTCGCTGCTGGCTACCGAAGCCTTGAAGCTGATCGCCGGAATCGGTGCCCCGCTGGTGGGCAAGGTGCTGATCTACGATGCGCTGGCTGCAAGCACCCGCACCCTCGAATTCTCCCGTGATCCTCAAGCTGGCGAAGTCACCGAGCTGATCGACTACGTGCTCTTCTGCTCGGGAGCACTACCTGAGGCTGAAGGCATCGGCGCCGAGGCGCTCGCCGAATTGTTAGTTGGTTCCGATGCCCCGGTTTTATTGGACGTGCGCAATGATGACGAACGCGCACAACAGCATATTGCCGGTTCCTTGCATCTGCCGCTGCCCCAGCTGGAAGCAGCCATCGAATCCGGCTCGGATCTGGAACAGATACCAGCACAGGTGACGGTCTACTGCGCCCGTGGCCCACGCTCGCAACGCGCAGCGTCCTTGCTCGCCGGACGAGGCATCAAAACAAACTATCTTGAAGACGGGCTTCCCGCACTGGCCGCGGTGGCACCGCAGCTACTGGCCGAACCCGCACCTACCGAAGGAACCCGCTCATGAGCTATGCGCTGATTACCGAAGAACCTATCGACGAGGCTTCCGTCCGCGATGCCGTGCAGTCTGATACCGCCGGTGCGCTGGTGATGTTCCACGGGATCATTCGCAACCACGATGGTGGCCAGTCGGTGAATTCCTTGGACTACTCCCGTCACCCGCAGGCGCAGGACTTCCTGGAGAAGATTATTGCCGAAGAAGAAGAACGCACCGGCCTGAAGCTCTCGGCTGTGCACCGCGTGGGTCCGCTGAAGATTGGCGATGCCGCGCTGGTGGCTGCCTCGGCGGCTGCGCACCGCAAGGAAGCCTTCGACGCAATTGAGAACCTGGTGGAGCGCATCAAAGCTGAGGTGCCGATTTGGAAGAAGCAGCACTTCACTTCCGGCAGCTCGGAATGGGTTGGGCTCTAGCCTTTTGTACTCAGGTAAAGCTAGATGGGCTGTGTATGATTCAGTGCTTTAAAACGACTAGTATCCGGGTCCGTGCGGGATAGACCTATCTAGCGCGCATGAGTTGATAGTGAGCAGGTTTTCAACTCATAAGAGCGCAGTGTAACGAGAAACGTTGGAGAAAGCACGGATACCTCCTCTGACGGTAGAGAACGAACCACGGATTAACGGTGATGGGGACACAAGCAGTGTCTTGCAACGGATAGCTGATTCACGAATTTATGAAGGTGGTTGCAACACATGGTTGCAAGAAATCTGAGCCTTGAGTTCTCAAGGATTTTCGTCTGAAGAATCGGTGTGTGGCGACACGCCTCGCAACCCTTAGGTTGCGTGCCAACACCATAACCGTCTTCCTTCTAAAACCCTGAATAGCCCCCCATGAAAAAGTCAGACGAGCAGACCGGGGCAGCCTCCAGCAAGATCCAGGAGCAAGTGGCGTCCCTCTCAAATGCCCATGAGGACTCCGCTACTACAAATGTTGAAGAGCAGGTTAGCTCTTTTCCATTCTTGATTTACGATCGATAGATTTCCAGTAGTAGAGGTCTACGCTGTAATCAGCCACTTGAGCGACAGTTAGAAGGTTGGAGGTAATATCTCCAACAGCTATGGATCCGCTCCCTTCCATAAGGTGTTGCGAAAGCGAGAACTGCCAGTGATTTGCGTGAGCAACGCCGCTGTACCCATGCCACATGAGAAGAAGATACTCATAGAGGAAATCTTCATCTCCAGAATCCTGTAAGTATGGAACGAGCAACTTCAGCATGTCTTTGATCAATTTTTCCTCGCCACGAGGGTATTTTTTATCATTGAAATACTCAAAGACATCGTCAAAAACTCGTTTACCGCCCTGAGCATCATCAATTAAATGCTTGAAATTTCCAAGTTCGTTCCACGCACGTTGACCACTTTGGAAACTTGCATATGCGACACGGGTCGCGTTGTCTTGACGTTCTTTAGGATCTTCTGGAATCAAAATAAATGCTGCTCTCGCACTTGCAATCAGCGCAGTCCGTAGAAGCGTTTCAATAGCAGTTATTCGCCGGTTCGATCCCGGCTGGTAGATCTCTCGGGCACTATCTAGACAACTCCAGGCATTGGCAAGCATAAGGCTGACGAGTTGAGCAGGGTGCACGGGAGGAATGGTTGCTATCTCATCGTTTGCTAAATCGCTACCAGATTCCGGAGTTGCGGGAATCAAGGTAATTTTTTCACGTAACTGGTCGATGAGCTTGATTGCTTCATCAACATTCTCTGGATTATGGCCTGGGAAGTGATTAGTCATGAATTCAGGATAGGGGTGTCTTGGCTCTGGAACGGGGGACCAGTCCAGTTGCGGCCCCAACCACCCTGCTTTAGCCAGTGCATCGAGTTGGAATTGCGTGTCTTGATCGCTGGTGGAGACACAGGTGTATCCGAGGAGGTGTCCCGTAGCTTCCTATATATCAATATTCGTGAAGCGAATGTACTTACGAAACATAGTTTGTGACACTGGGTTTTGCGATGAAACGACTCGGAAATCTGTGGAATTTTCAACCCTCAAGAATTTTCGTCCGGAGCAGTTGAACGGTGTGTCAAAAAATGAATGATTTTGACATATCTAGAATCGTTTCCAACTCGTGGGTAAGGTTGTTGATCACTAGTCGCCTGGAAACTCAGAATTGGTTCCCTCATCCATCTTTTGATAACGCTTCTTTCATCGACCACAAGATGATCGAGCGAACGGGGGATCAACTCATAATGGAAGAGCTATAGCAACTATTTTCTGGCTATGATGGGCAGTAAACATTCGAGTTGGCTGGGGGAGTCGATATGAACGTGGCAGAAGCTTTTAATGCGTTCCAGAAAGTTGTCAATGCGGACAGTGAAAATGTCCGCGAGGCGCGTATCAGGCGTGATCTCTTTGCTGGAGCATTCGAGGCGGAGCAAGACGTTAAAGAGGTCGTACCCTCCGGATCCTTCGCTCGCGGGACTCACAAAGATCCTATCCACGATGTTGACGTGATTATCATTTTCAACGAGGACGACCACCCAGACTGGGGAAGTCCTGGAGAGTCAGCATCTGATGCGCTCAACCACACGCGTGAGCGAGTCAATGCGTTACTCGGTGCGACTAACGGGACGTATGAGAAGGCAGTCCGGCTTGCTCGTTGGCGTAATCATGCCGTCAAATGTTTTCTGGATGACCCGAATGATCCGGATGCTTTTACTGTAGATGCGATGCCCGCACTGAGGCGCGAGGGAAAGCTATTAATTCCGGAAGCGATCTCAAAGGATTGGGTTTTCTGCGATCCCGAATACCTTATTGCTGAGGTAGCAACTCGTCAGAACGAGTGGAACGATTTTACTGAAACAGTCCGAATGCTTAAGTGGTGGGCCTCGGTACAGGAAATAAAGATCAAGTCGCTTGTAACAGAGGTTCTTTCGCTTGATTGCTTGCCAACAAACAGTAATCAGCCATCAGCTATTAATCAGTTTTTTGTCAGCGCCTCCTATCAAATTGCAGGAGGAAATGAAGTCCACGATCCCGCTGGATTGTGCGGTCCGATTCAGCCTGACCTCGACTATTCTCAGTTTAGTGACTGTCTGCAGTCTGCACGAGAAAATACGATCAAAGCAGTACGAGCTCAGATTAACAATGACTCAACTAATGCTATTAAATATTGGGGCGAGGTCTTTGGTGACGATTTCCCTAAACCGCCAAAGTCAAGAGGAGGCCTAGCACCTGCAACCCTGCCGGCTACTCCGCGCTTGGTGAAGGACACGCCACAGGGATGAATGAAGTGGACATACCAGCTTCAGACGCCACTGAATTTGTCCCGGTTTCTTGGATGGAACGGGATCCAGCACGCCTAGCGCGTGATCAACGAGAAGTCCATGATTTCACTCCATCCCTTGAATATATAAGCCCCTCCCACGAGGGGTCGTTGCATGGAGGATGGATAGGGCAGATCCCTTGCTGGCCATTCGAAAGATCGCGCCCAGCGGCTCTGGGTGACCTGTTAGGACAATCCGAGCTCGAAATCTATCTCTCTTATTCTTCTGCACATCCCATGGTTCCACCAGTCATCTACCCTCTAAATCCCACACCGACTTTTTGGGAAAGGACTCAGTCAGCCTGGCACGTAGCGCCTGACGGGTCTCTATGTCTTCTCCAAAGCCTTGGCGGATGGCAACCGGAAGCCAGCATCGTCGATCTACTACTCAAGGCCGCGGGATGGAGAATTGAGTATGCACTCATGAAGTCCGGCTCTATCAATCAGATGTCGGTCAATGGAATTGTCTCAGATCCTTCCTACGACCATTTGATCGCGGAGGCAGTGGCTAGCCTAAAATCAACCAAAATAGCGGATCATGACAGGTGTCCGGATGCCCAACCATGACCCATACGTATTGATGACCAGCGACGCAAAGTCTAAGATCTCAGACTCCACGTTAGCTCGTGGTGCGCTGGCACTTCGTTGTGTTCCCGCAGATGATATGTATGTAGTTCACGCGGTTGAAACAGCCAAAGGCATACGCCAACAAGTAGTAATTGATCGCCAATACACCACACTTCGTTCCGGTGACAATATTGCGGTTGGTCAGTGGATAAGGCTTTCAGAGAATGATGCCCACATCCATCATTTTTCTCTGGCCAGCCGTCCCGGTACTGCATTCGATTTCGATGCCTTCAGAAGAATGGTCCCGGGCGTTATGGATCCTGGGAATACACTCAATATTGTCGTTACGCAAGACCCCAATATTCCTTCAGAACTAAAGGAAGTAGGGATTGCGGAATTCGTAGGATGGCTGATCAGTCGAGATCAGGTATATCCACTTCAGCTCGAAATTGAACCAGACGAAATTGGGTTGGGTCAGCTTTCCGGTAAATGGCCTATCGAACTACTGGCTACTAACAGTGTGATGGTAGTGGGCTGTGGAAGCATCGGTAGCTCCGCTATTGAATCCTTAGCTGGATACGGAGTTGGGCGGGTCGAACTAGTTGATCCAGATCGATTGCTTTGGCATAACACGCTTCGCCATATACTCGGCCCAGAAAGCGTAGGGCGCTTCAAGGTAGCGGCCATGGAAGATTACCTTGCCAAACGATGGCCAAGCCAACAAGTCGCCACGCATCGGCTAAATGTTGTTAATCAAGCTCATTATTTTGCTCCCCTTCTTAAAGGCGTCGACATGGTGATATGCGCCGCGGATGGCATTGCTCCTAGACGTGTAGTCAGCCATCTCGCACGATATGCTAAAAAGCCTTTGGTTATGGCCTGCGTTCTAGACGGTGGCGCTGTGGGTGAGATTGTTAGGTTTCGCCCAACTCCTCGCTTTGGTTGCCTGCTATGCCTACGTCGTCATCTCTCCGACCACGGGGCTATGGATGCTGAGGCAGACCAAGAGCTGGACTACGGAACCGGGCACGTTCACCGTCCTATGACTGCCGTACCGCCAGATCTGCGCTACATTGGTACGCTCGCCGCCAAAATGGCAGTGGCTACGCTGCTTGAGTCGATTCATGGTGACCACACGCAACAGTTACCTGGTGAGCTTGCCACAGTCGGTCTCCGTCCTATTGGTGATTTGTCGGCTCCCTTTGATATAAGTCGGGCATGCGACATTCGATGGTCCTCATTGCCAGAGCCACGCCCATCATGTCCGACTTGCTTCCCTTGAGAGAAGGCCATGTAAAGATGCGCCAAATAAAAATTTCTGATTCGGCGCGTGCTTCAATCAACCGCGAAGCGAAGCGCTCTTATGACGGGTTAGAAACAGGTGGAATTCTACTTGGAACCGAAACCAGGAACGGAAATATTATAATTAGGCATGCCGGGGACCCCGGTCCAGGAGCGCAGCGCGGTCAGAATACGTTCCTACGTGATCTCGAACATGCACAAAAACTAGCTCAAACTGCTTGGAATACTGACAAAAGCGAGTGGATTGGGGAATGGCACACTCATCCTTCTGGACCGTTATCACCGAGTAGCGTAGATTTGCACTCGTATTTGCGTCATCTACACGATAGGGAACTCGCATTTGCACGATTCGTTGCCATCATTGCATGCATCGATTCATCAGATCGAACCACTATCGCTACTTGGTTAATTGATCGCAAGCATATTCAGCAAATAAAGATGGAAAAACTGAACGACACTGAATTGTGAATTAATTTATTTTCCCAATAATATTCGGGTCATTAATCAGGAATAATTAAGAGGAAGTTCCATGACTGGTAGGCACCAAACGCTCGATCCTTCAGACCCGATTTTTATTTCCTACCGGCAGAATGACGGAACTGCGATAACAGCAGAACTTGCATGGATTCTTCGAACGGCGGGGATCCCAGTGTGGCGCGATCGAGATGATTTGCCGCCAGGAGATACCGAAGCCCGCCTTGATCAGGCAATTGCTGCAGGGATCTCGGGCGGAATTCTTGTTGTTACACCGGACGTCGTAAACAGTCGAGTAGTCAAAATGGTCGAGGCGCCTCGTCTTATTGAGTTACATCAACGCCATCAGAATTTCGTACTAGGAATCGCGAATTCAGTCCGAAACGTTGAGTCGCGAACGGACTATGATGCTCCAGACCGGCTCCTGGAACGCCGGCCTGGACAGTTAAGTGGTGTAGATCAAAATCCAGCTACTCGCGAGGGGCTTAAAGCTCTGACGCGCGGTCTAGTGTGGCATCGAGTTGCTTCTCTACGAGAACGAGTTGAAAATCGTGAACAGACTTTCAATCTTAGTCTTCAGACTAGAAACACTCCGCAGGTGTATGACCGTACTGGAGCCGAGCTAGACATCCGTCTACGTCCCTCTGACCACGAACGTCTTCCAAATGCCGAGGGCTTACATGATCTTAAGGACACTATAGGCTTGCTACCAGATGCGGTTACTCGTTCAGGTGCGCATCGTCTTTGCATTCGGGGAGGAGGACACCTATCAGTCGGATTCGCCGTTGGCGCAGCGCTTCCTTCGTCGCGAGTTGGCAAAATGGTGGTTATTGATCAAAAAGGGGTCGACTGGGAAAGCCAAAATGAATCGAATTTACATGATATGTCAAAGGTGCAGATTCTAGACGAAGGGAAGAACCAATCGGCTATCTCACTAGGTAGGCCTTCCGTTGCCATATACATTGATCTCCTACCTCAACGTAGCGATACTGCGTTCAACCGGTTCCTTGAGGAAAGCCGTGATTTTATTGTGGCTTGGCGTCATATCTCAAACCTAGATAACTCGCTCATAGACCCGAGAGACGCTGGCCGTATTGCTTCTGAGATCGCGGCGCATATCCGTGCAATATCGAATGAAAATAATAACGCGCAGACACACATTTTACTGCGTTGCCCATTCCCGTTGGCACTCCTCGTTGGACGGTTGACCAATACTCTAAGATGTGTCGTTTATGAATGGGACGATTCGGACCCGATTGAACCAGGAGGTGACTATCGTGCAAGATACGTTCCGACGTTGAAGGTACGGGCTTCGGCAAGCGACGGGGCAATAGAAGAGGTGCTCATTTAAGCTGTTGACAAAGGTCTGCCGAAAGGTAAGGCTTATCGGCTCCCAGTTCGCCTATTTTGCAAATAGTCCTTTTTGATAAATCCCAGGCAAAGGCAGAGTTGGGGTTCGATGCGATGCGTTACCCGAAAGTTCGTTATGTGCGGTAAAGCAAATAAATTCTTTACTGCTTTACATAACGTATCTTATCGGTAGTTATTTTGTGGAATTATGCTGACGCCTAGTTTGTGGGCCGTAGGTATGGGCAATAAAAGCCACGAAAATGTCTTCGCGCCTGCGTAGGTACGAAGTTGTCGAGCCCATAGGTGAACGGAGATCAATCCCCTAGCGAGGAACTGCTCGTCTTCAGTAATGTACTGCGATTGGTATTCATTTGTCATTCTCAGAACACCGGGGCGAGGTTGGAAGACCACGAATCGAGAAGTTTTCGCAGTTCTTTCGGCTGTATGTCGCTGACCTTGGCCTCGCTCATCGCCAGACCGAATGCCGCCCACCTCAGATCCATATTCTCGGTGCGCACGAGGCAACTGTTCTCATCGATCTGCTGGATCTGGAACCAGCGACCGATCAGCGGCTCCAGCTTTTTGGCGTTGGCGTGAACACGCGCGCTCACTTCCGGTTGCCCGCTCCCGCGCAATCCTGCGCGAACAAAAGCCGCCGCATCGCCACCTGGCACTGGGCGGGGCGTGAAGCGCAATGCCCTCGGTGAGGGGTTTTGCGCGCGGTCCACGCGGAAGCTGCGCCAATCATCGCGGTCCAGATCAAATGCCACCAGGTAGTAGCGGTTGCCCACATTCACCAGCTGGACAGGTTCTACCCGGCGCGAACTTGCTGCCCCCTTGGCATCCTTGTAGTCAAAGGCGATTCGTTCACGGTCGCGGCACGCCTGGGCCAAAGCCACCAATACCGCCGGATCCACTGGATCCGGTGCTGAGGACTTGGAGTTGAGCGGGACAGTGCTCGCGGTCAACGCCTGCGCCCGCTTTCGGAGCCCGGCCGGAAGCACCGGCACGACTTTTCCCATGGCCCGCAACGCGGCCTCGGCCAGTGCAGAGGATCCTCCATGAACGGTGGACTGCAACGCGACCACCAAGGCCACGGCCTCCCCATCGTCCAGCACTAGCGGAGGCAGCGCGGTACCGGACGCCAGCTGGTAACCACCACCCACACCACGATCGGCCTGTACCGGATAGCCCAGGTCGCGCAACCGGTCGATGTCCCGGCGCACGGTGCGCAAGCTGACATCCAAGCGTTCTGCGAGCTCGTCTCCGGACCAGTAACGGTGGGTCTGCAGCAAGGAAAGCAAACGCAAGAATCTGGTGCTGGTACTCATGCAACAAGTCTGTCTTGATTTAGGACAAAAACTGGCACTTTTCACTTCTAATCTGATTATTACCAGCTGGAAATACCGGCTGCAGCTTATGCCAGGAGGCAATCATGAGCACCATGGCCACCACCAACACCACCCTCACCGGGGAACGCGCCGACCTGTTCCAGGCTCTGGCCAACGCCCGGCATTTCCTTCGTTTCACTGTCCAGGGGCTGAGTGATCCGCAGGCAGCGCAACGCACCACGGTGAGCGAGCTGACCCTCGGGGGATTGATCAAGCATGTGAGCGCCGTGGAAAAGCAGTGGCAGGAATTCATGGTCAAGGGCCGTGCCGCCATGGCCTGGGACGGGGTGGATTTCAGCCAGATGCCGCCCGAAGCCATCGTAGCCTTCTACAACGAATTCCGCATGCAGCCGGACGAATGCCTGGATGAGCTGCTGGAGAATTACACGCAGGTAGCCGCCCGCACCGATGCCCTGTTGGCAGAAGCGGATCTGGACGTCATCCATGAGCTTCCTTCTGCCCCGTGGTTCACCGACACGCACTGGTCGGTGCGCCGGACGCTGCTGCACATCATCGCCGAGACCACGCAGCATGCCGGGCATGCGGATATCATCCGCGAATCCCTGGACGGGCAGAAATCGATGGGCTAGCCCCCGATGTAGGACATCTCGATGCGCTTGCGGTTGCCTGGGGTCAGCGCGGCGCGCAGCTCCGAGTAGTTGTCATCGCGCTTGCGCCAGTGCCCGGTCAGTGCCTTGGCAAGATCCTCATCGCTGATTCCGTCGCGCATGAGCTGGCGCAGGTCGTAGCCGGAGCCGGCGAACAGGCAGGTGTAGAGCTGGCCTTCGGCCGAGACCCGGGCGCGCGAGCAGTTGCCGCAGAAGGCATTGGTGACACTCGAGATCACGCCGATCTCCCCGGCGCCGTCCTTGTAGCGCCAGCGGTTGGCCGTTTCGCCCGGCTCGGTTTTGGTGACCGGTTCCAGTGCCCAGCGCTCGTTGACCATGGCCACGACCTCGGAGGAGGGCATTACCTCATCCAGCTTCCAGCCGTTGGTGGTGCCCACATCCATGTATTCGATGAAGCGCAGGATCGCCCCGCTGCCACGGAAGTGCTCGGCCAGCGACAGGATCTCCGAATCGTTGACCCCGCGCTTGACCACGGTGTTGACCTTGACCGGTCCCAGGCCGACCTCGCGGGCCACGTCGATGGCGTGCAGCACTCGGGAGACCGGGAAATCCACGTCGTTGATGGCCTTGAACTTTTCGTCATCCAACGAGTCCAGCGAGATGGTCACGCGGTTCAGCCCGGCTTCCTTCAACGCAGGTGCGAGCACCGGCAGCGCCGACCCGTTGGTGGTCATTGCCAGATCCACCGGCTGGCCCTCAGGAGTGCGCAGCTTGGAGAGCATCGCCACCAGATCCACGATGCCGCGGCGCAGCAGCGGCTCTCCGCCGGTCAACCGCAGCTTGGTGACCCCCAGCGAAACGCTGACGCGGGCCAACCGCTCGATCTCCTCGAAGCTGAGCAGCTCGGAGCGCTCGCGGAAGACGAAGTCGCGGCCGAAGATCTCCTTGGGCATGCAATACACGCAGCGGAAATTGCAGCGGTCTGTCACCGAAATCCGCAGGTCGTGCAGGGGCCGTCCACGGGCATCGCCCAGGGTGCCGGCCGCTTGTGCTTTCATACATTCCACAGTAGCCTCCGGCACCGTTGCGTGGAAGACGGTTAACCTGAAAGTAACAAATCAAGTACGCAAATGGATCGGCCCCGGTTGGCGCGACGGTAGCATTGGCACCAGCCCCCGATTTCAAGGAGAACCCATGCAGCACCGCCCGTTTCCACGGCTCCGAGCCCTTGCCGGGCTCGCGGCGGCCGTGCTGGCTTTGGCGGGCTGTTCGGCCAGCGGCTCTTCCGATCAGGCTGCTTCCGAACCCATCACCATCTCCGCGGCAGCCTCCCTGCAGAGTGCCTTCGAGCAGATCTCCGAGGAATTCACCGCACAACACCCGGAGGTGCGCATTGCCAGCATCTCCTACGACGGTTCTTCGACGCTTGCCACACAGATTCTTGAAGGCGCAAACGTGGATGTCTTCGCCTCGGCCGATGAACGCAACATGCTAGAGGTGACGGAGGCCGGGTTCGGCCACGAGCCGGTGATCTTCGCCAGCAACACCATGGTGATCGCGGTGCCTCAAGATAACCCGGCGGATATCGATTCGCTGGCAGACCTTGCAGAGGCCACCACGGTGCTGTGCGCGCAGCAGGTGCCGTGCGGCTCTGCCTCCCGCCAGCTGCTTCAGGCCCAGGGTGTCGAAGTGGCCCCGGCCAGCGAGGAACAGAATGTCACCGCGGTGCTGCAGAAGGTGGCCGCCGGCGAAGCGGATGCCGGACTGGTCTACGCCACCGATGTGCTGGGTGACGAAAACGTCGCCGCGATCGTTCCGGAAGGAGCTGACGAGGTCGTGAACACCTATCCGATCGCCACGCTGGGTCAGAACCCCGGCGCGCAGGCCTTCGTGGACTTCGTGATCAGCGAGCGGGGCCAGGAAATCCTGGCAGAGCACGGTTTCGGCACCGGGGCTGCGCAGGCCAATGGCTAGCGACACCGGGGTACGGGTTCCAGGCTTCGCTATTGCGCCGGCCTTGCTGGGCGTGGGATTGCTGGTGCTGCCGCTGCTTGCATTGGTCACCCGTGCCAGCTGGTCCACGCTGGTGGCCGATGCCACCAGTCCTCAAGCCCTCTCGGCGCTCTGGCTGAGCTTGCGCACCGGGGTGGCGGCCACCGCCCTGTGCGTGCTGCTCGGCGTGCCGCTGGCGGTGCTGATGGCCCGCAGCTCGGCCCGGGTGGCTCAGCTATTGCGGGCCCTGATCGCCGTCCCGCTGGTGCTGCCGCCCATGGTCGGCGGCGTGGCCCTGCTCTTCCTCTTTGGGCGCACCAGCCCCATCGGACAATTCATCGATTCCATGTGGGGGATTACCCTGCCTTTTTCCACCGCCGCGGTGGTCATCGCCCAGAGCTTCGTGGCCCTGCCGTTCCTGGTGCTCTCCGTGGAAGGCTCGCTGCGTGCCGCCGGCGCCGGGTACGAACAGGCCGCCGCCACCCTGGGTGCCGGGCGCTGGATGGTGCTCACCCGCATCACTTTGCCGTTGGCGGCACCGGGCCTAGTGGCCGGAGTGATCCTGTGCTTCGCGCGGGCCATCGGCGAATTCGGGGCCACCGCGCTGTTCGCCGGCAACGCTCCGGGGATCACCCAGACCATGCCGCTGGCTATCTACACCGCGTTCAACGGGGCCGGAACCGGGCGAGACTCGGCCGTTGCCCTCTCGCTCTTGCTGCTGGCTACCGCAGTGGTGGTGCTGCTGCTGGTGCGCGCCTGGCGTCCGGGGGCGTTGAAATGACATTGAAGGTTGCGCTGCGCGTGCCGCGCACCGGATTCGACGTAGACGTCGAATTCCAGGTGCCTGCCGGAAGCACGCTGGCGATGATGGGCCCCAGCGGCTCGGGCAAGTCCACCATTGTGCATGCCATTGCCGGGATCCAGAAGATTGCCGGGGGCCGCATCGAGCTTTCCGGTTCCCTGCTGGCCGATGCGAAGCAGCACCGCCCGCCGCACCTGCGCGAAGTCGGACTGCTGGGCCAAGACCCGCACCTGTTCCCGCATCTGGATGCCCTGAAGAATATCGCCTTTGGCGCCCGGGCCGGGGGATTGGACAAGGCTGCCGCCAAGGCCGTGGCCGCCGAATGGATCAGGCGGCTGGGACTGGAAGAAATCGCCGCGCACCGGCCAGAGGCCCTCTCCGGCGGGCAGCGCCAACGCATCGCGCTGGCCCGGGCATTGGCCGCCCAGCCCAAGATCCTGCTGATCGACGAGCCCTTCGCCTCGCTGGATGTCGAAGCCGCCATGGATATGCGCGCATTGGTGCGCGAAGAACTGGAACGCACGGCGACCAGCGCCATTGTCGTCTCGCATTCGGCCGCCGATACCCTGGCGCTCGCCGATGACCTGTTGGTGCTGGAGCGGGGAAGAATTATTGCGCAGGGAACAGTTGAGCAGGTCTTCGCCGACCCGGCCAACCGCTTTGTGCGCGCAGTGGTGGCCACCCTGCCAGCGCAGCACCCGAGGAGCATCCAGGAAGAGCAATCATGAGCACCCGCAATGAACCAGTAGAACTTGAAGTGCACCGTACTCGGCTATTGTCGCAGGTCGTGCCGTTGGCCACGCAGGAGATCGAGTTGGCTGGCGGTTTTGCCGCCCTGCACGGGGCGGTGCTGGCTGAAGACGTCACCTCCACCCACCCGTTGCCCTTGTGGGACAACTCGGCGATGGACGGCTATGCGGTGCGCTCGGATGACACCGCTGTGGCGCCAGTTGCCCTGGAAGTCATCGGCGAAGTGCCGGCGGGCAGCGGCTGGGACCCGAAGCTGGGACCGGGCCAGTGCGTGAAGATCATGACCGGTGCCCCGATCCCGACGGATGCCGATGCCGTGGTGCGCATCGAGGATACTTCAGCCGCGGCAGAGGGCTGGGATGCCTCTACCGTGCAGATCCATGTGCCGGTGCCAGCAGGCAAGGACATCCGCCGCAGCGGCGAGGACAAGGCCGCCGGAGACCTGGTGGCCTATGCCGGCGAGCAGCTCACCGCCGCCCGTCTTTCTGCCTTGGCTGCAGCCGGTGCCAGCACGTTGGCGGTGCGCGTCATGCCCAAGGTGGCGGTGCTGGTCACCGGGGCGGAACTGCTTGCGCCCGGAAAAACGCTGTCGCGCGGGCAAATCCCGGAAACCAATTCGCTGCTCATGGCAGGGCTCCTGTCCGAATCCGGCATCCAGGCAGCTACCGTGGTGCACTGCGTGGATGACACCGCAGCGGTACGCGAACAGCTGGACCTGCTTGGAGCAACCCATGATGTCGTCCTGAGCACCGGGGGAGTTGGTCCCGGTGCTTATGATGTGATGCGCCAGGTGCTGGAAGCAGAGCCTGGGGTGCAGGCAGCCCGGGCGAAGATCCGCCCCGGGCAGCCGCAATGCGCAGGCCGTTTGGAGGCCGGTGCGATGGTCTTCGCCCTGCCGGGCAACCCGGTCAGCGCGGCGGTCAGCTTCGAGCTGTTCGTGCGCCCTTGCCTGCGGGCCATGCAAGGCCACCGCGAGGTGCTGCGCCCAACTTTGCGCGCCATCGCCGCGGTGGGATGGAAAGCCGCAGCCGGACGCATGCAGGTCATCCCGGTAGTCTTCGAGCATGGGGAACAACTGCGGTGCGCCCCGGCGGTCCAAGCCAGCAGCATTTCCCATTCGGTGGGCGGCTTCGGCGCTGCCCAAGGCTACGCGCTGGTCCCGGCTGGCATCGGCCAGGTCCACCCGGGCGATGAAGTCGAAGTACTGAGGATGATTCCATGAGCGCCCCGGTGCTCGTCGGCTTCGATGCCCTGGTGCTGGCCGGTGGCAGGGGCACTCGCCTTGGTGGCGAAGGCAAAGCCGAAATAGAGCTGCACGGCCAGCGCCTGGTTGACCGCGTGGTCGCCGCGGCCCGCAAGACCGGCGCAGAACGGGTAGTTGTGGTCGGCCCGGAATCCACCGGCACCAAGGCTGATTCGGTCATCAGGGAGGATCCGCCATTCGCCGGCCCCTTGGCGGGTATCTCTGCCGGGCTTGCTGAACTTGCTGGCAGTGAAAACAGCGAATGGACCATGGTCCTGGCCTGCGACCTGCAACGGCCGGTCGCCGTGGCCAGCGCGTTGATCAATGGCTTTGGACAACGCGCAGCCGATGGCCTATTGCTGGTTGACGCTGAAGGGCATGCCCAGTGGCTGGCTGGAATCTATCGCACCGCGGCACTGGCCTCGGTCTGCGCAGAGCTGGGCGAGAACGTGGTCAATGCCCCGGTGCGCCGAGCCTTGAATCAGCTGCAATTGGCGCGGGTCCCGGTGGATGATGAAACCAGCAGTGATATTGATACGCCGCAGGCGCTGGAAATCGCCCGCCGGAATGAAAGGAAAGCCATGGCACAGCATCTGCCGCCAGAAGCATTGAACGATTGGCTGGAAGCAGCCGCCAAGGAACTGGGCTTGGACTCCGGCGAGGTGGATATCGCTACCATGCTTGATGTTGCCAAGCATGTAGCTCACGAGGTGGCCCGGCCTGCAGCGCCCCTGAGCACTTTCCTGCTCGGCCTGGCCATGGGCAGCGGCAAGGGAGACTTGTCCGGCTTGTCCGAGCAACTGGTCTCGCGTGCCCACCGCTGGGCTGATGAGCATCCTGAAGGAACAACGTAAGCCATGAATCCTTTGAGACCGCAGTGCAATACCAGTGAGATTGTGCGTACGGTTGGAGCGAATTGAAGAGAGGCCCTTTTCGATTTGTTGCCGGACTGACCGCTAATTACAGATCCTGGGAGTGCTTCGGGGCGTGCGCCTTTTCGCCGAGCCCTGACTTAGGCAGGGAATCAAGGAAGCTTCGATAATTTGAATACCCGGGATTCAGTAATCGCCCGATTCCTGGTCGCGATTTTCTCGCAGGACGAGCAGACGACCAGAATGCGCTATTTGCTTGCAGCGAGGCTAGTGGCCTTTCGGCAACGCTTCTTCCGCGTGGAGGCGAGTCCGGTCGGCAATCTTGATGATCCGGTCAATCACGGTGCGCGTGCTCACCCGGGTCCGTGCTTCGGGCCTGGTCAAGATGTCGATATGGCGGCCGAGGGAGAGGTCTGCCAGGGGACGCAGCACTACGTGCTCGCGGAAATATGGGGTCAGCCCCGTATATCGAGGCAGCAACCCAAGCATGCGGGTTTCGGCGATGATCGCCGCCACCAGGTTGAATTCATTGACGCGATGCGCGATCTGAATCGGGTTTCCGGCACTGGCAAACATCGCTTGGACCAGCAACGGTTCCAGTGCGAATCCCTCGTGTGCTGCGACCCAGGTTTCGCCCACCAAATCGGCCAAGCGCACCGTTTCCTGCTGCGCTAACGGGTGTTCCCGGTGGAGTGCCACGTCGATCGGCTCTTGCAGGACGGGCGTGACGTGCACCCTGTTGCCCGGCCATGCAGCTGAGGCCAGCGGGCGGTGGGCGATGACCAGATCATGGTTCCCGACCAGATCGACGAACCCGTTGATAGACACGTCTTCGTCCCGGCAATGCACCATGGGGCCGTCTGGATCGCTCAGGCTGCTGGCGATGAGCGGCGGAAACCAGGCCAGTCCGGCACTGTGGAAAGCGGTGACCGAAACGGGCTCTTGACGTGCCAGCAGGTATTCGGAGACGGAATTCTCTGCGCGTGCGAGAGACTCCAGTACTTCTCCGCCGGCGTCGGCCAACCGCTCCCCAGCGGGGGTGAGCACCAGCACGCGGCCGCGCGGCTCGGTCAGGGCAACTGGCATCCCGCGTTGCAGCGCTGCAAGCTGCTGGGATACGGCAGACGGCGAAAGGTGCAGAGCCTGGGCTACTGCAGTTACCGAGCCCCGGTCCCTGAGCTCGCGCAGGGTTCGCAGGTGATGCACTTCCATGAAGCTTAGCTTACGGGATAGTGAAGACACTGGCCGTTGTTCTGCATGGTTTGCCTTCCTAAAGTGAAAGCATGCCAGAAAATCCCCGCGCGACCCATCGCTTTCTTCCCGATATAATCCTGATGATCATCGCAATCATGTGGGGCGGGAGCTACCTGGCAACCCAAGATCTCGCGATGGCCTCGTCTGCTGCCGCGGTGATGTGCGCCCGTTTCCTGCCCGCAGCGGCAATCTTGCTCTGCGTGAATCTCGCCCGCTCCAACATGCGGCTCCGGGACTCGACTTTGCCCGGAGTCCTGCTCGGGACCATGCGAGCGGCGACTATCGCTTTGGAAACCATTGGTGTCACGCTCACAAGTGCCACCAATGCCGGACTTATCATTGCCCTTTCCATTCTCTTCACCCCGTTGATCGAATCCGCACTCACGAGAAGACGGCTTTCCCCATCTCTGGTCTCCAGCGTTCTTCTTGCACTGGTCGGGATTACGCTGCTCGTGGGTGGGCAGGGGTTCTCCGGGGCCAATCTTGGCGATGGCCTGATGCTCCTTGCGGCGGTAACCCGGGCCCTGCTCGGAGTTGCCGAGGCACGGTTTACCATTGGCAGGAACGCTGATGTGCTGGGACTAACCACGGTCGAGATAGTGTTCGGAGCTGCGATCTTCGCCGCGTGGGGTGGCAATTCGTTGCTCGAGCATCTTCCGGGTTTCAGCATCGAAAATTGGCTCACCATCGCCTATCTGTGCCTGGGCTGCACCATCTTCGCTTTTCTTGGGCAGCTGTGGGCCACTAAGCACACCTCGGCGTCACGTGCGGGCATGCTTCTTGGCACAGAACCAGGATGGGCACTGCTGGCAGGAGTGCTCCTGGCCTCAGATCCGATAGGCGCACTCGGATATGCGGGCGCCGCTGTACTCCTGGGGGCCACGTGGTGGGGTGCACGTGCTGAACAACGCTGGCGCGGAAGCGGCCCAACGGCCAAGGAAGGCTTGGCACCGGTGGTTGGGCAAGCTGATGGCAACTGACACGGCAATGCGATATCCATCCTGTCCTGGGAGTTGCGAATGCTGTACATACGGGATGTACTCCTATTCGTATTCTGCGTTTGCGCGTGCAACCTGTAGCCGCCGTTACGGGGAAACCACGGCTCTCCTTGGACCTGCACCCGAGGCCGGACTGGATAATGGCGTAATGTCCCCACCTTTCGATCTTGCAAGTAGCCGGATTTCCCTGAAACCGTCCTGCGAACGTCACCTTGATGCTCGGGCTTGCTACCTAGGCATTAGAGCGAGCAGTCACTGCTGTGCACCGTCCTGCAGCGGCCTATGTTCCTGCTTCCATCGCGGCATTAGACTCGGCTCATGCCAATTGATAAAAGTGACCGCGGCGCGCTGCTGCGCGAATATCTCAACGAGGCCCGCGAAGCCATCTTGTGGAAATGCGAAGGGCTGAGCGATGCCCAAGCGCGAACGCCCATGACCTCGACAGGTACCCACGCCATGGGGCTGCTGCTCCACCTGGCCGTCACCGAATCCGGGTACTTCATCGAATGCCTGGGCCGCGAAATTCAGAATCCGGTTATCCGGAGCATCTCCGATTCCGATGACGCGCAAGCAGACTTCCTCCCGCCACCGGGGATGACTCTGAATGATGCAGTCACGTTCTACAAGGAAGCGATTGCCGCAGCCGATGGAGTGCTTGACGAGCTGGAGCTGGGTTCACCGGCTGTAGTGCCATGGTGGGGAAAGCATCGGCACACCACGGTGGAACGGCTCCTGGTGCATATGATCGCAGAGTCGCACCGGCATGCCGGGCACTTGGATATCGTCCGGGAGCAGCTGGACGGTTTCGTCGGTCTACGGCCATCGGCACCTAACCTGCCAGAGCTCACTGCCGACCAGTGGGAAGAACAACGCTTGCAGATGAAAAAGCTAGCCGAGAACGCCTAGTTCTACCGGCGTGCTGATTCTGTCGTCCGGCAGGCTTGCGGCGGAGATCCCCGAACCAGAACCCTGCTGGATATTTTGAAATAAGGGACCTGTGACTCCCCGGCACTTCAGTTCGTCGATTGAGCGGCTGCAATGGTGAGGAACCACGTGCAGCTCAAACCCAACATCGACCTAGCGCTAGCGGCAATGCCCGATGCTGAATGCATGGCTCCTGGCGCGAAACCGATGAGGGACGGACTGTGCTCCCGGCTAGGCCAGCCGGTGCTGTTGGTATTATCAAGCAATGCCGAGCGTGATAGAAAAAGCAGTTTGCTACGTTGTCCAAGACGATCACCTGCTGGTCTTCACGCATTTGCAGCACCCCATGCATGTCACCGGAGTCCAAGTGCCGGCTGGAACCCTCCAGCCGGGTGAAACCCCCGGTCGAGCGGCCGTACGTGAGCTCTTCGAGGAGACTGGAATAGAAGGCTTCGTTACACGAGACCTTGGAACGATGGCCTATGACTTACGGCCCATGAGAGTCGAAATTGCTAACCGGCACTACTTCGAACTCAGTGTTCCCCGGCAAGATCTTTCACGGCGTTGGATAGCCGGTGAACAAGATCCCTCGCATGGCGGCACACCCGAGTCCTGGGAATGCTGGTGGCTACCACTGGCACAGGCGCACGTCCTGGCAGCCGGGCTCGGTGCCATGCTCGGGAAACTCAGCGACCAGTTGAACCCTGTTCTCAGCTGAGCAGGAACGCCGCATCGTCATCGGTATGATCTATCCATGAACAGTTCCATGGACGAATCCGAGTCCCGCACGGTCCGAATGTTTCCGGACCATGCGGATACGGTTTTATGGTTTCCAGACCCGGTTCCCTATGACGCGGCAGGGCTGTCACCTGAACTGGCAGCCGATCTTATCGGATGGGAAGAGCTCTTCTATGAAGGCCTGGACCGCGACTATGAATGGAACTTAGCGGAGCTCGGTCGCGAGTTCTATGCCCAAGGTTTACTGCTGGCACAGCGCGTAGCCGATGAACTCGGCAACAAATTCATCATCGATTTGAGCGCTCAAGACGATGACTGCCCTGCGCGCAGCTTCCAGGCGAGCGGTACAGCTCAGAATCCGCAGGCTGCTGAAGCTTTCGAGGCTTTTGTCGTGGAAAACAACCAGTTCCAAGCGGACATTGCGGAAGTCCGGGAAAGGGCTCTGCGTGGGGAGCATCCTGGTTGGTACGCCTATGCGCCGCTGTCGCAAACGGTGTTTGATCCGCAAAATCCCGAGCGCAAGTAGCCCTCAGGCTGTCCCGAGCCAGCTTGAGCTGTACGGGTGGATCCTCGGCTGCAGCCCGAATGCGTGACGCGCATTGGGGTGCAGGCCGGGAATCTTCAGACGGTTGCGGCACGGCGACGGGCGACAGCGAAGAACACGAGGGTTGCCACCGAGCAGACCACGATTGCCACGATGCTGGCTTCGGGTCCAAAGGCTCCTCCGGACAGCCAGTCCGGCCCGCTGGTCACTGCGGTGACCAGCGACTCGCGGGCCTCGGATCCCGAGGTGACCGAGCCGAAAAGGCCGGTGGTCGCGAAGTTCCAGCCGAAGTGCACGCCGATCGCCAGCCATAGCGATCCGGTGGCGAGGTAGGCGGCGCCGAGCATGATTCCAGCTTCGATCATGATAGCGAAGGCACCCCACAGCGACGCGTCCGGATTCACCAGGTGGACGAGCCCGAAGAGGATTGACGAGACGCTCAGCGCCACCGTGGTACCCCAACGGCCACGCAGCAGGCGGAAGACCACACCGCGGAAGAACACTTCCTCCGACACCGCAACCGCGCACATCATTCCGGCGACGGCCAGCATGCCGGAAACGGAGCCCCAGCCGGTGATCGTGTACGCGCCGAAGAGGGCGAGGATGCCTACTGTAGCGCCGGACATCAGCACCCCGAGCCCCGTTCCGACCAGCACATGGCGGACGCCGTTGCGCCTCGGGAATTCTTCTACCTTGCGGCGTTCGACTCGTTGTCCCGCAATGCTGAACAGGCCGATCATCACCACGGCCAGGATGGGTCCGATGATCAAGGCTGCCACCGGATTGCGCGGCCACGCGGCCAGGGCATTGGCCATCAGCATTGCTATGGCCATTCCAGTGACCATCAGGGTTGTGGAGATCCAGGTTTTTTGCCTGAGGGAGGGGGAATTCTGCGTAGCTTCTGTCATTCTTGCTCCTTGTTCGCTACCCGATAGTGGGTGTGAACAAGACGCTACGGCGTTGGGGCGCGGGGCAAATCACCCGCGGGCAGGCACTTGGGATCCCCCGTTCGGGGGACCAGCGCGTCAGGACCAGTCGGCGAATCCCGTTTTGTGCGCGAGCACGACAGCTTGCACCCGGTCGCGCACCTGCAGCTTCGACAAGATGCGAGACACATAGGTTTTCACCGTTTCGGGACTGATCACCAGTTGCGCTGCAATCTCCGCGTTGGACAGGCCTTCGGCGATCAGCTGCAGCACTTCGCGTTCGCGCGCGGTTAGCGCCTCGAAGATGGCGGCGTCCTTTGCCGAGGGCCGCAGCCGGTCGCCGAAGCGGCCGATCAAGGAGCGGGTCAGCGCCGGGGCGATCAGCGAGTCACCGGCGGCAATGCTCCGGATGGCCGCGGCCAGCTCCGCGGGCCGGGCATCCTTGAGCAGGAAGCCGCTCGCGCCGGCGCGCAGTGCGTCATACACCAGGCCGTCCAGGGAAAAGGTCGTCACCACCAGGACTCGCGCCGCGTCGGAGGCCTGCGGCCCGGCAATTCTCCGGGTCGCTTCGATTCCGTCCAGCAGCGGCATGCGGATATCCATCACCACGACATCCGGGCGCTCGCGGCGGGTGACTCGTACCGCTTCCTCTCCATCCGCCGCCTCGCCGACAACCACGAGATCGGGTTGGGCGTTGATGATGGTGGAAAATCCGGCGCGCACAAGTTCGTGGTCATCGCAGATGACCACGCGGATTGGCATGTTCGTTGGAGTGGAGGTCATCGAGGGATCCTCGCTTTGACCACGAACTGCTCAGCGAGCTGTTCGACCTGCAATTGGCCACCGGCCAGTTCCACACGTTCTCGCATCCCGATGATCCCCCGGCCTCCAGAGTTCGATGCCGAGCCCTTGGCGCGGCGGCCAGAACTGGCCACCTCGACCATGATCTCATCCTCGCCGTAGCTGATGCCTACCGTTGCAGCGCCATCGAGCGCATGCTTCAGCGCGTTCGTCAGGCCTTCCTGGACTACCCGGACAACCACCAGTCCCGTAGCCCCGGTGAGCGGGTAGGGCTCGCCTTGCTCCGCGAATTCCACATTCTGGCCAGAAGCCCGTGCCCGAGCGATGACCTCGGCGGCCTGCTGCTCGGCGGGCACCCGCGGCTTTTCCGCTTTCCCGTCCAGTGCCCCGAGCAGGCTGCGCAAGTCCGCCAGCGTTTTCCGGCCCCCGTCGGCGATGGAAGCCAGCAGCTGCTGCGTCTTGGCATCGAGCTGCGGGTGGAACCCTCCGGCCTCGGCCTGCACCACCATCGCCGTGACATGGTGGGTGACCACATCATGCAGTTCGTGCGCGATGCGCGTCCGCTCGGCCAGGATGATCTCCCTTTCCAGCATTTCGGTGTGGCGCCGGCGCATCGCGGACTGCGCCCGAAGCCAGGAACCGAAGATCCACAGCGCCGCCAGCATCGCTCCGAAGGCGAAGGCGTCGGGTCCCGTGAGCGTGGGGTCAATCCGAATCAGGGCCGCGACAAGCAGGACGTAGCCGGCTAGGAGCAGCGATACGGTCAGCGTCCGGTGCCGTTGCGCCAGCGCGCCGGCGCCTATCAGGGCCACCAGCAGGCCGAGCGCCGCGAACGTGGTGGGGAACCCGAGCAATTGGTAAGCGGCAAACGACGAAAAGGCGAGGGCCAAAGACCAATGCGGCCAGCGGCGCAGTACCGCCACCGAGCCGCCCTGGAACACGATGAGCACTATGCCAAGCAGATTCAGCGGGTGATTGGGGGAGTCCGCCAGTTCAAGGCCCTGCCGTGCCACCCCGGAGACGAATGACAAGCCGATGAGCACCGCAGCGGATACGGCGTCCCAGCTGAATCCGGCCAGCGGCCAATGCACAGTCTTCACCCCAGAATCGTACACGCGGCCCCGGGTACTGTTACCGGCGAAAAGCTATCCAGCAACTCTCCGGGCCGGATCCCCAGCAGCGGATTAGCTTTTGATCTTGCCACCGCGCTTGCCGCGCGGTTGCGGCGGCGCGGCCACCGGGTCCCAGCCTCGGCGCACTGGGCGCGAACCAGCCCCGCGCGACTCATCGCGGGAACGGTAGACGATGTAAGGGCGGAAGAAGTACGGGATCGGCGCCGAGAACACATGGACCAGCCGGGTAAAGGGCCACAGCGCAAACAGCACACAGGCGGTAGCCACATGCAGCTGGAAGAAGACCGGAACTTCCAGCATCATTTCCGGCTTCGGCTGGAAGATGATCATGTTGCGCACCCAGGGGGAAATGGACTCGCGGTAGGAGAAACCCGGGCCGAAGACCTGGTACACCAACGTGGCCAAGGTGCCGAAGAGCAACGTTGCGCCCAGGAATACGTACATGACCTTGTCCATGGCCGTGGTGGCCAGGAAAACCGGGCCGACCGTGCGCCGGCGGTAGATCAGGATTGCCAGCCCGGCCAGCGTCAGGATCGCGGCGGCCGTCCCCATCCAGGTCGCCACGAGGTGGTAGATGTGCTCGGTGATGCCGATGGCATACAGCCATTCGCGCGGTATCAGCAGGCCCACCACATGCCCGGCGATCACCATCAGGATGCCGAAGTGGAACATCGGCGAACCCCAGCGCAGCAGGCGGTTCTCGTAAGTTTGGCTTGAACGGGTGGTCCAGCCGAACTTGTCGTAGCGGTAGCGCCAGATATGCCCGACGATGAAGATCACCGCGCAGGCATAGGGAAGCACTACCCACAGCAGAATCGTTGACGTACTCATGCGTTCCCCCTCGGGCTGAATGGCGGAAGATTGCCCAGGAAGGACAATCCGACCGTTTCGGTCGGCGGTCCCTCGCTGACCAGAGCCAACACGCGCTCCCGGGTTTCCAGGTCGACCGGGGGCAGCGAGAGCGTGATGCTGCGGATCAGCGGGGCCCAGGGGCTGCCCATGGATTCCAGCGCCGCGCGCAGCACCTCGATGCCCTCGATATGCGAGGACAGCAACGCCTCGGCGATCGGGTCATCGCAGCGCGCGGAGAATTCCAGCACCGCCGGAAGGTAGTCCGGCAGTTCATCGGCATTGAATTCCCAGCCGGTGGCCCGGTAGGCCTCCAGGAAGGTCACCAGGGCGGTACCTCGCTTGCGGGTGTCCCCGGTAGCGAAATAGCTCAGATAGAGGCTGCACTTGCGCTTCAGATCGAAGGTCTGTACGTACAAGCGCTGCACCTCGGTGGGGCCCAAGCCGCGCGCCTGGACGATGAACGAGCCGAGCGGCTGCGCGATCTGCACGGGAACTTCCGGCAGATGCGATTCGAGCGTATCGAGCCGGTCGAACCATGCCTGGTCCGGGTAATCGAGCAGCAAGGAAACGAGCATGTGGACCCGGGCGCGCGCATCGCGCTTCATGGACACCGGTTCGAGGGTGCCAGGCAGGCGGCGGCGCGGGGTCGCGCGGTTGAACAGCTGGGGAATCACTTTCCATCCTCCGGCGGGAACAGGCCATCCGGGGTGCCATTGCCGTCCCAGTTCAGCAGGTTGACCCGTCCCGCAGATGAAGGACGGTCCGCGGTCTGGCGGTTCTTCAGCGATTGGAAGTTCTCCACCGCGACCGGAACCGACTCGCCCGAGGAGGAACCGAAGGGCCCGGCGCCACCCATGCCGGGGCCTCCCTCGAAGTCCAGCGAGCAGCCCATTTCCTCCAGGTCGTGGGCCTGCTCGGCATGGGCTGGCGGAATGACGTAGCGTTCCTCGTACTTGGCGATGGCCAGCAAGCGGTACATCTCTTCCATTTGCCCGCCGCTCATTCCTACCGCGTTGGCGATCGACTCGTCGCGGGTATCGGCCAGCGACACCCCGCGCATGTAGGAGCGCATCGCCGCGAGCTTGCGCAGCGAGAGGTCCACCGGTGCGGTGTCGCCCGCGGAGAACAGCTCGGCCAGGTAGCCGATGGGGATGCGCAGCTTGTTGATGGCGGCAAAGAGGGTATCCGCATCCTCGCCGTCGTTGCCGGAATTGGAGACCACATCCACCACCGGGGATAGCGGCGGGATGTACCAGACCATGGGCATGGTGCGGTACTCCGGGTGCAGCGGCAAGGCGATCTGGTAATCGCGGATCAGCTTCCAGATGGGACTGGCCTGGGCGGCTTCGATCCAGTCTTCCGGGATGCCTTCGGCCCGAGCGGCATCGATCACCGCAGGATCGTGCGGATCGAGCAGCACACCGCGCTGGGCATCGAGCAGCTCGTGCTCGTCCTCGACGCTGGCCGCGGAAGCCACCGCATCGGCGTCGTAGAGCACCAGGCCCAGGTAGCGCAGCCGGCCCACGCAGGTTTCGGCGCAGACGGTTGGCTGGCCCACCTCGATGCGCGGGTAGCAGAAGGTGCACTTCTCGGCCTTGCCCGTGCGGTGGTTGAAGTACACCTTCTTGTATGGGCAGCCCGAGACGCACATGCGCCAGCCGCGGCAGGCGTCCTGGTCCACCAGCACGATGCCGTCCTCGGCGCGCTTGTACATCGCCCCGGATGGGCAGGAGGCCACGCAAGAGGGGTTCAGGCAATGCTCGCAGATGCGCGGCAGATAGAACATGAACGCCTTCTCGTACTCGGCCTTCACCTCTTCGCTCATCTTGGCCAGCAGCGGATCCTGGTCCATGGTCTCCAGCGAGCCGCCGAGGTTGTCGTCCCAGTTCGCCGACCATCCGATCTTCATGTCCTTGCCGGTGAGCAGCGACTTCGGTGTGGCCACCGGGGTGTGCTCGCCGGAAGGCGAGTTCAGCAGCATGTCGTAGTCGTAGGTCCACGGTTCGTAGTAGTCGTGGATCTCGGGCAGCTTCGGGTTGGAGAAGATGCGGCTGAGCTTCTTGAAGCGTCCGCCATCGCGCAGGGTCAGCCGGCCGCGCTTGTTCAGCGTCCAGCCCCCGCGCCATTTCTCCTGGTCCTCGTAGGTGCGCGGGTAGCCGACGCCGGGGCGGGTCTCGACATTATTGAACCACACGTATTCCACGCCGGTGCGGTTGGTCCATGCCTGCTTGCACGTGACCGAGCACGTGTGGCAGCCAATGCACTTATCCAGGTTCATCACCATGGACATCTGGGCCATGACCTTCATCGGTACTGCACCTCCTGGTTGCGGCGGCGGATCGTGGTGACCTCGTCGCGCTGGTTTCCGGTGGGGCCGAGGTAATTGAATGCCCAGGCAAGCTGGCCGTAGCCGCCAATCAAATGGCTGGGCTTCATCAGGATGCGCGTCAGCGAGTTGTGGATGCCGCCGCGCTTGCCGCTGGTCTCTGCCAGCGGCACGTCCACGGTGCGGTCCTTGGCGTGGTACATGAACACGGTGCCCTCTGGCATGCGGTGCGAGACGATGGCACGGGCCACCACCACGCCGTTGCGGTTGTAGGACTCGATCCACTCGTTATCGCGCACCCCGATCTTCGCCGCGTCCTGCGGCGACATCCAGATGGTCGGCCCGCCACGGGACAGGGAGAGCATGAACAGGTTGTCCTGGTACTCGGAGTGGATGGACCATTTGGAGTGCGGGGTCAGGTAGCGCACCGCTACTTCGGCATTGCCCGACTCGTGCATGCTGGTGGTGCCCAGCTTCGCGTCGTTGAACAACCGGTGCATGTCCAGCGGCGGACGGTAGATCGGCAGATTCTCGCCCAGCTCCGACATCCAGTCGTGGTCCAGGTAGAAGTGCATGCGCCCGGTCAGCGTGTGGAATGGCTTCAGATGCTCCACGTTGATGGCGAACGCGGTGTAGCGCCGGCCGCCGTGCTCGGAGCCGGACCACTCCGGGGAGGTGATCACGCTGCGCGGCTGGACCTGCACATCCTGGAACGAAATCCGCGAACCCTCATGCTCCTCGGAGAGGAAAGCCAGCTTCTGCCCGGTATGCTCCTCGAGCTGCCGGAACCCCGCGGTGGCCAGGCGCCCGTTGGAGGTGCCGGAGAAGGCGAGGATCAGCTCGCAGGCCTTCTTGTCGGTATCCAGTAGCACCGCGCCCTTGGCAGAGACGCCGTTGGCATGCTTGAGCACCTCGATCTCCGGACCCACTTGGTAATTGACGCCCTTGGTGACCATTCCCAGCTTCTGCGTCAGGGGACCTAAGGTGCTCCATTGCTCGTAGAGGTTCGGGTAGTCGCGTTCCACGACCTTCAGCTTGGGCATGGTGACCCCCGGCACCAACGGGGCGCCGTCGGCGACCCGGCCCTTGACGGTGGCCATGGCATCGGGAGTGTCATGCTGCAGCGGGGAAGCCACCAAATCCTTGCGCTTGCCCAGGTGCTTGGCGGCGTACTGGCCGAAGCGCTTGGCCATCTGGCCGAAGAGCTCGAAGTCGGTCTTGGTCTGCCACGGCGGGGCAATGGCCGGGTTGAAGGAGTGGATGAACGGATGCATGTCCGTGGAGGACAGGTCGTACTTCTCGTACCAGGTGGCCGCCGGGAAGACCAGGTCCGAGAACAAGGTGGTGCTGGTCATCCGGAAATCCGCGGTGGCCAGCAAATCCAGTTTTCCTTCCGGGGCCTCATCGTGCCAGGCCATGTCCACCGGGCGGTGCCCGTCGGCCGTTTCCGGGGCGCGCACCGACGCGTCGGTGCCCAGCAAGTGCTTGAGGAAGTACTCATTGCCCTTGCCGGAGGAGCCGAGGATGTTCGCCCGCCAGATCAGCGCCACACGGGGGAAATTCTGCGGGGAATCCGGGTCCTCGCAGGCATAGGACAGCGACTTGTCATTCAGCGAATCGACCACATGCTGCGCCGGGTCCTTGCCAACCGCCTCGGCCTCGTCCACCAGGTCCAGCGGGTTGCGGTTGAAGGTCGGATAGTCCGGCATCCAGCCGCGCTTGATCGAATCGACTAAGCAGTCCGCGGTGGTTCGCCCATCGAATTGGCCGCGAGCCAGCGGGGAAGCCAGTTGGTTGGCCGGCAGCCCGTCGTAGCGCCACTGGTCGGTGGCAAGATACCAGAAGGCGGTACCGATGGTGTGGCGCGGTGGGCGGTTCCAATCTCCGGCTGAGGCATATTGCTGGTAGCCGGTGAGCGGGCGGACCTTTTCCTGGCCGACGTAATGGGCCCATCCACCGCCGTTCACGCCCTGGCAGCCAGTCATCATGGTCAGCGCCAGGAAGGTGCGGTAGATGGTGTCCGAGTGGAACCAGTGGTTGGTGCCGGCACCCATCAGGATCATCGAACGCCCGCCGGATTTCTCTGCGGTATCGGCGAATTCGCGGGCAATGCGGATTGCCTGCTCTGGCGGCACCCCGGTGTGCTCCTCCTGCCAGGCGGGGGTGCCCGGGGTGGAGACGTCCAGGAAGTCCTCTGGCCACAGTCCGGGAAGGGACTCGCGGCCCACACCGTACTGGGCGAGCATCAAGTCGAAGACCGTGGTCAGCGTCTTGCCGGCACGCTGCACTACCGGGACGCCACGTTGCACTACGCCCGAGCCTCCGGCATGCTCCTGGCCCGGTTCCGCGGCCAGGTCGAAGCGCGGCAGGCTGATCTCTGCCGCTGCGCCATCCCAGCTTTCCAGGTCCATCACCGACAGGGCGGGGGTGATATCGCCCAGGTCCAGATTCCACTTGCCTTTGTCCTTCTCGGAGTAGCGGTGGCCCAGAGTGCCGCGCGGGACGCGGGCGGTGCCATCGAGATCCAGCAGGGCCGGCTTGAAGTCGGCGTTCTCCTCCTCGGATAACCCGAGGTCTGCCGCGGTGAGGAATTTGCCCGGAATCGGGATGCCGGTGGCCGCATCGATCTCGACCAGGAATGGGGAATCGGTGTAGGCGCGCATGTAGTCCTCGAAGGCCTTGGTGCGCTTATCTACATAGTGCTCCTTGAGGATCACATGCCCCATGGACAAGCCCAGGGCGGCATCAGTGCCGGGTTGCAAGGCTACCCATTCGTCGGCGAACTTGGTGTTGTCCGTGTAGTCCGGGGATACCGTGACCACCTTGGTGCCCTTGTAGCGCGCTTCGGCCATGAAGTGCGCATCCGGGGTGCGGGTAACCGGAACATTTGAGCCCCACATGATCAGGTATTGCGAATTCCACCAGTCAGCGGATTCCGGCACGTCGGTCTGGTCGCCGAAGACCTGCGGGCTGGCCACAGGAAGGTCGGCATACCAGTCATAGAAGGAGAGCATGGTGCCGCCGACCAGGTTCATGTACCTCGAACCTGCGCCGTGCGAGACCATGGACATGGCTGGGATGGGGGAGAAGCCTGCAATGCGGTCCGGTCCGTACTTCTTTACCGAGTAGACCTGGGCGGCACTGGCGATTTCCAATGCTTCATCCCAGGTGGTGCGGATCAGCCCGCCCTTGCCACGGGCCTTCTTGTAGCGCTTGGCTTTGGCGGGATCCTCGACAATCGATGCCCAGGCGTCTACCGGATCCGGGTGCTCTTTCTTCGCGCTGCGGTACAGCTCGGCGAGTACATCCCGGATGTAGGGGAAGCGCACGCGGGTGGGGGAGTAGGTGTACCAGCTGAACGCAGCGCCGCGCGGGCAACCGCGCGGCTCGTATTCGGGGGAGTCCGGGCCGACCGAGGGATAGTCGGTCTGCTGTGTCTCCCAGGTGATGATCCCGTCCTTGACGTAGACCTTCCATGAGCAGGAACCGGTGCAGTTCACCCCGTGGGTCGAGCGCACCACCTTGTCGTGCGACCATCGGTCGCGGTAGAAGACATCGCCCTTGCGCCCGCCGGATAGGAACATGGCGCGCAAGTCGTCACTGGTGTCACCGCGGCGCAGGAATTTTCCCATCGAAAGCAGTGAATCAGCAAGCGGTCCATCAGTGGCAGGCTGTGTGTGGTTTGGCCTATCGCTCATTGCTGGCTCTCTCTAACTGTGGCTAGTATTCCAAGCTTCGTCCTTTGGGGCGCGAGTTTCAAGAGTGTTATTCAAAATATTCCTTAATGTTTGCCCCTGTCATTCGACAAATAATAAATCTGAATAACACTTCCAATTCCTTGGTGGAGAGGAATAGACTACTGGCTTAAAAGGCTTGCCACCGTCAAGCGAACCGTGCCATCAGGGGGCCCAATGAGCGCAGGATCTGCCGCAAGCATCGCGGTGAATGAGCCCGATTTACGGGGAGGATTCCTCCAACTGATGTTGGCCACCTTTGCTAGCGCGGTGGGCTTCTGGGCATGGATGCTCATTTCACCGATCCAGCGTTTCTATGCCGAGGGGATGGACCTGAGCGAGGGGCAGGTGTCGCTGATGCTTGCAACACCGGTGCTCGTAGGCGCTATTGGACGCATTTTCACCGGCGCGCTGACCGACCGCTTTGGTGCCCGGAAAATGTTCACCGCAGTGCTGCTGGCAACGATTCCGGCGGTGCTGCTGGTGGCGCTCGCCGGCAGCCTGGGCAGTTTTGTGCTGCTGATTATCGCCGGAACCTACCTTGGCGTTGGCGGTTCAATCTTTGCCGTTGGCGTTCCGTTCGCCAGTGCATGGTATCCGGCCAATAAGCGTGGCTTCGCTAACGGCATCTTTGGCATGGGCATGATTGGTACCGCCATTTCGGCCTTCCAGACTCCGCGTCTGCTGCAAGACACCGGCTACTGGGGAACACACCTATTCCTGGCGGGGCTTCTGCTCGTCGTCGCGATCTTGGTGTGGCTCTTCATGCGCGAGTCCCCGGCATGGAAGCCGAGTAGTCAACCGTTGTTCCCGAAGGTCTTCGGCGCTTTGAAGCTGGCTATAACTTGGGAAATGTCCTTCCTCTACGGCATAGTCTTTGGCGGTTTTGTCGCTTTTTCGACCTTCTTGCCCAAATACCTGATGACCATCTATCCGGAAAATGTGGACCCGATTGGCGCGGGTACGCGTACCGCGTTGTTCGCAGTGGCAGCGGTAATTGCCCGTCCTATCGGGGGCGTCTTGGCCGATAAGTTCGGCGCGAAGATAATCGCCTTGATCTCGCTAGCCGGCATCGTTTCGCTCGCCTATATCGTTGGCCAGCAACCTGCTGAAGGCATCTTGACCGGTGTGACCTTCATCCTGATGGCTTCGGCCATGGGCCTAGGAATGGGTGCGGTCTTCGCCTGGATAGGCCCGTCGACACCCCCGGAAAAGGTTGGAGCGGTTTCCGGCGTCGTGGCGGCTGCTGGTGGCTTGGGAGGATACTTCCCGCCGCTGGCCATGGGTGCTACCTACCAGGCTGAATCCAACTCCTACGCTTTGGGCCTCTGGCTGCTTGTGCTCGTGGGAACTTTCGCTTTGGTGATTGCCGGCATGCTGCGCGGCACCAGGGCTCGTGATGGAATATAGATCGTGGAAGAACAAGCGGCGTTGTTTGATGAGCGCGGCCGGGAGATCGGGCAGGCGCCGCGCTCGCGCGTCAGAGCGGAAAATTTGCGTCACGGCGCTACCGGAATTTTGGTGTTCAACCCGGAAGGCGAGGTCTTTGTGCATCAGCGCACGATGACCAAAGACGTGTACCCCGGACTTCTCGACTTCGCCGCTGGCGGTGTGATTCAAGCAGGCGAAGATCCCGATGCATCGGCAAGACGCGAAGCCCAGGAAGAATTGGGCATCGATAGCGATCTCGTGCCCTTGGATCAATCGAACTATGCAGATGCGCATACCCGATACCGGGCCTTTCGGTATTGGACGATTGCCTGCGGAGAGCTCAGCCTGCAAGCTGACGAAGTCGCTAGCGGACGATGGATGGAGCAAAGTGAGTTGCTGGCAGATATCGAGCGCAATCGGGGTAGCTATATGCCGGATACCGTTGAGCTCTTTTTCCATTGGCTCAAGGGGTTGAGTGGAAAGTTGCCACCCGCTAAATAAATCTTTTATCTGCGAGCTGTATCAAATAGGATTTAGTTATGAAGACTCTATTCGTTGTTTCTGCCATTCTTTTTGCTGCGTGTTCGGTACTTTCCTTTAGCGGGAATCCGATGGTTGGCATCTTTGCGGCCGTGGCCAGCTTGTCATCTCTGGCAGGTTTCTTCGTGGCTCGAAGCCGCGAGGCGAAAGCCTAGCCAACAAGCCGCGCGTCGATGAAGCCCTGGCGTTCGCGGTAAACTCGTGAACTATGGCTATCGGCGCGACTATGCACACCTTTGAAATTCAACTTGCTGATGTGGATCGCGGGGTTTACGAGGATCTTTCGCTGCGGGTTGCACAGCATCCTTCCGAAACCGATGCCTACATGGTCACCCGTGTACTGGCCTACTGCCTCGAACATGAAGAAGGCATTGCTTTCTCGGCCGGAGGCGTTTCTACAGGGGAAGAGCCAGCCATTTTGGTAAAGGACCTGACCGGACTCATTACCGCGTGGATTGAAGTGGGCGCTCCTGATGCCCAGCGCCTGCATTTGGGCAGCAAGCGGGCAGACCGCACCGCCGTCTACACGCACCGCGATCCTGCCAAGCTTCTGGCTTCTTGGCGTGGCAAGACGATCCACCAGTCGCAGGAGATCATGGTGCGCTCCTTCGACCCCAAATTCATTGATGCAGCGGCCCAAGCATTGACCCGCCGCAATACCATGTCCGTCTCGGTGACTGAGGGGCAAATCTACCTTGAATTGAACGGGACGAATCTGGAAACCCAATTCAGCACGCATGAGATTGAGTAGAAAAGCTTAATCTCTGATTCAGCTCAGTGTGGGGTCGCTGTCATCAGCGCGCGGAAACATGGCCGGTGTACACCCATGACACCAACGGAAGTGCTCCATGAAACTGCGCAATATCACCCTTGGCACGGCAACCCTGGCTTTGGCCGTCACCCTGGCCGCTCCTGCCGGAGCTGCTCAGATTGAACCGACTGGATCTGATCCACTGATTATCGGCCACCGCGGAGCCGCAGGTGTGGCACCGGAGAACACCTTGGCGGCCATCAAGGCAGGCAGCCAGTCCGGCGCCGAATTCATCGAGATCGATGTGCAGCTGTCCAAGGACGGGGTACCGTTCATCTTCCATGACGGAACGCCCTCCCGCACCACGAACGTGGCAGAGGTTTTCCCTGACCGCGTCAATGACCCCATCACGTCATTTACCTGGGAAGAACTGCAGCAGCTCGATGCGGGTTCCTACTTCTCAGACGAGTTCGAGGGAACCAAGATTCCCCATTTCGATGAGGTTCCAGGTGCACTGACCGGTGGAACGGGTGTCTTCATCGAAATCAAGGATCCAGCCAAGTCCCCTGGCGTAGAGAAGCTGGTAGCCGACGCGCTGGCTGAGGATCCTGAATGGAAGGCACTCGCAGAGGCGAACAAGATCGAGGTCCTCAGCTTCGACGCAGCATCCAACCAGATCTTTGCCCAGCTGGCGCCGGAAGTACCACTGCAGCAGCTGACCGGAACCGTGCCTTCTGCCGCCGAACTGGCAATCTACGCGACCTACGCGGATTCTTTCGGCACTAGCTACCGCACCCTTGATGCCGCCGGTGCACAGCGCGTGAAGGACGCAGGCTTGGGCCTGGGCGTCTACACTGTCAACGCCGTCGAAGCAGCCGATGCTGCACTGGCCCTGGGTGTCGAGCGAATCACCGGCGACTTCCCAGCGCAGGTGAACCGCCACGTCGCTGGCCAGAAAGATTTCCCTGCCAACAATGGCGTGGTGATTGCCAACGCGATCAATGATGTGCCGGGAGATGACATCGCCCCAGAAAATGGCGAGCACGTGATCCTGGAGAACACCGGAAAGCGCACCATCGATGTCAGCGGCTACATCATTCGCGATGCCGCTAACAACATCCTGGAAATTGGCGAAGGATATGAGCTGGAGCCAGGGGAGAAGCTGCGCGTGTACTCGGGTCCGGGTACCAACAGCGATGAAGCCTACTACGTGGACGGACCAGGAATCTTGAACAACGGTGGCGACTCGCTGGCGTTGTGGGATGCCAAGGGCAAGCTCACCGATACCTTCGCGAACTAGTTCTAGGCAAAGCAAAACCCCGGTAATCATTGATTACCGGGGTTTTTCTGGCGGTGACGGTGGGATTTGAACCCACGGTACGGGGTTACCGTACACAACATTTCGAGTGTTGCACCTTCGGCCGCTCGGACACGTCACCAGACCTGATAACTCTATAACGAACATCAGGTGAAAACAAAAACGAGAGCGCTGTTTTTGGCCCGAAGTGTTCCGAAACACATCAACGTCGGCTTCTAGCCGCGCTTGCTCCGGAAGAATTCACGCAGCAGGTCACCGCATTCTTCTTCCTTGACCCGCGAGTACACCTCGACCCAATGGTTCAAGCGCGGTTCACGGACGATATCGAAGACCGAGCCGCACGCGCCGGCCTTCTCGTCCCAGGCTCCGAAGACCAATTTGGGAATGCGTGAAAGGACTATTGCCCCGGCGCACATGGCACAGGGCTCAAGGGTCACCACCAGCGTGCAGTCGGATAGGCGCCAGCCATCATCTTGTCCCTTGGCTGCCAAGGCCTTGACCGCATTGCGGATGGCGACCACCTCGGCATGCGCCGTGGGGTCCTTGATTGCCTCGCGCTCGTTGCGTCCGGTGGCCAGGACTTCTCCTTCGGGGGAGAGGATGACGGCGCCGATGGGAACGTCATCGGTGGCCAGCGCTTTGCGCGCTTCAGCCAAGGCGAGGTCCATCCAAGCATCAAATTCGTGCACCATAGTGCCTTTCACTTTACGTGTATTGGGACGGTTGCCGGGCGTCCGGAGTGTGGTGCACTGCGCACTGCACTGAAGTTTGCTGTTTCCTTGGGCACACCAAAGTGCTTTAACGGCGGGAAATCGGGGATATCTCTCGATTTGCCTGAGGCGGTGCTGATAGATTTCTACTTATGCGCGTACAGGTAGTCGACCACCCACTGGTGGCACACAAGGTTTCGGTTCTTCGTGATAAGAACACCCCATCCTCGATTTTCCGCCAGCTGACCGACGAACTGGTCACCCTGCTGGCATATGAGGCCACCCGCGAGGTGAAAACCGAAAACGTTGAGGTGCAGACCCCGGTCGCCGCCACCACCGGTACCTCCATTGCCAAGCCAACCCCGCTGGTTGTCCCCATCCTGCGCGCAGGCCTGGGCATGCTCGAAGGCATGACCCGCCTGGTTCCGACCGCTGAGGTTGGCTTCCTGGGCATGGCCCGCAACGAGGAAACCCTGGACATCATCACCTACGCTGACCGCGTGCCAAATGACTTGGCCGGCCGCCAGGTCTTCGTGCTGGATCCGATGCTGGCCACCGGCGGCACCCTGGCCGAGGCCATCAAGTTCATCTTCGAGCGCGGCGCAGAATCCGTCACCTGCATCTGCCTGATCGCTGCTCCTGAGGGCATCGAGCGACTGAAGGAAATCCACGGTGGCGATAATCGCGTGCACATCGTGCTGGCGGCGATGGACGAGAAGCTGGACGAGAAGTCCTACATCATCCCAGGCCTGGGCGATGCCGGTGACCGCCTTTATGGCGTGACCCCACCTATTGCCTAGCACTAGCTAAGCGATGTGCCCGAAGGCTGCGGTGACTACACCGCAGCCTTCGGTGTTTCTTCATCAGTTTCGGGCACGCTCAGCGGCAGTCGGACCTCGAAGACGGTATCTCCTGGCTGGGAGGTCACGGAGATGGTGCCACCGTGGGCCTCGACGATGCTCTTGGCGATCGGCAGGCCCAACCCGGTAGTGCCATCGGAGCCCGAACGCGCCTTGTCGGCGCGGGTGAAACGTTCAAAGACCCGGGGCAGGAATTCTGGCGCAATGCCTTCACCGGTGTCGTGCACCCGGACAAGGGCTTCATCGCTGTCTTCATCGCGGTCCACCGATACCGTGACGGTGTTCCCGGCGGTGGTGTGCTTGCGTGCGTTGGCCAAGAGGTTGGTAATCACCCGGCGCAGCGAAGCCGAATCACCGTGGACGAAGGTCTGCGGCGCCTGGCAGTCGAACTCCCAATGGTGGTCGCTCGCGGTTAGCTTGAAGTCTTCAGTGATATCCGCTGTCAGGGAGCACAGATCGATTTTGCTGCGCTTGAACGCATTTTCCTCATCCAGGCGAGCCAGGAGCAACAGATTTTCCACCAGTGAGCTCATTCGGCTGCTTTGCTGCAGAACCCGGTCCACCGAGCGCTGCCCGTCAGGGGAGAAATGCTCGGTGGCGGAGAGCAACTCGGTGTAGCCACGGATCGCCGAGAGCGGAGTGCGCAGCTCATGCGAAGCGTCGGCGACAAACTGGCGCATCTGGGCTTGGGACTTCTCGCGGGCGGTAAGTGCGGTGGAGACGTTGCTGATCATCGCGTTCAACGCATTGCCGACATTGCCCACCTCGGTACCGGGGATTGCATCTTGCGCCGGTACGCGCTGGGTCAGGTCCACCTTGCCCGAATCAAGTTCCTCGGCGGCAACCGAAGCAGCCACGGTGGCCACGCGCTTGAGCGAGGCAAGCGAGCGGGAGATCAGCCACGAGCCGGCCAGGCCCGCACCGGCGATCAGGATCAAGGCAATGAACAGCGTCAGCCAGGCCATGCCGCGCAACGCCAGATCGGTGCTGTGCAAGGGCAATCCGACAATCAGGATGCCGTTGGAGCCCGAGTCCTTGACTGCGACGAGGTAGTAGTCGCCCACTGTCAGGTGGGCACGTACCGGCTTGAACTGCCCGCCGGCACGCAGCGTGCTCAGCTCCAGATCCACCATCGGGATGGCATCTTCCTGGCTCAGCTGCTTCAGCACGCCGGTGCGTTCATCCAGCACGCCGCCGTTGAAGACGTATTTGTCGACGAATCGTGCGGTCAGCGTGCCGGCGGACTGGCCGGGGGCATCAAGCCGGGAGTTCACCGCTGGTGCGCCCTGTGAATAATTCAGCGCGCGTTCGGTGGTGAGCCGCAGCTGGCTGTTGAGCTGGTCCATCAAGGTCTGGCGCATGCCCGCGTTATAGAGCAGGCCGAGCAAGACAGATACTGCGGTGACCGAGGTCAGCAGGATGAGCAGCAGTTTGCGCTGCAGCGCGTGCGGCGAGCTCACCCTGGTATTCGGGGAAAAGAAACTCATGCAGCCGGCTTCAGCACGTAGCCGACGCCACGCACGGTATGGATCATCGGCTCTGCGTCAATGTCAATCTTCTTGCGCAGGTACGAGATGTACAGTTCGACAATGTTTGCCTGGCCGTCGAAATCGTAGTGCCAGACGTTGTCCAGGATCTGCGACTTGGACACCACGCGGCGGGCGTTGTTCATCAGGTAGCTGAGCAGGTCGAATTCGGTGGCGGTCAGCGAAATTTCGCGGCCTGCACGGGATACATCGTGCGAGTCCATGTTCAGCACCAGGTCGCCGACCACCAATTCAGCGGAATCTGCGGTGGCCGCGCCGGAACGTTCCACGAGTCGGTGCAGCCGGATCAGGACCTCTTCGAGGCTGAAAGGCTTGGCGACGTAGTCGTCTGCCCCGGCCCCCAGACCCTCGATACGGTCTTCAACCGCGTCCTTGGCGGTGAGGAAAAGGACTGGGATTTCAGGGAAATGGGTGCGTACCTTGCGCAGCACCTCGGGGCCGTCGAACCCTGGCAGCATCCAGTCCAGAACCAGTACGTCAGGGGCCAGGGCGCGTGCGGTGGCTACTGCTTCTGGCCCGTCGTGGGCCATCGTGGCTTCCCAGCCGAGCATGCGGGTTCCCATGGCGACCAATTCCGCCAATGAAGGTTCATCATCGACCACGAGAACTTTGATTGCCGTGCCATCAGGGTGCGTCAGCCGAGGCAATTGCGAAGGTGAAAATCGAGATTCATTCATGTTTATCAGCTTGTCCTATTGCCATGGGCCGAGAATATGTTTTTCCTGTGTGCCAGCTATGACTATAAGTCGATTTTATGCGGGGAAAACCCGAACCGATAGTGGTTAATTTGGTCAACCCCTAAGAACGACGAATGATTGAAGCGTGGACGGACCATAGTGGTGAATGAATATTCAGGACAATGAATGGACCGGACATAATGACGAAGTTCTATTGATACGTTGAGCATATTGTTTAGTTAAGCGCTTAGGTAGCCCAGAATTGTCTAAAGTGGCGTGCGTCACGTTTGGAAACATTCGTCTCACTATGTGGACGCAGGTGTTCATTGTTACTTGCAAGTTGCCAATGTTACGAGGAAACTAGAGGTGTGAGTACGGCGCAGAACGGTAAAAGCACCTCGGATTCCAACTTCGAGTTGCCCAAGATCGTTCTCAACGAATGCTCGGCGTCCATGGCTCCCAAGCCGAATTATGAGTGATTTGTAATCCGAATTTGGGAGTTGTTGACGGGAAACCCAACTGCTGAACGTGGACGAAGGCCGCGAACAGCGCAAGCAAAACCCGAAGCATGAGCGCCAAACCACTTGGCCTTCGCACTAAAAGAGGAAAAGATTATGTCGGCTGGTTCCGGATACGTCCACGTTTCAATTCGCAATGCGCAGAACCGCGCAGCAGCTGCGCAGCGTGCAGCTTCTGGCAGCTATGCACCAGCGGGCTACCGCCCACTGCGCGCAGTTTCCAATGTGCATGAAACTCGTGATGCATCGCATCAGCCGACTAGCACTCCAGTGCAGCCAACCAGCCAGCCAAGCGCCGACACCTCCGCACGTGGCTTCGTGCTCTACGTGGGCCTGGATGAAACTGCCGCCCAGGCGCAGGGTACCTCGCTGGGCAAGCTTGCCACCCAGGTACGCGCCTTCCTGGCTACCTTGTCGCCGCAAGCGCAGACCCACGCCGCCGTAGCATTGGCTCCAACCAGCGCGCAGGGCGAGCCAATCGATGTTGTTCGCCAGGCTTTGGGCGATCCGACGATTTCCCGCCGGCCACGCGCTGAAGCTCGCCCATCCACCCCGCGCCCATCGGGCGTGCTGATCGACCTCTCGCGCCGCGAAGTCTACCTGGATGGCGAAACCCTGAACTTGACCTTCAAGGAATTCGAGCTGCTGAACTTCCTCGTGGAAAACGGCACCCGCACCGTAGGCCGCGAAGAGCTGCTGGAAAACCTGTGGCGCAATGCCGAAGAAGTCCCTAACGAGCGCACCATCGACGTGCATATCCGTCGCCTGCGTTCCAAGCTGGGACGCCTGGCCAATACCGTGCGCACCGTACGCGGCCAGGGCTACCGCTTCTACGAGCACCCGGAAGTTGTTGTCTGGGCAGCTCCGGAATACTCCATCTAGCAATTGCTGCCAGCAGTGGCG